>JAAEMS010000189.1 GCA_024225275.1 Actinomycetes bacterium
GACCTGGATACCATCGCCGCCCTCGAGCGTGAGCTTCTCAACCGGGAGACCGACCTCGAGACCCTGCGGGGCCAGCTGCGCACCCTCCAGGACCAGGTCGATCTGGCCACCATCTTCTTGACCCTGCGCCAGCCCACCCCACCCCAGCCCCAGCCGGTTCTCGAATGGCAGGCCACGGCCTACGAGGGCGACGACGAGGGAGATCGCTGCCCCGGCGAGGATGACGACCTCACCATCGACGAGGGTCGGACACTGACCCTGTGTGTCGAGGTCACCAACACCGGCACCACCAACCTGGACGACATCGAGATCCGCGATCATTCGCTCGACATCGACCCCGACGACTTCACCTTCGTCGGCGGCTACGTCGACCTGCACCCCGGTGAGACGCTGGTGGCCTGGGCAAAGACCGAGGTCGGGGCTTTCGAGCACGTCGCGGTCGACGTCACCGCGGTGGCCGTTGATGAGCAGGGCGAGCCCTTGCGCATCGGTGTCGAGGTGCAGGGCGAGCAGGTCGAGCTCGACGTCATCGAGGACGACTCGCTGCCCGGCTTCGTCGACACCCTGACGGGCAGTCTCGGGGCTCTGGCCTACGTGGGTAGCATCCTCATCCTGATCGTCGCAGCACTGCTGCCCTTCATCTGGGTCCCGTTCGTGCTCTGGGCGGTGGCCCGCTGGCTGACCCGTCGCCAGGATGCCCGCCGGGCCGCGGCCATGCCGCCTCCACCCCAGGGCCCCCGAGACGACACCGCGTAGCAGAGCGCTCGGCAGCGAGGGGGCTGGGAGGATGCTTGTTTCGGGGCGTCTGTGGCCAGCCGCCCCGAGGCGGCCAAAGCACTGTCACACCCCTTCGTCACACTGGGGGAATGAGGCATACCGGGTCGAACCCACTACCATCGAGCGGTCACATCAACCCTGCTCCACCAGCCAGGTGGGGTACCCATCCGGAACTCGCCGGTGGGACCGAAGGGAGGCAAAGTCCGTATGCGGGCCTATGAACTCATGATCATCCTCAACACGGAGCTCGGAGATGCCGAGATCCAGGCGAGGCTCAACCGGATCGACGAACAGGTAGCGGAGATCAATGCTTCGGTCGCCTCCACTGACAAGTGGGGGCGCCGCCGGTTCGCCTACGAGATCAACCACATGACCGAAGGGTTCTACGTGGTTCTCGAGATCCTCAGCGAGGACGCTCTCGACGAGATCGAGCGCACTCTTCGCCTCGACGACGGTGTCGTCCGCCACAAGGTTCTGCGCCTGCCCGACCACGAGGCCGAGCGTCGCGGACTATTGGGCGACGGCGCGGCCGCCGCCAGTTAGGAGTCAGTCATGGCAGCAGGAAACAACGTCGACCTGGTCGGCAACGTCACCCGCGACCCCGAGCTCCGGTTCACCCCCAGCGGGCAGGCGGTGGCCACCTTCGGCCTCGCTGTGAACCGCCGCTGGCAGAACCGCCAGACCCAGGAATGGGAAGAAGCGGTGTCGTTCTTCGACATCGTTTGTTGGGCTCAGATGGCCGAGAACGTGAGCGAGTCGGTCAGCCGCGGCACCCGGGTGATGGTCACCGGTCGTCTCGAGCAGCGCAGCTGGGAGACCCAGGAGGGTGACAAGCGCTCCAAGATCGAGGTGGTCGCCGACGAGATCGGCCCCAGCCTCCGTTGGGCTACGGCTCAGGTCCAGAAGAACGAACGCCGCGAGGGCGGAGGTGGCGCCAACCTCGGTGGCCCCGGCGGAGGTGGCGGCAGCCGTCCCGTTGCGAACGAACCAGCAGCCGGTGCCCCGGCCTACGACCACGATGAGGAGCCCTTCTGATGGCGAAGACCCCCAAGCGCGGGAAGAACAAGGACAACGCCCGCCGCTCCAAGAAGAAGATCAGCATCCTGACCCAGGAGAGGGTCGACTATGTCGACTACAAGGACATCAACCTGCTTCGCCGGTTCATGTCCGACCGGGCCAAGATCCGGGCTCGTCGGGTCACCGGCAACAGCGCCCAGCAGCAGTCCAAGGTGGCCATGGCCATCAAGAACGCCCGCGAGATGGCGCTTCTGCCCTACACCAACCGGGTGACCACCCAGCGCAAGAACGATCGACGCGATTCGTCGGCCGCCCGCGCTGACGGTCCGGCCCCGCGCCCCACCGCACCGCCTCCTGGCTCTGCCGAGGGCGATGCTGAGCTCGAGGGCATCGAAGGTGGCGAGCAGGCAGTCGAGACGGTCGAGGAGACGAGCGAGGCATGAAGCTGGTATTGCGCGACGACGTCCAGGGATTGGGCAACGCCGGTGAGGTGGTCGAAGTGGCCGACGGCTATGCCCGCAACTTTCTGGTCCCCAAGGGCCTGGCCTTCCGGGCCACCGTGGGCACCGAGGCGCAGGCTCAGGCCATGCGCCAGTCCCGCGACGTGAAGTCGGCCAAGGCTCGCGACGCGGCCCAGGAAGTGGCTCGGGTGCTCGTGCCCCAGATCATCAACATCGAGGCCCAGGCCGGCCCCGAGGGTCGTCTGTTCGGTTCGGTCTCGTCCAGTGACATCTCCACCGCGGTCCAGGACCAAACCGGTCTCGAGATCGACCGCCGCTCGATCAACCTCGAGGAGCCCCTGAAGGAGCTCGGTACCCACACGGTGATGGCCAAGCTCCATCCCGAGGTCGAGTTCCCCATCACCGTCGAGGTCGCCTCCGCATGAGCCGTACGGCGCGGAGCCCGAAGGCCCAAGCGGGGTAGTGATCGCTGAGGGTGGTCACCCGTACCACCCTCCGCACACAGCTGTGGACAACATGTGGATAGGTAGCGCCCCGGCGCGAGTCGTCCACAGTGTTGTCCGCAACCTCTTCCCCCGTAGCCATGGGGTTGTCCCGAGAACTAGTCCGCTTGTCCTCTGGATACCCACAGGACAATCGGGGCAGGGTGGAATCTGATGTCCCTCCATGACGCTCCCCCCGAGATTGGGCGGGTCCCCCCTCACAATCTCCAGGCCGAGGAGTCCCTGCTCGGAGCCATGTTGCTCAGCCGCGACGCAGTGTCGGTGGCGGTCGAGTCCACCGCGGCCGACGACTTCTACAAGCCGGCCCACGGCCACATCTTCGAGGCCATCACCAACCTCTACAGCGTGGGCGAGCCGGTCGATCCGGTGACCGTCGCCGAAGAACTCAAGCGGGCCGGCCTGCTCGAGATGGTGGGCGGACCCCAGACCCTGGTCACCATCCAGGCCGGGACCCCCGCCATTGGTAACGCCGGCCACTACGCCACCATCATCGAGGAGTACGCCTTGTTGAGGCGGCTCATCCAGGTGAGTAACGAGATCGCCGAGATCGGCTACGGCCTTCCCGACGATGTCACCAAGGCCATCGACGAGGCCGAGAGCCGGATCTTCCAGGTCGCCGAACGTCGGGTCATCGACAGCACGGCCGAGATCAAGGACCTCCTGTCCGACACCCTCGATCGCCTCGAGCTCCTCTACGAACGGGGTGAGGCCATCACCGGTACGCCCACCGGCTACAACGACCTCGACCAGCTCCTCGCCGGCCTCCAACCGTCAGCCCTCTACGTCATCGGGGCCCGGCCGGCCATGGGCAAGACCGCCTTCGCACTGGGCATGGCCGCCAACGCCGCCATGCAGGCCGGTAAGCCGGTGCTGTTCTTCTCGTTGGAGATGAGCCAGCTCGAGCTGACCCAACGTGTCCTGTGTTCCGACGCCCTGGTCGACTCCTCCCGGGTCCGGACCGGTCGACTGAACGAAGCAGACTGGACCAAGATCTCCCACGCCGTAGGCCGCCTCGCCGAGGCCCCCATGTACATCGACGACAACCCCAACGTGAACGTCATGGAGATCCGGGCCAAGGCCCGCCGGCTCAAGAGCCGGGTCGGCGACCTCGGTCTCATCGTGGTCGACTACATCCAGCTCATGACCGGCCGCTCTGGGGCCGAGAGCCGTCAGGTCGAGGTCTCTGAGATCAGCCGTGGCCTCAAGATCCTGGCCCGCGAGCTCGAGGTGCCGGTCATCGCCCTGGCCCAGCTCAACCGCCAGCTCGAGGCTCGCACCGACAAGCGGCCCATCCTGTCGGACCTCCGCGAGTCCGGATCACTCGAGCAGGATGCTGACGTCGTGATCTTCCTCTATCGCGACGAGGTCTACGAGGCCGAATCGCCCGACCAGGGTATGGCCGAGATCATCGTGGCCAAGCACCGCAACGGGCCGGTGGGCAAGGTCATGTTGGCGTTCCGGGGCCAGTACACCCGCTTCGACGACATGGCTCGCCGCGACGACGGTGGCTACTGAGCCTTCAGTCTTCGTCGTTCCCGGGTCATGTTGGCCCGGGCCTGATCTTCCCAGCGGGCCCGCCCGGCCTCCGACAGAAACAGTCGGGGGCGGTCGAGCAGCGCGGTCAGCACGTTGGCCCGCCCGGTCCGCCAGGTCTGATCGTCGAGGTGCCCGTATTCGCGTCGCACCGCGCTCACGTAGGTGTCGTAGCGGACCGGGTCGGTTCCCAACACGGAGAGATCGGCGTCGAGGAAGGCCTCGCCGATATCGTCACCGGGCCCACAGGAGTGGTTGACCGTTGCCTCCACCAGGCCGGCCGTCCGCTCGACCAGGGCCGGGTCTAGTCCGAGCTCGCCGAGGACCTCGCGGGCCCACAGGGCCGACGCCCGCTCATCGTCACCGGCCCGGCCCTCGTAGACCGCATCGTGGAACCAGGTGGCCAGCTCGGCCTCGACCGGCACGCTCGGACCCAGCAGGGAATCGACCGCGTCCAGTACCTCGACCACGTGCCCGATGTCGTGATGATGGCGGCGGGGGCCGGTGTAGGCATCGATGAGCTGCTCGCCCAGCGCTTGGGCCGCAGTGGCCGCGTCCCCCCGGACCCCGAGCCGGATGGTCAGGGCCGCCCATCGCGACCGCGCTCGTTCTGGGTTGGCCATGGTGCCCAGTATCCACCCCCTTCCCCTCGCCGAGTCCGATACTGCCGACCATGGAGGGACGGCGTCAGACCTTGGCCACGGTTGGGGTCATGGCGGTCGCCTTCGCGACCGTGCTGGCCGCATTGCTCGTGCTCAACCGGGACGACGCCACCAACGCGACGGCCGCTTCGCCCAACAGCACCGCGGCGCTGTTCGACCCCGGCGACGAAGTGACCATCAGGGGATCGGCCGCCGTCGATGGGTTCCTCGCTGACTACGAGCGCAGTCTCGACTCCACCTTCCGGATCCTCGCCGACATCAGCCGCGAGGTCGACACCGGCGCCTCGATCAGCAACCGGTTCGAGCTGGTGCAGCGCCCACCCCGCCAGGTTGTCCGCACGATCACCGGCACCGAGGTGGGCGCCCTGCTCAGCGACCAGGAGCGGGCCGAGCTCACCGCGCTGGTGACCGGCGCAGACAGCACCTACACGGTGGTCGGTACTGCCGCTGGCTGTTGGCAGTTGGTGCTGCGCGAGTTCATTCCCGCCGCGCCGCTGGGCACGATCACCGAGTACTGCTTCGACGAGGCCACCGGCGCCCCCATGTACATCCACACCTCGCGGGCCGAAGGTACCGACACCATGGTCACCATCGAGGTGACCGGCGAGGTCACTGACACCGACTTCGAGTAGGTGGGAGCCTGGGTCCAACCCAAACCACCTCCCCGGAGGGAGGCGGTTGTGGTGTTGATGAAAGAGCTTGGAAGGGTGGGGCGGAGCGGGAGTCACCTAGGCGCCAGCACCCTGAGAGCACTGGTGGCGATGCGTATGGAGGGAGTCGGTTTCTCCCGCCCCGTATACCCCGTTGCCGGCGGGGGCGAATCCGCCGACATGTATAGGTTCGACGAACAACCCCCTGCTCTTTATCAATTTCCTCGCGATGAGCCAACGGCCCTATGGGGGGGTGGCCCAGGGTTGCGTCGCGGCGCCGAATGACGCCATGGTGGTGCCGTGCTCGGTGACTATCAGGCTCTCTTGCCATGGCTGATGCTGGCGCTTGGTGGCGCCTTGGTCGTGGGGAACGTGGCGGCGCTCATACGCCCCCCCGAGCATAAGCGCGAGGGCGATCTCGGGACCGCCCCCCGCGGGCGAACCGCACTCCAGATCCTCATCGGTGGTTTGACCGCCGTGTGGGCCCTGATTTCCCTGCTCGCCTGAGCCTGGTCCCCCTCAGGAACCCCGCCGATCTGCCGATGGACTCTGTGCGCTGGAGCGACGCACAGGAGGCCACCGGACGTGCGGTTCACCCACCAGGACAGGGACCAAGAGGCAGCTGAACCCGATGCGGTTGTCGGCGACCTCCTCGACCAGCATGGACCAGCGGCAATCCAGACCGCCTCATTCCTCCTGGCCGACCAATCCCAGATCGAACCCGTGGTCGGGGTGGCCGTCCAGAGGGTGGCCCAGGCCCTCCTTCGGAACGACGGCACCCTGTTGGCTCCCCGGCTTCTGCTGATGTCAGCGGTCCGGCGGGCGGTGGACGAGGTGGTGGGGGTTCCCTCGTCCGAGGAGATGGGCATCGGCTTCGACCCCGATCCCTTCGCTGAGGGTCTCGAGGAACACCCAGTCGCCCAAGCCTGGTTGTGGCTGAGCGAGGCCGATCAGCTCCTGCTTTGGACCGTTGATCTCGAAGGCTGCTCGTATGAGTCTCTGGCCGAGCAACTCGACACCGGCGTCCGGCCCACACGAGCGCGGGTCAAGGACGCCCGTAGGGCACTGAAGCGGGGCGTCGCCATGCGGGCGCCGGGCCGGATCAGTGGCGACTCTGCAGTGACCGAGGTTCGCGCCGGGCGCTGTCGTGAGGCCCTGGCCCAGGTCATCGGCCCCCTCGTGCTCGGCGAAGGCCAGGTGGCCCCCTGGATCTCGGTTCGACCCGACCGTCTGCCGCTACCGGTGCTCAACCCGGTGGCCGTTGGTGGGTCGGCTCTGGTGGTCCTGCTCGTCGCACTCGGCGGTCTGGGCTTGGCCGTGCGTATGGGCGAACCGCAGCGACCCCAGACCGCTAACATCGACTTCACCTCACCCGAGGCGGTGCCTCCCGCCGTGCTGGCGTTTACTCCATCCGAGATCAACTGAGGATGATGAGTCAACCTCCCATAGCCTTTCCAACCGTGCTTCGTCGTTGGTCGTGCCTCCTCGTCGCCGTTGCTCTGTCGGCGGCCGCCTGCGCACCCGCCAGCGTCGACCCGCCCGAGATCATCCCGGCGTCTGAGCGGGGGATCACCGCACCTAGTCGCCTGTCTCGCCTCGGAGGCGTCGATGACGGGGTGGCCGCCTTCGGTTGGGCCCCGGTGCCTGGGGCCGAGGGTTACACGGTGACCGTCGGTGCCCGGCAGACCGCAATCCCTGCCTCGTTCTGCTCGTTCTCGCTGTGCCAGTTCGCCGTTGAGTCCGGCAGTGGGGCCACCGAGGGGTTCGATGTGACCGTCTCCGCCTGGTCGAGCGATGAAGGCGACGGCCCGGCGGGGCTGCTCACCTTCGATGACCCGCGCCCCACCCGGCCTGCACCCGATCACCGACTCGATCTGTTCGTGCTGGCCGATCGTGAGCTGTTGGGGGGCGGGACCACCGGCCCGATCATCGAGCTTCAGATCATTCCGCCCGAGCGCTCCGAGGAGCGTGAAGGCTTCGAGGGGGTGTACACCCAAGACGAAGAGGTCTTTCTGTTCTCCGAGGATCGCCCCCTCTCACCCCTGAGTGGCTTCGGTCCAGTGGGTGAGACAGCCAGTCTCAGTGGCGACACTCGCCGACTCTGGTATTCCGACCTCCTCAAGCTCGAGGAGTTCTCCACCCAGACCACGGGTGCCGGTTCGCTCATCGCCATCATTGCCGGTGGCATCGATCCCGGCCACTATTCCCTGGTGGGCAATCGTGTTCTCTCGGGGGTCTCGATCCCCGGCGAGCTCTTCGACTTCACGTCGACGGGTACCGCGATCCCCCAGCCGGTCTCCACCGGTATGGCGGTGGTCGCGGCTGGGTCCTCCGTCGACACCGGCCGGGTCGGGGTGGCCTCGGACGCCGGGGTTTGGCCGGTCGACGTGTTCAACGGGGCCGAGATCACCACTCTGGCCACTCTCAGCGGAGGCCTGCTGGCCGCGGCCCGCAGCGGTGCCGATGTCATCGTCCTGGGCGTGGGCACTCCCATCGACGATCCGATCGTTCGCGAGTCGGTACGGCTCGCCCTGGGCACCGGTGCCATCGTCATTGCTCCGGTCGGCGACTCGGCGTTGGCCGAGGGTTGTCCGGTGGCCGGCTACTTCGAGGCCGGAGATGTGCTCTACCCGGCTGCCTACCCGGGCGTGATCGGGGTCGGGACCCTCGACGCCGACGGCACCGAATGGGAATGTAGCCACCAGGGTGACCATGTCGACGTACTGGCGCCCGGCCGTGATCTGATCGTGGGTGGTCTCCGCAACGACAGTCCCTGGCGTCTCGGAACCGGCTCGGCCTACGCCGCGGCCATGGTGGGGGGCATCGCGGCCGCCCTGGTCGCCGCCGAAGGGGGTCGGATTCCCAGCGAAGTCATGGAGCGCCTGCTCGTCCAGACCGCCACTGACCGGGTTGTTGATCCGCTCGCCGCCCTCGAGGGCCTGGCCGAAGTCGATCGTTCTGTCACTGAAGGACTATTGACTCCCGAGGAAGAGACCACGACCACCACCGCGGCCGACGGATGAGATTCGATCGGTTGACCCTGCCGGTCACCGATCTGCGCCGCTCGGCGATCTTCTACTCCCGCTATTTCGGCTTCAACGTCGGCGAACCCGAATGGCAGGCCGATGTCTTGCTCATGCGTAACCCGGCGGGTATCGACCTTGCTCTGCGCAGAGTCACCGAGGTCACCCAGCCCGACCTCTACCGCCTCGGCTTCCGGCTCCTCGACGGTGAGCACTTCTCTCGGGTCCGGGCCGAACTGATGGCCGAGGGCATCGAGGTCGAGACCGAGATCGACGATCCCCCCTTCCACTCACTGCGGTTCTGCGACCCCGATGGCCATCCCCTCGAGGTCTACGTCAACTAGAGCCCCCTGGGCCCCGGAGGCGGAGTCGGACGCCGAGGTTGGCCTCGGGCGGTACTTCCCAGCGACCGGCGCCCATGGCGCGAGCGCCCGTGACCGGACCTATGTCAGCCACGACGAAGTCGGCCGAATAGAGACGACCGGCCCGCCCGCCCAGCCACTGCACCACCGCCGGATTGGTGGGGTTCACCAGCCGGAGTCGGCCCCCGCTCGACCACACCAGTTCGACATAACCACCGAGCTCGTCGTCGGTACCCTCACCAACCCGTTCGCCGTTGAAGACCTCGCTGAACAGGCGGGTTTCGCGGTCGAGGTCGTCGACCAGGAGAACCACTCGTTCGAGGTCGGCCGGCGCAGCGCAGATGGGCTGGGGTAAGCGGGTGTCACCCAGATCCCAGCCGTCTCCCTCCTTGTTCGACGCCGCCATCTGGATCACGATTCCGGGGGCCTGCTTGGGATGGAGGAAGGCCTGCTGCCATTCGGGGTTGACGACATCGATGCCCACCGGCTCATAGCCGGCATCGCGAACCCGGTCGAGGGCGGCGTGGATGTCGGGCACCTTGAACGTGAGGTGGTGGGGGCCGGCGCTGTTGCGGTCGACGAATCGACGGAGGAAGTCCTCGGCGGGCTGGCCGGGGTCGTCCTCGAGGATCTCGATCTTCATCCCGCTGACGTACTTCACCTGGAAGAAGAAGAAGCCGGGGTCGACGGCCCCGCCGATGAACTCGCCGCCGAGCTCGCCGTAGTAGCGGGCGAACTGTTCGAAGCCGTGCTCTGACGCGACGGCGAGGTGATCGAGGTAGATGTGGTCGGCCATCAGATCATCCTGGCAGGTCGGGGAGGGTCTGCCCCTCCGCGGCGGCCTGTCGGAACACCGCGATCGTCTCCCCGATGGCATCGGCGAGCGGGGTGTGGGGAACCTGGCCGTCGAGGAGGTCGCGCAGGGCGCCGTCGTCGGTACCGGCGGGGAAGGGGAGTCGGTCGTCGGCGCATGTGCCGAGCTCTTCACCCACCGCCTGGTTGACGGCGTCGAGGAAGGTCTGAACGGTGACGATATCTCCACCGAGGGGACAGATCCGGGCTCCCGGAGCCTCGACCCGCGACGCGGCGATGAATGACCGGGCCACGTCGGGAGCGTACTGGAAGCCCATCTTGCTGGCGTAGTCGACCCGGTAGGGACGGCCGAGGGCCGCGGCCAGAACCGCCGTGGTGGGCTGCGAGGTCAGCCCCTGATCGCGTCCGGGGCCGTAGATGGTGTGGGGGAGGATCCCCACCGAGGCGATCCCGTGGTCGGTGTCATACACCCGGGCCGTGCCCTCGTTGGCCTGCTTGTACACGCCGTAGAAGGTGCCGGGATCGCGCTGGGCGTCGACCGGTAGGATCTCGGTGTCGTAGAGATCGGCTGTACCGTGCACGGCTACCGAACTGGCCCAGGTGATCCGGTCGATGTGCTGGTGGCGGGCCGCCTCGAAGACATTGACCGTGCCCACCACGTTGACGCGGGCCCCGCCCGCCGGATCGGCCGCACAGAACGGCACCTGGAGAGCGGCGAGATGAATGATGCGGTCGACACCGGCCGCGGCGTTCTGGACCGCCTCGGTGTTGGTGATGTCGCCGCGGATCTGCTCGATCGCACTGAGCTCGTCAGGGCCCATGATCAGCCGGAGACGATGGTCGTGGGTGCCGAGATCGAAACCAACGACATGGTCACCGTCGGCCAGCAGCAGCTTGGCCACCCACGCCCCGATGCACCCCAGATGACCAGTGACCAGTACCCGTTCGCTCATTGTTCTGCCCTCTCGGCCGGGCGGGCCAGTTCGCGTTGGCTCATTGTTCTGCCCTCTCGGCCGGGCGGGCCAGTTCGCGTTCGCTCATGACCGGACCGTAGTCGTCAAGTCCGGAGCAGGGTGTCGTAGAGGGCCAGCGTCCCGGCGTCGAACGCCACCAGGGTGGCGAGTTTCACCTGGGTCGACGTGGACCCGAGGATCTCGATCGCAATCCGGGCGGCTGGTGACTTGGGGTAGCCGTAGACACCGGTCGAGATGGCGGGAAAGGCAATCGAGCAGGCACCGACCGCGTCGGCCTCCTCGAGGCTGCGCCGGTAGCACGAGGCGAGGAGCTCGGCTTCACCCTGGTGCCCGCCGTGCCAGATCGGGCCGACGGTGTGAATGACGTGGAGCGCCGGCAGATCAAACCCGGGGGTGGTGCGGGCATCCCCTGTCGGGCAGCCGCCCAGGGGCCGACATGCCTCGAGTAGACGGGGTCCGGCTGCATCGTGAATCGCTCCGTCTACCCCCCCGCCTCCGAGCAGGGACGAGTTGGCCGCGTTGACGATCGCGTCGACTTCGAGGGTGGTGATGTCACCCTGGATGGCGGTGATCTCCATGGTGCAAATGTTGCACACCCGGGGGTGGTGGCGACGAGACTGCTCCGATGGTGACTCTTGCCGAAGCCCAAGCCGACTTCTCGACAGAGGAGATCTACCTCGACTCGGCCAGCATCGGCCTGCCTTGTCGGGCCACGATCACCGCTCTGCACGAGGCCGTCGGTCATTGGGCCGGTGGCCAGGCCCGGGCGCCAGACTACGACCAGTACGTCGAGCGCAGCCGGGCCGCCTACGCCCGGATTGTGGGGGTCCCCGTCGAGTGGGTGGCCATCACCACACCAGTGTCGGTGGCTACCGGCCATGCGGCGGCTCTCCTCCAACCGGGTGACCGGGTGGTGGTGGCCCGCGAGGAGTTCACTTCGGTTCTGTTCCCCTTCCTCGAGGCCGCCAACCGGGGGGTCGAAGTAGACTTGGTCGATCTCGACGACCTGGTCGATGCCATTCGGCGGGACCTGGCGATGGTGGCGGTGAGCGCGGTCCAATCCGCCGATGGGCGGGTGACCGACCTCGACGTCTTGGCCGATCGGTGTCGGGACGCTGGTGTCTTGTCTTTCGTTGACGCGACCCAGGCCGGGGGCTGGCTGCCCTTCGACGCCACCCGCTTCGATATCACCGCCCAGGGGGCCTACAAGTGGCTGATCTCGCCGCGGGGTACCGGGTTCATGACTGTCGCCCCGGACCTCTGGGAGCGGATGCCGGCCGTGGCCGCCGGTTGGTACGCGGGCGAGGATCCGTGGACCTCGGTCTACGGTCCGCCCCTACGGTTGGCTCCCTCAGCCCGTCGCTTCGATGTTTCGCCGGCCTGGTTGGCGTGGGTCGGCGCGGCGCCGGCCCTCGAGCTCATGGCCGAACTCGGCCCGGACACAGTGGGCAAACACAATGTCGCCATGACCAACCGACTCCGCGAGGGTCTGGGGCTTCAGCCGTCGAACTCAGCGATCGTGAGCATCGACCTCGACGATGCCGCGGTGTCCCGATTGCAGGCCGCCGGCGTCGTGTTCGCGTCCCGGGCGGGCCGGTCGCGATTCGCCTGTCACTTCTACACCACCACCGATCAGATCGACGAGGTGTGCTCAACCATCCGGGCAGCACCGTGAGGGGACAACATGGGGCGGCGGCTCGACGGAAGGGGGCAACGATGGTGGGGTGCCGTCTTCTTGGTTTCCGGTCAGTTGGTGCTGGTGGCGACATAGCGTTCTTCGACGATGAGCCGCAGATCGGCGGTGACGGTCCGGTCCAGAGCCTGACCGAGGCCCGCAGCCAGCGACGCCGCGGTTGGTGCCCCGGTCGAAGGGCCGACGATGGTCGCGGTGATGGTGTCGCCGTCCAGATCGACCCGTATGAGCGAGTGCTGGGGGTAGTCGTCGAGCCAGTCATCGACCGCCGCCCCGGTTGATGACTGGTCCAACAGATCTGACGCGATCTGGGTGCCGTTGAGCAGTAGGGCCCCTATCACCAGCGCTCCCAGGGCCGCCACGGCTGCGCTAGCGGTGCGAACCCGGTGCTGATTCTCGGCTACCTGGCGGATCGGGGCGACACCTGTGGCCACGAAGGTGATTCCACCCATGACCAGAATGGCCAGCATGTTGGTTGCGAACAACAACAGGGCGCCGTTGCCTGAGTGCCAGTCTCCCTGGGAGTAGGCGACCCCCACAACGCTGAGCGGAGGGACCAAGGAGATGGCGATTGCCACGCCTGGCAATGAATCGGACACGTCGGGACGGGAGAGTCCGTAGGCTCCGGCCGCGCCCGCGGCCAGGGCGATGCCGAGATCCAGGACGGTGGGTGATGACCGGGCCGTGATCTGGGAGTTGGTGACGGTGTCGATGACGGCCGGTACTCCAAGCCCCAGCACCATACCGAGTCCTATCGACAGCACTATTCCCGAGCCGGCCACCAGGGTGCTGCGACCGAGTCGGTGGGGCCAACCCATCACCAGCGATATCGCCATCCCCATCAACGGAGTCATCAGGGGGGCTATCAACATGGCACCGATGACCACCGCGGTCGAGTCGGTCATGACACCCATCGAGGCGATCACTGATGCGAACCCCATGAGCGTGAAAAACCGGATCACCCGGGGCTGGGTAGCCGGACCTTCATACAGGATCTTGTCGTAGAGGGCCCGGCGGTCATCGACCGACTTGGGGCGCCCTGCCAGCCAGTCGCCGATGAGGCGGGCCGAGTCGCCATAGTTGGTGACACCGCTCGTACCCGCGTCGAGCGAGACCCCGATGACCACGAGCGACAGAGCGATCCAACCGAGCGCAGCAATCGTGGTGGCCGCGGCAAAGAGCTCGGTCGGAAACAGTAACAACACCGCACCGGACCCCCCCAGGGCGAATGATCTCATGACAATCCATGCCCGCGACTCGGGGTCTGGGCTGTCGGTGAGGAGCCCCCCGAGATCGCGCAATCCCACGACCACGAAGCCCACCCCAACGAGACGCGCCAGGACGGTTTCGGATTGGTTCGGTGATACCAACAGCGCCCCCCCAGCGATCAAACCCGGCAAGGTGAGTGCCGCCTGGATCAGGTCGCGAGGGCGGGTCTTCAGCGATGACCACAGCGACGTCGAGGCAAGCAGCAACACGGCGAGGGCGATCAGCCGGGCGAGGATGCGGTCGGTGCGGCCCGGCCAGATCAGTACCAGAGTAGCGACTGTGATTCCGGCTAGTGCCCGGCTGACCACCGGACTGCTGAGCAGCGAGATGTCCACTCTGTTCAAGTCGAAACCGGGCCGCTCGTCGAGGTCCTCGAGGTCGGCGGCGCTGGTCAGGGACTCTGGCTCTTCCATTGTGGGGCCTCATCTCCGTTGGTAGCTCGATTCATCAGTATCGCCCGGTGGGGCGGTACTGACCTCAGGCGTCCACCGGCCGCGGAGGCCTGCTGGCCAGGGCGAAGAAGACGATGGCCACACTGGCCATCGCCGTGACCACGGTGAAACCACGCGTGTAGCTATCGGTCTGGTCGCGGAGGTAGCCCACCAGCAAAGGCCCGGTCATGGTGCCGACCATCATGATCATCGACGACCAACCCATGATGGTACCGAACGACTTCGGCCCGAAGTAGTCGGCTCGCATGGCCTGCATGAGGGGGCCGCGCACTCCCCAGGCCAACCCGTGGAGCGGAACGAACAGCCAGATCAGGGGGGAGCTGGCAAAGGTCAGCACGAGCATGCCGGCCACATGGCCGACCATGGCGCCCATCACCAGCCACTGCTTGTTGACCAGGTCACCCAGGCGGCCGCCGGCCAACTGGCCCACGAACTGCACCACCAGGAGCGCACCCAGTAGGTAGCCGGCCCGCTGGAGGGGGAAGCCCTGTTCCTCGGTCAGGTAGATCGACAGGTGGGCCATGGTGGCGCTCACCACGAGCAGGGCTGACGAATGACCGAGGTTGAGCATCCAGAATGCCCGGGTGCGCACGGCCTGCTGGATTGTGAAGTTGATCGTCTCGGTGGTGAGGGTGGCTGAATCGCGGTCATCGAGGTCAGGGCCGCCATCGACTTCCTGGCCCACCGACGCCGGGTCGCGGTACATGAACTGGGCACATGCCCCGATACCGATCATGCCGATCACGCCCGACACGAACGCGGTGGGCCGCCAGCCGTAGCGGTCCATGAAGAACACGACGATGGGGGTGAACACTCCCCCGAGAGCGAATCCCGATTGAGCTACCGACACTGCGAATGAGCGCCGTCGGTGGAACCAGCCGACTACCGCGGTGACCACGGTGATGAACCCGCCGAGGCTGGCTCCCACCGCAACGATGAAGTAGTAGGCGAAGAACTGGACCGGATTCTGGAGGGTGCTCAACAGCATCAGCCCCACCCCAAAGAGGACTGCCCCAACCGTCATGACCCGCTTGGGCCCGAACCGGTCCAGCATCCAACCCTGGATCGGACCGAGAAGCCCGCTCTCCAAACGGGTCATGGCGAAGGCCGCGGCCAACATGGTGGTGCTCCACTGGAACTCCTCGCGTAGGAGCACCGAGTAGTTGGTGAACGCGTGCTGGATCAGGGCTGCGGCCAGCAGGTTGGCTCCGGCTCCCGCGGCCACGACCCGCCATCCCCAGAACGGCGCCTTGGCTACCCCGGGCGCGCTGCCGGAGGGGGAGGAAGTCGCCATTCACCGCACTCTAGAGGCACGACGGGCGGCGAGGAACTCCCCATAGCGGGCCAGATCGAGGCGTGGTTGCTGAGATCATGACGCTCGAACATGCGCACGGTTTCGGGCAGGACCCTGGCCGGGGCAAACCAGGACCAGTCTCGACCTTGGGTAGGTCCGACGCCAACAGGCCGCGCGGGAACCCGACTACCGGCTGATGGGGCCCCAGGCGGTGGTTGACTCGTCGTATTGGAGCCAGGCGGCCCCCACCGGTTCCCAGCAGATCCAGGCCTGGCGGGGCTCGTTCCACTGGGGGTTCAGCGGCGTGGGTTCGGCGTCCACCAGATGGTCTGCCGTCTCGGGCTCGGGCTGGAGGCTGTCCCCCTGAACGGCGACGGCCAGCCCCGTGCTCGCGGTTGGGCTGATCAGTGAGTTGGCTGTGGCCGCCACCGGATCGGGTGACGCTGAGGCGGTCCTTCCCGGTGGGTCCACCCGATGGGGGAGGGGCAGACGAAGGTCGATCACCTGGTTGGCGGTGGCCGCGGTCACCGCTGGCTCTGGCGTTTGGGCCACGATCGGAAGGTAGATCCGTCCGGTGGGGCCCGACGCGGTTTCGGCCTCGTGGATGGTCACGGCTCGCCGTTGCACCAGGGCCGACAGGACGCCCAGCACGAGGGCGAAGATGATGCCGGCCCGGTAGCTGTCGGTGGTGTCAATCAGGATCCCGGCCACCGGGGGCCCGACCAGGCCACCAACCCCCGCTCCCGTGTAGATTGCCCCCAGGCTGCCGCCCAGCCCCGCGAGACCGAACAGCTCTGCCATGGCGGCTGGGCTTACGGCTACGTAGCCGCCGTAGGAGGCTCCGAGTACGAAGGCAAAGGCGGCCAGCATCGCGTAGGACGATCCGGCGAACAGCCAGATCCCGTAGGACGCACCGATCAGGAGCAGACAGAGTTGGTAGAGCCGTAGGATGCCAAGCTTGGTGGCCACCGGGCCCAGCAACAGCCGACCCAGGAGCGACCCGCACCCCAACCAGGTCAGCAGGGTCGCGGCGGTGGGCCCGCTCATGCCGTGGTCCTCGGCGTAGGGCACCACGAACAGGAACGGCACGAACAGAGCGAGGCTCATCAGGACGGTGCCGCTGTACATCCACCGGAAGATGCTCGAGCGGTAGAGACGGCGGAGGTCGGGGGGCTCCTGGCCGGCCATGAGGGGGGCCCGGTCGACCAGGAAGGCCGAGATGAGCAGCCCCACGAGGGCTACAACGGCCAGGATGCGGAAGCTGTCGCGCCAGCCGTACTCGGCGACGAGCCGGCGCACGATGGGTGGCCCGCCCATGGTGCCAGCCCCGATGCCCGCTACGGCCACGCCGAGGGCGGTGGTGCGGTGTTTCTCGAACCAGCCCGAGACCTGGGACACCAACGGGACGTAGCAGCACGCCACCCCGACGCCGATCCCGAACCCGTAGGTGACGTAGCCGGTGGCTGTGTTCTGAACCAGCGACGTCAGGGTGAGCCCAACGACGATGGCGGTGAGGCCGAACAATACGACGGGGCGGGGCCCCCATCGGTCCGATGCTCGCCCGGCTGGTAGGCCCAGGACGAACAGGAAGAAGATCGTGAGGCTGAACATCAGGGCGATCGAGCCATTGCCCGAGCCGAACTCCGCCGCCATGGCCTTGAGGAAGGTGCCGAACGAGTACGTGATGCCGAAGATGGTGGCGGTGGAGAGGAAGGTGCCGGCCACGACGGCCCACGCCCGCGCCGAATCGACACCGGCCGGAGGATCCGCTGGCTCGCTGGCTCGCTCAGCGGCGGCGCAGTCATTCTGATGGGCCGTCACGGCACGCACGATACTCCTGGCTACCGGTTGTCACATCCTCGCCCATCAGGGGCGCATCACGGTCCGGGTCGTCTGACCCCCAGGGTCGCCATACCATCAGTTGGGTTCCCAACCGGCCGCACAAGGAGCTACGCCGTGACCTGGCAGCTGACCGACGATCAACTCGACATTCAGGCCCGGGCCCGTGAGCTGGCCACCGAGGTCATCGGCCCGCGGGCGGCCGACGTCGACATGGCGGAGGAATACCCGTGGGACAATGTCGACGCCCTACGTGACGCCGGGTTCACCGGTATGACCGTCCCCACCGAGTTCGGGGGCGGCGGTCACTCGTTCCTCGACGCTGTCCTGGTCGTTCAGGAGATGGCCAAGGTCTGTGGTGTGACCGGCCGGATCACGGTGGAGTGCAACATGGGCGCCATCTCCGCGGTCATGGCCTACGGCTCCGACATACAGCGCAAGATGGCCGCCGAGATGGTGCTCGGCGGCGACAAGCCCGCCATCTGCATCACCGAGCCCGAGGCCGGTAGCGCGGCCTCGGAGATGACCACCCGCGCCGACCGCAAGGGGGACGGGTACGTCCTCAACGGCAAGAAGCACTGGATCACCGGCGGTGGCGTCTCGCGGCTGCACCTGGTCTTCGCCCGCGTGTTCGACGAGCAGGGCAACGAAGAAGGAATCGGCGGATTCCTGGCCATCCGCGATGAGACCGAGGGCCTGTTCTTCGGCCTCCGCGAGCCCACGATGGGCCTGCGGGCCATCCCCGAGCGGGAGGTGCTCTTCAACGACATGTACGTGGGGCCCGACATGGTCGTGCTGCCTCCGTCGGGCTTCAAGCGAGGCTTCGCTGACCTCATGAACGCCTACAACAGCCAGCGGGTCGGGGCTGGCACAGTCGGTCTCGGACTGGCCACTGGCGCCTATGAGCTGGCCCTCGACTTCGTGAAGGAGCGTGAGCAGTTCGGTCGCCCCATAGCCGAGTTCCAGGGTCTCCAATGGATGCTGGCCGACATGTCGGTTCAGCTCGAAGCGGCCCGCAGCCTGACCTACCGGGCCGCCCAGTCCCGGGGCCCGAACAACAGCCCGTTCCCCGACCCGGCCCTGGCCGCCCAGGCCAAGATCTTCACCGCCGAGGCCTCGATCCGGGTGGTGAACGACGCCCTCCAGATCTTCGGAGCCGCCGGCTACTCCCGCCGCAACCCGCTCGAGCGCATGTACCGCGACGTCCGCATGTTCACCATCGGCGGTGGCACCGCCCAGATCCTGCGCTCCGTGGTGGCCTCCCGCATCCTCGACATGCGAGTCCCCCAAACCCGCGGCGGCTGGCTCCCCAAGGGTTGAAACGGTTCCGCGGAACCGTCTTCAAGCGGGCAATGACCTCTTGACACCCAATGACCTTCCTGCGAAATGGCAGAGTAGAGCCGTGACTGCGACCGCTCCGACTCACCAAGAGCATCTCCGGCGCCAGGCCGTGGGTTTGGCTTGGCTCACCGTGGCCTGGAACGTGGTGGAGGCGGGTGTCGCCGTCGCCGCCGGGAGCGCGGCCGGATCTATGGCCCTGATCGGGTTCGGCCTCGACTCCACCATCGAGGTCGGCTCCGCGGCGGTGATCATCTGGCAGTTCGCCGGACTCGAGAAGGAGCGCGAGCAACGGGCCCTCCGCTTCATCGCCCTCAGCTTCTTCGCGCTCGCCCTCTATGTCTCGATCCAGGCCGGCCTCGACCTCGTGGCCAGCAATGAACCCGAGTCCTCATGGGTCGGCATCGGGCTGGCAGTCGTGTCCCTGCTCGTCATGCCTGTTCTTGCCACCGCCAAACGTTCGGTCGGTCGCCGACTGGGTTCGGTGACGGTGACCGCCGACAGCCAACAAACATGGCTCTGCACCTACCTCTCCGTGGTGCTTCTGGTGGGCCTGGTGCTCAACACCACGCTCGGCTGGTGGTGGGCGGACCCGGTAGCCGCGCTGGTCATCGCCGCGCTGGCTACCCGTGAGGGCCTCGAAGCCTGGCGGGGAGACCAGTGCTGCGGCTGAGCGGGGCCCAGCCGAGCCCCTCGATGGCGCCACCCGACCCCCCC
>JAAEMS010000190.1 GCA_024225275.1 Actinomycetes bacterium
CCGGCAGAGGAGTGTGGGTTGCGACAGGTTCTCGGGGAGGAGCCGAGCGTCGTTGTCGAGCACCACACCGGGGAGGACATGTCGGTGATCCATCCGCCTGTTTCTGCTGTCGGTGACGGTGGTGGGTGCGGGCCAGGACGCGGCGTGTAGTCCGAGTTGAGCTGCGACGTGTGCCGGGCAGGCATTTCGTCTGCCGTCTCAAATCCAAACGTTGAGCTCCGCCCACCGATCTGGTTCGGGCCGAGAGCCCGTCCCCGTCCGCCATTCGTGTGATGCGTGCCGTCGACACGGTCTGTTCTGCTCGTCGGACGGTTCACCCATCCCTCCGATGGTTGAACCGGTACTGGGTCAGCCCAGTGCGATCGGACGCGGAAAGCCGGGGAGGACACCGAGGACAAGGCGGGTGTTCGTCTCGTAGGTTCCGAGCTCGTCCTTCAGCATGACCAGCAGGTCGTTCAGCTCCGCAATATCACAGGCCGCGACACGAATCTGCAGGTCGAACGAACCGGTGAGGTGAATCACATCGACAACGGAGTCAACAGCGACCAGTCGCTGCTCGACGACTTCGTTGTCAACATCAGCCGAGAGGCGTACGTCGATGATCGCGTCGATAGGTCGACCAACAGCGATCGGATCGATGTCGATTGTGAAACGCCGGATCACACCGCTAGTTCGGAGTCTGCGCAACCGTTCGGCTGTCGCGGACACGCTGAGCCGCACTCGCCCGGCGAGCTCCGTGGCCGAGATTCGGGCGTCTTCTGCCAGATGGCCGGTGATTTCCCTGTCGAACTGATCAAATGCCATGAAATATCCTGACATATGCTTCGATCCTGGGAAACTTCGCAACACCTTCGGCGTGATTTCGCGGACCATCAGAGCATGTTCATGCTGCTGTTGCTCGGTCTTGGTCTCGGAGCGATCACCTTGGTTCCTCCGGGCCCGGTGAGTGTCACTCTCGTGCAGGTGGCCGTGCGTCGCGGCCGCTCTGTGGGCTTCCGCTCAGGTGCCGCGATCGCGTCCGCCGATCTGATCACGGGAGTATTGGCGATCGCCATCCTCGGAATCGGGACGGCGGCGCTTCCGTCCGTCGCTGCTTCGATGAGTGTGGTCGCCGCAGCGGCGATGATGGTGATGGGCGGCCTGCTGATAGCGCGACCCGTCGGATTCGGGGGACTTGCCGTCGGGCTCAAGAGGCCCGCACGGACGCTGTTCGCGCTGACGGCACTCAACCCGTTGACGCTTCTCTCCTGGATGGCCATCATCGCCGCTGTTCCAGCGGCCAACACGACTCCACGGCAGGCCGCGCTGGCGGCCGGAGTCACGGTCGCCTCATACTCTTGGCATCCGTTCCTCGGCCTTGTGGCCGGACGCGCCGGCCAACGCATCAATGCCTCGACCACGGTCCGCGTGACGAGGGCGAGCGGCGTGGTGTTGATCCTGCTCGGATCGATCTTCGCTCTCGGGTGACACCGAGCCCGAGTCTCGGCGCAAGTGTGCCGTAGGCGAACTGAGGCCTCGAGTAGTGACAAGTCGGGCTCGAGAAAGCCGGCCTCATCGACCGCCGCCCAACCGAAGTCGAGCGTCCTCGAAGGTTTCCGACCCACCTGGAAATCACGGGATACGCGACTGGTCGTGACGACAGCGACCGGCACCCGAGATCGGGTGGGTCATGAACCGGCACGCTCGACAACGCTCACGGCTTGACCGCGACGCCACCCGCACTCATCGTGCCGATACCGGACGGGCCCCGTCAGGCGGCCGGAGCATCCCATGATGCGCGGGCACAATCCCGGCCGCCAATGGCTCGTCATGAGCGCCCGCTTCCATCACCTCGCCCTCACCACTGCCATTCTGAGCCTGACAGCAGGGTGTGGCTCAGACCGGCACGCCCCTAGACGACAGCCCCATGATGGGAGTACCGTGCCTGCCATGAGGCGCCTGTGGTCGAACCTCCGGAGCTTCTTCGAGCAGCTCCGCCGCGGAAACGAGTCGCCAACCGCGGGCGTGGAAGACTCCCCCGAGCTCGAGATGGAACGTGAGAGACGCCGCGGCATGCGCGGCGGCCCCTGACCGGTAGATCCCGGCCCCCAACACATCTGAGCGACTGCCGGTTTTGGGGGCCGCCCAGAGATTCATGGGTCTGCCGGTGCCCCGTATTCCGGCCCGCCACCAAGCCCGGCGGCCTTGACGGTGGCCGCGTCAGCCGGTGCCGTCACCGAGATCTCGGAGGGCCAGGCCAGCCTGGCTGGCCTGGCGAGGCCGATGGTTGAGGTTGGTCCCCGGGACACGTTGCGGTCTTTGGCCGCCAACCATCTCGGGTCGGCGTCGAAGTGGGCGAGCTTGCGTGACGCCAATCTGGGCCGCCGCATGGGCGACGGGTCAAGAATCGACGCCAGTCCTGGGACGGCTCGGGCTCGTGGACCCATATCGACAGAACAATGGGGATGACCAGGGTCGGGTCCGGAAGACTCCCAGCTCTCCGGCTCGGACGTCGCCTCGTAGTGCCCACTCACGCTCTGGAAGAACCGCTCGCCAGCGCTCAGCGCCACCACTGAGGACAGCACCGGCCTCCACTGACTATCCGAAGATGCTTCGACGCCACCACGTCAGCCCCCTCCCGACCAATCGCCGGGGTCACATGCGAGTAGGGGTCGAGCGTGATTCCGACGGTTGCGTGGCCCGAGGCGTTCCGACACGACCTTTGGGTGTATTCCGCCCTTCAACGCCAACGTCGCGCCGGTCGGCATGATCGTGAAGTCGGATGTGAGGCACCGTCTCCTCGTCCAGATAGATGAGCCGCCGGCTGCGCTTGGTCTTTGGCGCGGTGAAGACCATTTGATGGTGGACGGTTGTCAGGGTCTGGACGATGTGGAGTTCCGCTCCGTCGAGGTCGAGGTCGCGCCAACCCAGCCCAAGCACCTCACCGCGCCGCATCCCCGTGGTCGCGAGTAGCACGTACAAACCGAAGAGTCTGTCGTCTGGGACCCGGGCCGAGGAAGGGACTCACCAAGAAGCCGGTGGAACCGCTCGAGCTCGATCGGCGTTACGGCACTGAGCTTGACCTTCCCAATCCGGTCATTCACGCGCTCGACAACGACGCGGTAGCTCTCCCAGGTGGTTTCCTTCAAACGCGCCCTCTGCCCCAGCAGCCACTCGCCGAGGAACTCCTCGAGTGTCGCCGCGGAGGGAGAGATCGAGTCTCCGGATCTGAGCGAGTTGAGACGCTCGTCGAGGGCCGCCTCGGCCTCGCGCTTGGTTCTGAATCCTTGACGATGCTGTTGGCGGCGTCGCCCGGTGCTGGGGTCGGGCCCGAGATCGACCCTGTACCCGTAGCCGTCCTGCCGCTTGAAGATCCGCCCTCTCGCCATGCCCTACCTCACCGCTTGTGCACTTTTCGTGCACTCATGCGGATCTCGGCCGACAGATCGAGGTCGCCGAGATGAGGATCCTTCACATAATCCCTGGTCAAAGTGCCCGGGGCGGGGATCGAACCCGCACGATCCCTACGGGATCCGAGGGGTTTAAGCCCTCTGCGTCTGCCAGTTTCGCCACCCGGGCGGGCCTGCTCAGGGTAGGGGGGGGTGGTCCCACTACTCGTCGTGGTGGGCCAGTACGACCGGGGCAGTGGCCCGATGGACGAGATCGAGGCCGACGCTTCCCTCCATCAGACGTTCGAGCCCGTGGCGGGCGTGGGTAGCGGCCACGATCACCAGTGCATCATCGGCCTCGGCCACCCGGACCAGACCCTCGACCGCCTCGTCGGCGAACTCGATCGAGTGGCGGGCCTCGATTCCTGCGGCCCGCGCTCGGGCCGCCAGCGGTGCCACCGCGTCCTCAACAGAAGCAAACGGTCGGTCGGTGCTGACCCGGCCCGAGGGTGCCTGGCGCACCGTGACCAGGTGTAGGGGCCGGCCGGCGAGCATGGCCAGTCCGAGACCCTCGGCCAGGGCCGAGGTGTCGGGCTCGACGGCGTCGACGGCCACCACGACAGGTCCGGCCCCCGGTGTATTCTCGTGGTCGACATGGGGCCCAAAGGCGATGATCGGGACCGGACTGTTCTCGAGCAGTCGACCCAGGGGCCCGGGGGCGATAGCGCCCCGAATGCGGTCGGGCGGATCGACGCTCAAAGCGATGTGAGCGCCCGGGTGGCGTTCGGCCACCTCGGCGGCAACCTGGACGGGGTCGTGGTCGAGCAGGACATCGATGTCCGGGTTCGGGACACCCATCCGGTCGGCCAGGTCTTCGAGATACTCCCGGGGCGTGTGGTCGCCGATGTGGTCCCGGGTCGTCACCAAGTGGGCCCGCACGGGCATCACATCACCAAGGGACGACACCAAACGGGTGGCCCGCTGGGCGTCGGCCGATCCGTCCACCGGAACCACGACCTCGAGTGGCTCCACCGACCGTCGGAAGACCGTCGTGACCTGTACCACAGACACCCCAACCCGAATCCTGGGAAAAGATCCCTCCCTTGGCTGGTTCATACTCCTGACGATCTCTGAACCGCATCGAGAGGGCGAGAGACCAAGGTCCCTGTCATTGCTTGATTCGAGGCCCGGTGAACAAATCCTTCGAAATGTCACCAAATCAACATATGCTGTTGATTCGAGGGCCATTCAGGTAGGTGATGCGATGACGAGCTTTTTGGTGGATGGAGAAGACGAGCGGATCCGGCGCAGCCCGGCGACGCGCGCCGTTCTCGACCTGGGCCGCAATGTCGCCCTCATCGGCCTGCTCTGGGTCTTCTACTGGTTGGTGCGCAACCTCACCGCCGACGGTCCCACCAACGCCTTCGCCAACGCCCGCCAAGTCATGGACATCCAGTCCGCCATCGGCCTGCCCCAGGAGGCGGCCCTCCAGGCATGGGTGCTCCCCCACTACCTGCTGGTGAAACTGGCGAACATGTACTACATCGGTGTCCACTTCCCGGCCACGTTCATATTCCTGGTCTGGGTCTGGGTCCGCCACCGACCCGCCTTCACCCGGATCCGCAACGTCCTCATCGGGCTCACCATGTCGGCCTTGGTCATTCATCTGGCCTTCCCTCTGGCGCCGCCCCGGATGTTCAGCCGGCTCGGCTTCGTCGACACCGGGCTGCATTTCGGACCAAATCCCTACGGCATCAGCGCCGGCGAGGCCGCCAACCAGTTCGCAGCCATGCCGTCGCTCCATGTCGGTTGGGCCCTGCTGGTGGCCTCCAGCGCCGTGACCCTCAGCCGAAGCCGGTGGCGCTGGCTCACGATCGCGCACCCCCTCATGACCCTCTTCGTGGTGGTGATCACAGCCAACCACTACTGGCTCGACGCCATCATCGCCGCTGCCTTGCTGGTCTTCTTCTGGCGGGCCGTCAAGGCCCATCAGGCCCGTCAGCTCGTCGAGTCCGAAACCGCCCACCAGTCGCGGGCCGAGTGGCACACGCCAGTCATCGATCTGCCCCGCGACCGCGTCGAGGTCTGACCGGTTGGCCGTGTCCTCAGGCGGCCCTCAGGTGGCTGCCCTCGACTGCGGTCCAGAGTTCGGTACGTAGCTCGTTGGCCTGGGCCGGACAGAGGTCGTTGGCCACGATCACCCCATCGACCATGTCGGCCAGCACCGCCAGCCATGGCCGACCCCGCAGCCTGATCGCCACCGTGGCCGATCCCTTCCGCCGTCGGATGGAACGATCGGACTCGACCCGGGGCGGGCTACGGAACGCAGGCACGGCCAGACCGCGGGAGCGGGCGACGTCACCCAACGTGCGGGCGGCCTGAGCGAACTGGAGCGAGGTGGCTTCCATGACCCCTGTAGCTTCCCACTGGCCTGTGACAGTCACAGAGGGCGCGCGATCCAGCGCTCAGCGGGTTCACCAGGTGGGGTGGGTCGACACTCCCCCGTCGATCACCAGGTTGGTTCCGGTGATCCAGCGGGCCAGAGGCGAGCATAGGAACACACAGGCGTCGCCGACATCGGTCGGGTCTCCCAACCGGCCCAGAGGTGCAGCCGTCTCCCAGCGGGCCACCCCTTCCGGCCAAGCATCAGCCAGACCCGGCCGCCCGATCAGACCCGGCGACACCGAGTTGACCCTGATGTCATGGGCCCCCAGCTCGAGCGCCGCGGCCCTCGCGTGCATGATCAGTCCGGCTTTGGTGACCGCATAGTGGCTGTGGCCCGGAGCCGGCTGCGAACCCTCGATCGAAGCTATGTGGACAATCGCGCCACCGTCACCCTGAGTCACCATCTGATCGGCCACCGCGCGGGTCAGTCGGTGGACCGCGGTGAGATTGTTGTCGACCATCGTCTGCCAGTCGTAGTCACCCAACTCGAGGAAGCCGGCCACGGTCTGGATGCCCGCATTGTTCACCAGGACATCGACCCGGCCGAAGGCCTCGACCGTGGCGGCCACCACTGCGCCCGGCCCGCCCGCGGCGGTCAGCTCAGCGGCTATCGCCACCGACGGGCCCGGCAGCTCGATGGGCGGCCCCGATCGATGGTGCTGGACCACCGAGGCCCCCGCCCGCGAGAAACGGTGGGCGATCCCCGAACCGATACCACCATTGGCGCCGGTGACCACCACCACCCGATTCGAGAGATCGAGCAGCTCGCTCGGGTTCTGTTCGTCGGGACTCAGAGAGTCATTGGCGGCCATCGAGATGCTGTCCTCTGGGGATCGGGGCGTGGCAGGCTGCCACGGTAACCGCACCCCCACTGGGAGACCGAGCGTGGCGCCCACCCGCACCCTCGACTGGATCAATGATGCCGTCGAGATGATCGACCAGACCCTGCTGCCTCAACAAGAGGTGGTACTGAGGGTCGCTGACGTTCCCACCATGGTCGATGCCATCAAACGGCTAGCGGTTCGTGGTGCCCCTGCCTTGGGTGTCGCCGGCGCCTACGCAGTGGTGCTGGCCGGCCGCCAGCACGATCCCACCGGCGACCCGACCGGGTTCCGGGCGGCCATCGAACAGGTACGTACGGCCCGACCCACCGCGGTGAACCTGGCCCGAATGACCGACCGGGTGGCCGCCCTGGCGGGGGCCGGTGTCGGGGCCATGCTGGCCGAAGCCCATCGGATCCGCGACGAGGAGATCGCGGCCTCCACCACCATGGGCGAGGTGGGGGCCGACTTGGTGCTCGAGCTCGTGGGCAACCGACCGGTGCGGGCCATGACCATCTGCAACACCGGCGGGCTGGCCACCGTCGAGCGGGGCACCGCGCTCGCCGTCGTCCACACCCTGTTCGAACGCGACCTCCTGGCCGAGGCCATCCCCGTCGAGACCCGGCCCCTCCTCCAGGGCGGCCGGCTGACCACCTGGGAGCTCCAGCGGCTGGGTGCCCCGCATCGCCTGATCGTCGACTCGGCTGGACCGTTCCTACTGTCGCGGGGAGCCGCCGATGTAGTGCTCATCGGCGCCGACCGGGTGGCCGCCAACGGCGACACCGCCAACAAGATTGGGTCGTTCAGCCTGAGCCTGGGGGCGCGTCACGCCGGGGTGCCGTTCATCGTGGTGGCGCCCGAGTCGACCGTGGACCTCACCACCCCTGACGGCAACGCCATCGAGATCGAAGACCGGGGGCCGGTAGAGGTCGCCACCTTCCGTGACACCCCCATCGCCCCCGAAGGGACGCCCGGAATCAACCCCGCCTTCGATGTGACCCCGGTGGCCCACATCCACTCCCTGGTGACCGACCGGCGGGTCGTACGGTTCGCCGAGGGCGACACCCTCACTTCGACCGCCCACCTGGTCACATGACCACCCCCGACGTCGCCGCGCTCGTCACCGAACTGGGTCTCGAGCCGCTCGAGCGCGAGGGTGGGAGATTCGTATCGACCCACCATGACGACGCCTTCTCGGCCATCTACTACCTGCTCACCCGGGGCGAGAAGTCACACCTCCACCTCCTACCGGGGCCGGAGCTGTATGTCTTCCACGGGGGCGCGCCCCTCGATCTGCTGATGCTTCATCCCGCCGGTCTCGACGAGCAGGTGATGCTGGGTCCCGACGTGGCCGCCGGTCAACGCCCCCAGTACCTGGTGCCCGGTGGCACCTGGCAGGGCTCTACGACAACGGGCGATTGGACGCTGGTGGGAACCGTGATGGTCCCCCCTTTCGACGAAGCCGACTATGTCCACGGCACCCGCGCGGAACTCGTCGCGGGCTGGTCCCGCGCGGCCCTTCGCATCACCGAGCTCACGGACTAGCCAGACGCGCCAGTCGAGCTCTGGGGGTGAAGAGTTCGGAACCCCGGTGGGTGGGCCCGTATGGACGCACGGTGCCTGGTCGACAGGAGTGACCTCGGCCATCACGACCGTCCGGGGTCGCCGTTCCAGATCGAGAGCCAGGGGCAGCAGATTCGACCCGAAAGCACCGCTGGCCACGACGACCCGGTCCACCCCGAGCGGACCGAACCCGTCGATGCGAACCCTCCACCCTGATCCGTCGCGGACCAACCCGGTGGCTGCCGTGGAAGGCAATCCCGAATCGTTCGGGGGCCTCAACGGCGTCGAGCACCGCGGCCGAGCCACCCAGGTCGATCGAAAGGGTGACCCAGAAATGAGCGTCGGGGGCTGCGTCGTATGATCGCCGGGCCACCGGTTCGGCCGGCCCGATCAGGGCGACATCAAGCCCGGCCAGGACCAGATGTCGAGCCGCCGCGGAACCAACGAGACCCCGCCCGATGACCGCGATCTGTGGGTCAGCGGCGATGGGCACGAGCGGTCAATCGTCAGTGGGGGCTGGGCAGGCCGAGCGAGGCCCCCAGTTCGGCGACCGAGGCATCGAGGTCGCGGGGCTCGAGGCTGCCCACCACGACCTGCCCGATGAGGGCCGCGAACAAGACCCGACCCCGCTCGGTTCCGTTGGCGACGCCGGTGGCCTCGACCAGTTCCTCGAAGAACCGTTGGGTGCGCAGGGTGAGCTCCGCGGCGGTGGCGGTCTCCCCCCGGCGCAGCGAATGGACGTGGTAGTCGAACCACAGCAGAGGGGCGCGGCCCGGACGCTCAGCGCCGTGGGCGACGTACTGCTCGACGGCACCCCAGAGGGCGGTGACCGGATCAGGGGCGTCGATGGCTGCCTTCTGGAACCGGGAGATGTATTCGTCCATCAGGTGCCTGAAGGCGAGATCGAGGATCTCGTCGACATCGTCGAAGTAGTAGTGCAGCGCGCTCTTGGTCAGCGGACTGGCGTCGGCGATGGCCCGGGCCGTGCAGGCCTCGACCCCGTCGTGCCACAGAACGTGAATGGCCGCGTCGACGAGAGCCTGACGTTTTGCTGCGTGATTGGCGCTGAAAGCCGCCGGTTCGGTCATCGGGCAGAAGGGTACTCGCCCATCTGACCCGCGGCGGCGCGAAACTGGGGCGGTGAGCGACCTTGCACCCATCTGCGCCTTCGAGGTCATCGGCACCACGCCAGCTCATTCATGGGAGACCGGCGAGGGTGCCCCCGACCGGCCCGAGACCTATGTCGGCGAGCTCATCTGGGTGGCCGAACGGCTGGGTGGGGGCGACAACGAGATCGCCCAGATCACCCACAACGTCCTATCGAGATACATCGAGTTCGAGCCGGGAGGCTGACATGGGCGAAGCCCGCGTAGACCCAGACAACAGAGCTACCACCAGATCACAGGCCCTCTACCAGCGGGCCCGCTCCGTCATCCCCAAGGGGGTCTATGGCCACTACGGCCCGGCCATCGGCGAGGACTCACCGGTCTTCTTCGAGTCGTCGTCCGGCGCCCACTTCACCGACATCGACGGCAACACCTATGTGGACTGGATGTGCGCCTACGGCCCGATGATCCTGGGCTACAACCACCCGGTGGTCGACGAGGCCGCGGCGCGCCAGATGGAGGCGGGCAACACGGTCAGCCTCGCTGCTCCCGTGCTGGTCGACCTGGCCGAGAAGCTGGTCGACATGGTTGAGGGCGCCGACTGGGCCCTGTTCGGCAAGAACGGTGCCGACAGCACGACCCTGGCCGTGATGGTGGCCCGGGCCGCTACCGGTCGGCGATATGTCGTGAAGGTGGACGGCGGCTACCACGGGTCGGCGGCGTGGATGCAGGCGCCGGGCAACCCCGGCACTATCTCGGCCGATCACGAGCTCGTCCTCACCGTGCCGTGGAACGACGTGGCCGCTCTCCAGCAAATCCTCGACGAGCACGGCGACGACGTCGCGTGCTTCATCTCGTCGCCGTACCACCACCCCGTCTTGGCGGACAACGAGCTCCCAGCCGAGGGGTACTGGCCGGCCGTCGAAGGTATGTGCCGGAAGGCCGGCGTGGTGATCGTCGCTGACGATGTGAGGGCCGGGTTCCGGATCAACCTGGCCGGATCCCACGTGGAGTATGGATTCCAGCCCGACATGGTCTGCTTCGGCAAGGCCCTCGCCAACGGCCACCCCATCGCCGCCCTGGTGGGCACCAACGAGCTACGCCAGGCGGCCGGCGACACCTTCTACACCGGCACCCAGTTCTTCAACGCCGCCCCCATGGCCGCCGCCCTCGCCACCCTCCAGGAGCTCGAGAAGATCGACGGCGCCCGACTCATCACCAACATCGGCACCCGGCTCTGCGCCGGCCTGGTCGATGTGGCCAGCTCACACGGCCACGACCTGCGGTCCACCGGGGTTCCAGGCATGCCGTACTTCCGGATCGCCGGCGAAGGCGGGTTCCGGTTTCACGCCCGCTGGATCGCCGAGTGCGTCCGCCGGGGGGCCTACCTGCTCAGCTACCACAACAACTTCGTGTCGGCAGCCCATTCCGACACCGACTTGAAGGCCACCTGGGACATCGCCGACCAAGCCTTCACCTCCCTGTCATCGACAGAGCTGGGGAGCTAGTCTGCCCAACGGCATCTCGCCGCTCTCGAAAGGGGTCCGGGTGCGGCTTTCTGCCGCGGCACGTCGACAGTTCCTCCTCATCGCGCTGGCCGTCCTCATCGGGTTCCTGGCCGGCGGTGCCGCCTATCTCCTCGTCCGGATGATCGCCCTGATCACCGGGTTCGCGCTCTTCGGTGAGTTCGTGTGGGGCGAGATTCCCGAGTTGTCGCACTACGACCCCACGATCCGTCTGCCCATCGTGGCAGTGGCCGGAGCCATCATCATCGCCGCCATGGCCCGCTGGGCACCGGTGATCAAGGGCCACGGCATCCCCGAGACCATGGAGGCGGTGCTCCGCCGCCAGAGCCGCATCCAGCCCCGGGCCGGGGTGGCCAAGCCCACCGCCACCGCCATCGCCATCGGCACCGGCGCTCCGTTCGGAGCCGAGGGTCCCATCATCGTGACCGGCGGCGCCCTCGGATCCCTGGTCGGCCAGATCATCGACGTGTCCCCGTCGGAACGGAAGATCTTGTTGGCTTCAGGGGCCGCAGCCGGCATGGCGGCGACGTTCGGGTCACCCCTGGCCTCGGTGTTGTTGGCCATCGAGCTGCTCCTCTTCGAGCTGTCGATCCGCTCCCTGATCCCGCTGGTGGTGTCCACCAGCATCGCCGGCGGTATCCACTCGGGAATCTTCGGTACCGGGCCTCTCTTCGAGGTTCCGGTCCACCAATACGCAGGCCTCGAACGGCTACCCCTCTACGCCGTGCTGGGCCTGACCTGCGGGCTGGTGGCGGTGGTCATCAACCAGGGGCTGTTCGCCAGCGAGCGCATGTTCCGGAACCTCCAGATACCCGAGTTCTGGAAGCCGGCCATCGGGGCCATCGTGTTCGCGGTCATCGGCCTGATCGTCCCTCGGTCGCTGGGGGTTGGCTACGACGTGATCGACGATGTGCTGGCCGGCAACCTGGCCACCGGCGCCCTGGCCGCCGCCCTGGTGGCCAAGATGGTGGCGTGGTGGATCGCGCTGGGGTCGGGGACATCGGGCGGCACCCTGGCCCCCGTGTTGTTGATGAGCGCCGCCTTCGGCGGCCTGTTCGCCAGCATCGTCGACGAGGTCGCCCCCGGGCTCGAGATCTCCACCGGGGCCTACGCCGTCGTGGCCATGGCCGCGGTGTTCGGCGCCGCTACCCGCGCTCCGTTCACCGCCATGGTGTTCGTGTTCGAGCTCACCCGCGACCATGATGTCGTCCTCCCCCTCATGTTGGCCACCGTCCTGGCCGCCCTGGTCTCCACCACGCTCACCAGCGAGAGCCTCTACACCGAGAAGCTGTCCCGTCGGGGCATTCGGGTAGGTGGTGAGCTCAAGGCCGACGCTTTCCGTACCACCGCAGTGGCCGATGTCATGAATCGGGCCGTGGACACCCTCGAATCCACCACGACCGCGGGCAAGGCCCGTGAACTGATCGTGCGCCGCGGCCGTGGCGCCTACCCAATCATCGACGACGAAGGCCGGCCCGTGGGCATCGTCACCCGGCGCGATTTCCTGGTCGAGGAGCTCGACGACGATGCTCCCCTGTCCGACGTCGCCTACTCCGACGTGGTCACCATCGGCCCCGACGCCAACCTCGTCGACGCCCTCCAGCTGATGGTGAACGAGGACATCAGCCACCTACCCGTCACCGAGGACGGCTACCTCGTGGGCATCTGCACCCGGGCCGACATCCTGGGCGCCCGCAACAGCGAGCTCGCCCTCGAGCGCACCGAGATCGGCTGGCTCGCTCCGGTTCTGCATCGGACCGGCATCGTCGGCCGCCGCTACCTGGTGGTGGCCAACCAGACCCTGGGCGGAGTGGCTCTCATGGCCGCCGTCGAGGAACGAGTGGCCGGCCCCGGCGGCTCCCAGTTCCATGTGGTGGTGCCCCTCGCCAGCGGCGGCGAGCTCAAGGAGGCCCGCGACCGATTGAGCGACCAGCTCGAACAGTTCGACGCCCTCGACATCAAGGCCACCGGCGAAATCGGTGACGCCGACCCCCTCAACGCCATCGAGGCCGCGGTGGAGCGCCTGCCCACCCACGAGATCCTCCTGTCGACCCTGCCTCCCGGGTCATCCCGGTGGCTCTCGTCCGACCTCCCCACCCGCGCCCGCCGCCGCCTCAACATCACCGTCACCCACATCCCCCAGTCCCCCGACTGACCCCCCCCAAACGAACTCGAGGCCGATCGCGTCGCCCCTGACGCGATCCGCCTCCAGAACGGGTGGGGGTTCTGGGGGTACCGTGCCGATATGACCAATGTCCTCGTGCTCCATCCGGGCGCCATGGGGGGCGTGGTGGCCACCGACCTGACCCGGGCCGGCCACCAACCCCACTGGGTGAGCGCCAACCGATCACCGGCCACCGTCGAGCGGGCCGACCAGGCCGGGGCGGTGGGCCACGACGACCTGGCCAGCGCCATCGCCGCGTGCGCGGTGGTGCTCAGCATCTGCCCGCCCGACAACGCCCTGGAGGTCGCGGGAGAGGTCGCCGAAGCGGCCCGGGCCACCGGGGCCAGCCCCCTGTTCGTCGACGCCAACGCCATCGCCCCACTCAGCGCCCGAGCAATCGCCGACACCGTGGCCACATCGGGGTGCCCGGTGGTCGACGGCGGCATCGTCGGACCACCACCTCTCACCGAGGGAACCACCCGGCTGTACCTCTCCGGTGAACGAGCCGACGACATAGCCGAGATCTTCCGCGGCGCCCACACAGAAGCCGTGATTCTGAACGGCGAGGTCGGGGCCGCGTCGGCCCTCAAGATGACCTACGCGGCCTGGACCAAGGGTTCGTCGGCCCTACTGCTGACCATCGCTGCGGCCGCCCGCGCTCACGGGGTCGAGGACGCGCTGGGGGCCGAGTGGGATCGTTCCCAGCCCGAGTTGGGTACCCGGCTGCGACGCTCGGCGGCCGGGTCGGCTCCGAAGGCGTGGCGCTGGAAGGGTGAGATGGAGGAGATCGCGGCCACGATGATCGAGAAGGGGCTGCCGGCAGGCTTCCACCTGGCCTCGGCCGAGACCTGGCGCCGGCTCGCCGAGTTCAAGGACCAGTCTCCGCCGCCCGAGCTCGAAACTGTACTCGACCGCCATCTGGAGGGATGATCCGATGACCATGGACAGCACCACCGTCACCTCCGTTGTCGACCAGTTGTGGGCCGACGCCGTCCCCGTGCTGGAGGACTACATCCGGATCCCCGCCAAGTCGCCCGCCTTCGACCCCGACTGGGAGGCACACGGCCACCTGGCCGATGCCATCGAGCTGGTGCGGAGCTGGTGTGTGGCCAACGCCCCCGCCAACACGAGCGTCGAGGTCTTGGAGCTGGCCGGCCGCACCCCGGTCATCCTCATCGAGGTCGGCACCCACGGCGGATCTGACGACGACACCGTCCTGGTCTACGGGCATATCGACAAGCAACCCGAGATGACCGGCTGGAACGAAGGATTGGGTCCCTGGACACCCGTCATCGACAACGACCGCCTCTACGGCCGCGGTGGAGCCGACGACGGCTACTCGGCGTTCGCGGTCATCGCCGCCCTGCGGGCCGTCCAGGAAGCGGGTGGAAGGCACAACCGCTGCCTGGCCCTCATCGAGGCCAGCGAGGAGAGCGGCTCGATCGATCTCCCCGCCCACCTCGAAGTCCTGGGCGACCGCTTGGGGCAAGTGAGCCTGGTCATCGCCCTCGACTCCGGGGCCGGCGACTACGACTCATTATGGGTCACGACCTCGCTGCGGGGCGGAGTCCATGCCGTCCTGCGGGTCGAAGTCCTGACCGAAGGAGTGCACTCCGGCATGTCGAGCGGAGCAGTCCCGTCGAGCTTCCGCATCATGCGCCAGCTCCTCGACCGCATCGAGGACCCCGTCACCGGCCGGGTCCTGCTGCCAGAGCTCCACGTCGACATCCCGGCTGACCGGATGGCCGAGGCTCGCTCCGCCGCCGAGGAGGGACTGGACATCGGCCCCGAGTTCCCCTGGGCCGGCGACACCCGGCCCATGAGCGATGATCCGGCCGAGCTGCTCCTGGCCACCACCTGGCGACCCACCCTCTCCTACGTCGGGGCCAACGGGGTGCCCTCGATCGCCGACGGCGGCAACGTGCTGCGCCCTTATACGGAGCTGGGGCTCTCCTTCCGCCTCCCTCCCCTCTGCGACCCGTCGCGGGCGGCCGCGGCCATCAAGGAGAAGCTCGAAGCCGACCCGCCGGACGGCGCCAACGTCACCTGCGAGATCGAGGGCAGCGGGTCGGGGTGGAACGCGGCCCCCAACGAGATGTGGCTGGCCGACGTGCTGGCAACCTCGTCCACCACCCACTTCGGTCGCCCCACCCGCTCGTTCGGTATCGGGGGTGGCATCCCCTTCATGGCCATGCTGGGCCAGCGCTACCCGGCCGCCCAGTTCGTGGTGACGGGGGTGTTGGGCCCGGAGTCGAACGCCCACGGGCCCAACGAATTCCTCGACATCCCGACCGGCCGCAAGGTCACCGCCTGCGTAGCCGAGATCCTCGATGCCCACGCCGCTCGCTAGGCAGTCCGGAGGGCGGCGGCCGGCATGACCCGGCCGGCCCGCATGGCCGGGCCCACTGCCGCCAGCAGTGAGGCCCCGAAGGTAACCCCGACGATCACGGCCAGGGAGAACCACGGCACGACGAAGCTCAGGCCGTCCTCGATCGCCGACGACTGGGTCAGCACCTGCCACGAGCTGAGCAGTCCCAGCCCGACCCCCAGGGCCACGCCCTGGACACCGACGAACGCCGCTTCGATCACGAAGGCCCGCCGGATCTGGGCCGACTGAATGCCGACGGCCCGGAGCATGCCAATCTGGCGGCGCCGTTCCCGGACCGCTCTCACCAGAACCACGCCGAGACCAGCGATGCCGATCAACAGGCCCAGGCCCAGGAAGCCCCGGAGCAGGGACAGGAAGGCCTCCTGCTCGTCGGCCTCGGCCTCGGCGGCATCGATGAACCCGAGGGCGTCGGCGCCTCGTTCGAGCCACCGCCCTTCGATGTCGGCGGCCAGGCCGCTCACATCAGTGCCCTCGGCTGCCTCGAGATACACCCGGGTGCCCCGGGCGTCGTAGTCGAGGCCGTCGAGGGTCGACTCCGACACCCAGACTCCGGCGTCGATCATCCAACCCTGCTCGGTCGAGCCGGCCACGGTCACGGTTCGCTCGTGGCCCCCCTCGTCGAGAATCCTCACCTCGGATCCCATGTCGACACCATTGTCGTCGAAGAAGGTGTCGTCGTCGACGACCATGACCGGCCGCCCGGATTGCACCGCCTGCCAGACGGCGATGTCGTCGGTGTAGGAATCAGCCCGTGCCTCGAGGGGAGGCATGGCCGCCGGATCGAGACCGGTGCCAACCGCCGAAACCCACCGCCATCGATCGGGATCGACCTCACCGGGCAGGGCGAAACGCATGACCTGACGGTCGACGGCCATGACCGACTCGACCCGGTCATCGGTGAAGTCCGCCGTGCCGAGCGGGGCGGTGGGGTTGCTGTCGACCAGCATGTCGTAGTGACCCCCGACATTGATGGCGAACTGGGGCACCTGGGCCTGGAAGACGCTGTTGAACACCGACATGAAGGTGACGGTGAAGATGACCAGGGCGTACATGGCCAGGAGCAGACCGGTGCGGGTGGCCCGGGCCAGGGGGTGGGCCATGGCCAGGCGGCCAGAGATGCCCCCACCGGGGAGCCGCTCCCCGATACGGGCCCAGACCCGATCGGCCTGACCGGCGATCAGCACCGCGGCGCCCACCATCAGCGCCCCCTGGATCAGGAAGGCCTCGATCGGGGGCTGGTCCATGACCGGCCGGCTGAACACCAGGACGCTCCACACCAGGACGGCGAGGGCGGGGCCGATGATCGCCGGTCGACGAGGGAACAAGCGGCTGAGCAGTGGGATGGTTGACAGGGCGGCGATCGAGGGGCCGGCCAGGGCAGCCATCGGTTCGTCGGGGAGGGCGAGGAACAGGACGGCCCCGGCCGCGATACCGAGGGCACCGAAGATGAGTGAGCGGCGCCGACGGAGTCCGCCGGGACTAGCGGGCAGCTCCCGCATGGCCCGGATGACGTCGAGCCGGCTGATGCGCCAGCTGGTCACGAAGACCGTCAGCTGGCTGATGCCGAAGCCGATGATTCCGGCGGAGAGCAGGCTCCGGGGGTCGATGGACAGGACGAGGGTGAGGTTCGGTTCGTTGCCGACGGCCCCACCCGAAGCCAGGATCAGTACCTGGCCGATCCCGATCCCGACTATCACCCCGATGACCGCGGCGACCAGCCCGTAGACGGCCCCCTCCATGCTGAACGAGCGCAGGATCTGATGGCGCCGCAGACCCAGGGCCCGCATGGCACCCAGCTCGCTGGTGCGCTCCTCGGCCAGCATCACGAACAGGTTGATGAGCAGGAGGATGCCGGCGAGGACGCTGAACCCTCCGATGGTTCCGAACATGGCGGTCGTCTCGGCCCCCTCGACCGCGGCCTCGTCGAGGATGCTCCGCTTCACCGGGGTGACGTCGGTGTCGGCTCCCAGCACCGATCGGATCGCGGTGGTGGCCTCGTCGGTGCGATCGGCACCACCAAAGACTCCGCCGGTGTTCGACACGATGACCGATGAGTCGATCTCATCGACTCTCGCCACCGCGCTCACCGCACCCGGACCAACGAGCGCCTCACCGAAGCCGGCCAGACCGGTCCGGGGCACCACCGAGTCGACCGTGAAGGACAAGGTCTGGTCGCCGGCATGGACCTGGACCTGGTTGCCGGCCTCGACCCCCAGGCGACCCGCCAACCGTTCGTTGAGGACGATCTCGTCGGCCTCGACCGTCCCGACGGACGCCAAGCCGGTGTCCGCCGGCGTGCCACCGAACGACGATGCGGCTTCGAGATCGAGCTCGAGCAGTCGGACGGTGGCCTCACCGACCCGGTCGGCGCCCGTTCCGTCGTCGGACATTGCCACCCTCACAACGGCGACGGGGAGGACGCCGTCCAGCACCGGATCGGCCCCCTGGGTGAGACCAGCCAACCTCTCCGCTGTCGCCGCGGCGTGGGCCGGGTCATCAGCGGGGACCATCTCGTCGGTCGGGCCCCAGAAGGTGCGGCCGATGTCGCGCACCGAGGAGTCGAAGGAGTCGCCCACCACGAACGAGGCAGTGATGAGAGCGGTGGCCAATAGCGAGCCCAGCACCACGAGGCTGGCCTCACCCTTGCGGCGCCGGATGTTGCGCAGAGCCAGGCGGCGCACCGTGGGCCGCCGGAACAGATCGAACAGGATCGGGGGTAGCAAGATGGCCAAGATGGCTGCAGCGAAGAATGTCATCGAGCTGCTACTCGGGTCTGATCGGCGGCCACCCGGCCGTCACGGATCTCCACCAGCCGTGTACCCCGCTGACCGATGCCGGAGTCATGGGTGACGACCACGAGGGTCTGCCCGGCCCGGTGGACCTCGTCGAACAGCTCCAACACCGACTCGGCGGTGCGACTGTCGAGGTTCCCGGTCGGCTCGTCGGCCCAGACGATGGCCGGCTCGGTCACCAGAGCCCGGGCGATCGCCACCCTCTGCTGCTCACCGCCCGAGAGCTCAGTGGGACGATGGGTCAGACGCTCGCCCAGACCGACACGGTCGAGCATGGCGGCGGCCCGCTTCCGGGCGGAGCGGGGCTTGACCCCCGAGGCCAGGAGGGGCAACTCCACGTTCTCGGCCGCGTCGAACACCGACACCAGGTTGAAGGCCTGGAACACGAAACCCATTCGCTCGGCTCGGTGGGCGGTGCGGGCCCGGTCGGAGAGGCGATGAATGTTGCGGCCATCGATCTCGACGGTGCCACCATCGATCTGATCGAGACCGCTCAGGCAGTTCAACAGGGTCGTCTTGCCGTTGCCCGACGGGCCCATGACCACGACGTACTCACCGGCTCCGATATCGAGGTCAACACCGTTGAGGGCCCGGACCTCCTGGTCGCCGGTGCGGTGGACCCGGACCACGTCGCGGGCCCGCAGGAGCTGGGCCGGCGCCGCCACATCGTTCCGGGTCGGTCGGGGGGCAGTGAGAGTGCTGAGGTTCATGCCCCGATGGTGCGACGGCCCGGCCATCGGGAACATCAGGGGTCACCCTGATCGAACCCCGATGGACCCCGGTCAGATGAGGCGGCGACGCGAGGCCCATGCGCTGAGCTCGTGACGGCTCGACAGCTGGAGCTTGCGCAGCACCGAGGAGGCGTGGGTCTCGACCGTCTTGATCGAGATGGTCAGCCGCCGGGCAATCTCCTTGTAGGCGTAGCCGCGGGCCAGGAGGCGCATGACCTCCTGCTCTCGGGGCGAGAGGAGATCGAGCTCGGGGTTCTCGGGCTCGGGCAGATCGTTCGAGAAGGCGTCGAGCACGAAACCGGCGAGCCGGGGAGAGAACACGGCGTCGCCCTCACTGACCCGCATGACGGCATCGACCAGCTCCGTGCCCCCGATGGCCTTGGTGACATAGCCGCGGGCCCCGGCCCTGATCACCGAGATCACGTCATCGGGTGCGTCGGACACCGACAGGGCAAGGAAGCGGGTCTCGACCCCTCTGGTGGTGATGCCGGTGATGACGTCGGCACCCGTACCACTGGGTAGATGGACGTCGAGCAGGACCACCTCGGGAGGTCGGGCGGCGATGAGGGAAACAGCCTCGTCGACGTCGCCCGCCTCGCCGATGACCTGGACGGCTTCGCCCAACTCGGCCCGGACTCCGGCCCGCACCAGCTCGTGGTCGTCGACGAGAACAATGGTGGGTCGGTGGGTCGTCACGGTGCTGGTTCCTCGGGTCGTAGGGGGATACTGAGCTCGACCTCGGTGCCCTCGCCGGGCGCCGAAGTCACGATTGCGGTTCCGCCGGCCCGGGCCAGCCGACCCTCGATGGACTCACGCACACCGCGTCGGTCGGGGGGGATCGCATCGGGATCGAAGCCATCACCGGTATCCCGCACGAAGATGTCGAGACGGTGGGCGGTGACCTCGGCGAACACGTCCACCCGGTCGGCGCCACTGTGGCGAGCCGCATTGACGGCCGCCTCGCGGACCGCGGCCAGAGCAGTCTGGGTGGGCTCATCGACCAGATGGTCGCCCACCACCACGACCTCGACCGGAACCCGATGCAGTTCCTCGACCTCGGTGGCGATCCGGTCGAGCTCTCCCCGGACACTGCCCCCACTCCGGCTGGCCCGATCCGGGTCGAGCCAATTGCGCAGCTCCCGCTCCTGACGGCGGGCCAGGTTCACCATGGTGAGGGGGTCGTCAGCGTTGCGCTGGATGAGCGAGAGGGTCTGCAGAACCGAGTCATGGAGGTGGGCCGCAACCTCGGCCTTCTCCTCGGACCGGATACGGCGGCGGCGCTCCTCGCCCAGTTCGTTGACCAGGCTGAGCCACCACGGGGCCGACAGGATGGCCATGCCGGCAGACACCGCTACGGCGGCCAACACCCCATTGCTCGAAGCGTCCAGATCCACATTGGCCACGAACCACCAGGTCACACCCCCGGCGGCGAGCAGGAGACCAGCCACCACCTGACCCATCCGCAGCCGGCGATCGACAAGATGGCCGTTGGCCAGACCATCGGGCCCGCCGACCCGTCGCCACGCCAGCAGCAGACCCAGGGCCAGGACACCGGCGGGCACCACCACCGAGAGGGAGATGCCGCCCATCCGGTAGACGAAGAGGAGGAGCCCGCTGACGATGAACAGCACACCGGCCAACCGCGCTCCGGGCCCTGATCCCTTCTCGACCGGGTGATGAACCCGTTCGGGGTGACGCCACTCGTCGAGGGTCATCAGGGCCCATGCGGCACCATAGAGCAGCGCACCCCAGCCCCCGGCCGCCAGCAGGACCACGAATGAAACCCGCACCACGATGGGGTCGACGCCCAGCTCGCGGGCAATGCCCGATCCGACCCCGCCGATGACCCGGTTGTCAGTCGACCGGCGCGGCAGCTGCCAGAGGGACGTGTCGCGGTCGTCGGTGCCGGACGGGTTGGGGGAGGTGGTGGTCATGACCACCTCTATGCTCTCACTCCGGGGCGCAGCCCGGTATCAGGGTCATCCCTGATGACACCCCGGCCCATTCGAGGGAGAATCGGAGAAGTCCCCGATAGTCGAATACCGCGGCCGGGCGGACACTTCACTCATGGACGAGAACACCCCACCCCCTGAACCACCCGAACCGGAAGCCTCCGTTCCCCCGCCTGACCCCTCGTGGGGTGACCGGCTCCGTACCCGACCTCTGCGGCGCGACCCCAACGGTCCCCTTGGTGGTGTGGCCTCCGGCCTGGCCCAGTGGCTCGCAGTCGATGTCGCCCTGATCCGCATCGCCCTGGTGGTGTTGACCTTCCTGGGCGGCAGCGGTGTCATCTTCTACCTGGCGGCCTGGCTGCTGCTCCCGGCCGCCGACGACCCCGCCCAGGAACCCCTGGCCTTCCGTTCGTCGACCACGGCCACCGTGCTGGGCATCATCGCCCTCATCGTCGGTGTCTCGGTGGCGCTGGGCAACATGGGAGAATGGTCAGGATCCGAGTGGCTGCTCCCGGTCCTCCTGGTGGCCGGTGGGATCGCCCTACTGAGCCGCAACACGGCAACGGCCCCCGCCTCCAGCCCACCTCCTCCGGTCGCCACCCCCATGCCGGCCGCCTCCCCCACGGGCTCGGCCTATGTGGCTCCCGTTGACAGGTCTCCCTCACCCCCGTCGGCTACTGATACGGCCCTCCTGCCCGCTCCCACCGATCCACCCCACTGGGCCACCCCTCGGCTCGACGAACCGCCCGTCGAGCCCCCTGCTCCCGGCCCGCCCATCACCGCCACGACCATCAGCGTGGCCGCCGTTGCTGCCGGGTTGCTCCTGGTTCTCGACACCGCCGATGTCATCGACCTCTCCATGGTCGTCCTGGCCGGTACCACCCTGGCCATCATCGGCCTCGGCCTGATCGCCTCGGCGTTCCTCGGCCGGGCCCCGTGGCTCATCCCCCTGGGCCTGCTTGCCGTTCTCAGCCTGTCGGTGGCCCCCGTGGCCGACGCCTCGATCGAGGGCGGCATCGGCGACCGCAATGTCATGGTCGACGACCTGGCTGAGCTCCAGCCCCGCTACGAACTGGGCGTGGGCGAGCTCCTCATCGACCTGCGCCACCTCGAGCTCGACGGCACGACCCAGGAGATCGTGGTGGACCTCGGGGTCGGCTACACCGAGATCCGGGTACCCCGGGACGCCAGCGTCGAGATCGAGGGCGACGTCGATATTGGCTACCTCAACATCCTCGATGAAGAGGACTCGGGATTCGGCGCCGCTTCGGTGGTGACCGACCAGGGCTCCGGCACCGGCACCCTGATCATCGACATCGAGGTCGGCATCGGAGCGGCGGAGGTGCGCCGTGGCTGACAATCACCTCCGCCCCGCACCGCTGGTGGTCGGTTCCGTCTTCACCCTGGTCGGAGCCCTGGCCGTGGCCTCGGACCTGACCACCCTCGACTCGGCATGGATCCTGCCTGTCGCCCTCACCGTGGCCGGCCTGGCGGGCCTGATCCTGGTGGTCCGCCGGAGCCGGGCGGCAGCCGACCACGAGTAGCCTCGGCGTGGTGTCCGACTCCCTCACGCCGTCGCCGCTCAACCCGGCCCAGCGGGCCGTGCTCGACGAGCTCGGCGCCACCCCGGCCGAGAGGCCGGAGTTCGATCCCGACGAGATCGACGACCTCCGGGCCGGTCTCATCAACCAACTGGAGCCGCTGGCTCCCGCCCTCGACGACGATGGGCTGTTCATCAACAAGCGGACCCTCAACCAGGTGTTTGGCTGTGAGGTCAGGTTCGTCCACGAACATGGGAGCCGCGATTTCGAGTGGTCCATCCCCATGGCTCGAGGTTCGGTGAGCCACAAGGCCATCGAGTTGTCCTTGAGTTGGCGGGGCGAGCCGAACCCGCTGGATCTGGTCGAAGAGGCCCTGGGTCGACTCAGCGAGCAGGACCGCAGCATCGGCGGGTTCCTTCAGACCCTCAACGAAGCGGACGAGGCCGAGCTGAGGGCCGAGGCCAACGACCGGGTGGCCAAGTTCCTGGAGATGTGGCCCCCCCTCGAGCGGAGGTGGTCCCCCGTGGTCGAAACGCCGATGTACCACGATCTCCTCGAGGGTCGCATCACCCTTCAGGCCCGGCCCGACCTGACCATCGGCCGGGCCCGCGGAGTCCGGGCCGGCAAGGTGATCATCGACCTGAAGTCGGGTCGGCCCCACGCCGAGCATGCCGGTGACCTGCGCTTCTACGCCCTGGTCGACACCCTCCGCATCGGGGTACCTCCCCGACTCATAGCCAGCTACTACCTCGACGGGGCCCGCTTCAGCAGCGAAACCGTCACCCTCGGCACCCTCGCCTCGGCCTTCGCCCGGGTGATCGACGGGGTCCGCAGGATCGTGGAGCTCACCGTCGAGTCAGATCCAGCCAGCCACCGCACCGGTCCGGCGTGCCGCTTCTGTCCCCTGGCTGACTCTTGTGAACCGGGCCTGGCCTGGCTCGCCGACGCCGACGACTGGATGGGCTGAGCAGCCCGCTGGGAGTCGATCCTGAGGTCCCGGCCGGGTCGGGACCAAGCTTTTTCTGTGTCATCTGTATCAAACCGGCCTCCACCGTCTCTCTTCTGGTGTGACGCTCGATCCGAATACACCCGTCCCCGGCCTCAACGCCGACCCATCGGCCGACGCCAACTTCGACCTCGAGAACAGCTGGAAAGGGGACGGCCCCTGGGTTCCCGGCGCCCAGTGGCTCCACGGCGACGTCGCCCCCAAGAACCTCGTTCTCCATGCCGCCGGGCCCGTTCGGTGGGACGACACCGACGTACCGGCCCTCGACATCAGCATCACCGGACGGCCGAGCCTGCTGTGCGACGGACAGTTTCTCGTCGTCGAAGCGGCCGCCGCGGCCCTGCGGATGCTCCCCATCCCGGGCGGAGTCAGCGAACCCCAACAAGCCTTCGAAGAAGGACTCCGAGGGGTGTTCGGCCCCAAGGTCCAGGTAGCCCACCGAGCATCGATTCACGAGGCGGTAGCTGCGGCCGAATCTCTCCATCCCCACCCCGGCCGCCAATCCGCTGTGCGACTCGGTGGGCTGCCTGGGCATCGGGCTCTCCAACTCCCCAACCCCGGAGTCGATGAAACCCCCGAGGCCTGGCTGAACCGGATCGAGATTCTCCTCGAGCCCCTCCCCAACAACCCCCGCGACTCCTCAGGGGTCGGCGTGGTGTTGATCGCTCCGTACACCCTCGACCCCTACATGCGCCCCATCCCCCTGGAGGTGGCGGTACCGCTCACCGAACTGGCCCACGAGCGGGACATCATCGTGGTGGCCGATCTTCGTCGGTGGTTGCCGGCCCGAGGAGGCAGCGTCAGCATTGGCTTCAACGCCGACGTCGCCCTCCTCGACGGCGACGTCACCAGCGGACTGGCCGACATCGGCTGCCTGGTCGGCAACCTGCCCCCCGGTTTCAACCTGGGCTCCGTCCGCCCCTCCGACGCCGCCGCGGCGGCCGAGGTCCTGCGCCAGACCCGCGAAGAGGACCTGTGCGGCAGAGCCCACCAGGTGGGGGCGTCGCTCCACGACAAGCTCGAAGCCTGCACCGCACTCGACTGGGTCATCTCGGTCGAGGCTCTCGGCAGCTTCGTCACCGTGGCCGGCCAGCTCCCCCGTGACGTCCTCGAGTGGGCCGACCGGATGCGCCAGGATGGCCTCTACACCGAGATTGGAAGCCGGGGTGTCACCTTCGCACTGCCGGTCGACACCCCCGCCGAGCTGATCGACAAGGTCTGGCAGACCGCCCTGGTGGCGGCCGAACTCATGGTTGCTCCCCCGACGGGCCGACCCGACGATCGCTCATGACCCTGCTCGTCCTGGCCATAGCCGTCGGGTTCGTGGCCCGCCGACTGAGCGGGACCACCGACACCCTTCCCGTGTTGGCCTGGCCGGCCGTACCCCTGTTGGCAATCGGCGTCCAGATCTTCAACCAGGTCACCGGGCTGGGCTGGACGGCGGTCATGGTGGCATCGCACGCACTGGTCACGGTCTGGGCGGTGGCCATTGTCTGCCGCCAGAGTCGAGCCGCCCGGATCGGCATGAGCATCGTGGCAGTCGGTTTCGTCCTCAATCTGCTACCGGTGGCCGCCAACGGCAACATGCCCGTGTCGGAGTCGGCCGCCGTAGCTGTTGGCTTCAAGATCGACGAGTCGATCGAGACCGGCCACTTGGCCAAACACCGAATCGCCCGTGACGGCGACCGTCTCCTCCTATTGTCGGATACGATCGCAGTCCCCTGGCTTCGGGCTGTGGTCAGCATCGGCGACCTGGTCATGGCGTTGGGGATCGTGCTCGCCATCCGGCCAATCGGACTGGGATCACGGCGCCGGAAACCTGTTGTGGAAATCATGACAGACAAACCATGCGTCTCTCAGTAGCATTACCGGGCATTCATCAATACAGGCCAGAACAACCGACGAGGGTGAAGGAGGGGCTTTGAGCGACGGAACGACCGCGCCGTTGGTCATCGCGGCCTCCGGAGGCGACGAGGCTGCCTGGAACTGCCTGGTCGCCCAGTACTCCGGCCTGGTCTGGTCGGTGGCCCGCAGCTTCCGGCTCTCCGACGCCGATGCCGTGGACGTCAGCCAGACGGTGTGGCTGAAGCTCGCCGAGCGCATCGATACCCTCCGCGACCCTGAGCGAGTCGGTGTATGGCTCACCACCGCCACCCGAAACGAGTGCTTGTACTTGCTGCGCAAGCACAAGCGGGAAGCCATCTCCGACCCGGTCGACTGGCTCCGCCGGCCCCCCGGCCCGGCCCAGGATGGTGAGGTCGACATGGAGCTCCTCCGTCGAGAGCAGCGCCAGATCCTCCTGCGGGGCATCAGCGCCCTCGGTGACGCCTGCCAGAGCCTGATCCGGGTCCTCATGAGCGACCCCGAGCCCACCTACGAGGAGATCTCGTCCTCACTCGACATGCCCATCGGGAGCATCGGGCCAACGCGGCGACGTTGCCTGACCCGCCTCAAAGCCATAATCGAAGAGCGCACCGGAGGCGACCGGCCGTGAGTCCACAAGAGTGGGAATCCGGGGAGGCCACCGACGCCGAGCTCGATCAGCTCCTCGTCGACCTTCGCCACCTGGGGCACGATCACGATCCGGTACCCACTGGGCTGATCGAGTTCGCCCAACTCGCTCCCAAGGTGGCCCGGGTCCAGGCTGAGGTCGCCCGGCTCATCGATGCCGAAGAACAGATGGCCGGCCTACGCCGAGACAGCGATCAGATGAAGAGCTGGGTGTTCGACGGCGGCCACCTCGACATCGAGATCAGCGAGGACCGGCTCGCGGGCACGGTTTCCGCCAGCGAAGCACCGTCCCAGGTGATCGTCGAGTGGACCGACCAGTCCGACCAGATCGTGCTGGATGACTTCGGGGGCTTCACGGTTGACCAGCGACGGGGCCCGTGCCGAATCCAGGTCGAGTTCCCCGGTGGCAGCCGAGTCACCACGGGCTGGACCCTGACCTGATGGCCACGGGCTCGGCTGCGGCGACCACCGCGACCGAGTACGCCCCCACCCGGTCCAGGCTCGAACACCTGCTCGACAACGACCCTGGAGCGGCGCGCACCCAGGCCGAGGCCCTCCTCGACTCCGGGCCCGATCACCCCGACCTCCTGGCCCTCGCCTGGCGTATCGCCGGTTCAGCCGACCGCGAGCTCGGCGAGCTCGTACGGGCCAGAACGCGTCTCGAACAAGCCATAGCGGTCGTGGGCTCCTCGAACCAAGAGGACGCGATGGCCCAGGCAGCACTGGTCGCGACCCTCCTGTTCGTAGGAGCGCCGGAGGAGGCATGGCAGGCGAGCGAGTTGGCTCTTCCTTTGCTCCAGGGGTCACCCCGAGCCCGTCTTCGTCTCAGCCGTGCCGGCGTACTCAGCCATCAGGGCAAACCGTCAGCTGCCATGGCCGAGATCGAAACGGCGGTCACCGCATTCGAGGAACACGCCGACCAACTCGGCCTCCGAAGAGCCCTCAACAATCGAGCGATCGTTCGGACGTCGATGGGCCGGTATGCCGCGGCCGTCTCCGATCTCGAACGAGTGTTGCTCGCGGCGCCGGCCCAGGACAATCCTGGGTTTCACGCCATCGCTCAGCACAACCTAGGCCTGCTGATCGCGTCGAGCGGTGAGATTCCGCGCGGGCTACGGCTGTTGACTGAAGCCGACGAGACACTGCAATCCCTCGAGCTGCCCCACCCGGAAGGCCACCTCGACCACGCCCAACTCCTACTGGAGATCGGTCTTCTCCCCGAGGCACTGACCCACGCAGAAAAGGCCCGGTCAGAGCTCGAGGCGCGCGCTTGGGCATCGGACCTACCTCGGGCTCACCACCTTCTCGCCAGAGTCGCCCTGGCCTCCGACAACGGTTCCAGGGCCCTCGAGGAGTTGGAGACGGAGCTGGCCCTGCTGGAGGCCCAGGACAGGCCAACCGACGCGGCCATTGCCCTTCGTCACGCAGCCCAGGAACTGGTGGAAGACCCCGAGTGCCTCGAATCACTGAGTCCCGCTCTCGAGCACCTGCCTACTGACTTCCTCCTACGGCGGGCACAAACCTTGCTACGGCAGGATTCTGAGCGGGCAAGGGAAGCTCTCTCAGAGATCATCAGGCGGAACGACCGGTCCAGCTGGAGAACCCGCACCGAGCGACTCCTGGCTCAGGCCGAGCTCGACTTCCTTGACCAAAGCCTTCAGTCCACCAGAGACGTCCTCGAATTGGCCTTCCGGGAGATCGACCGGAATCGGTGGTGGCTCGGGGTGGGCGAGATCTGTGCGGCCGCCTTGCGGTCGCTCGACTCCATGGTCGATCTGTCCGGCCGCCTGGCCGTAGCCACCGGTCAAGCCGACGATCTGATCCGAGGCTACGAGAGCTCGCGGCAGCTGAATCGGTCGACACCGGCCGTGGACGCGGCCACGACCGCTCTCGCGACCCGGGCCCGAGGTCTATCAGCTCGGCTGGCCGAACCAGACCTGAACGACCGCCAGAAGGCCGACCTGCTGCGACGCCTTCGCTCCGCTCGCGCCCAACTGAGAAGACGCAGCTGGGGAAGTGGTGCGGAACCGGGACACAGCCTCTCAGCGGTCCGTCCCGACCGGATCTCCCGAGGCTTCCCGATGGGAGCTGGCGTGATCCTCACTGAGATTGCCGGGGCCGTCACCGCGGGCGTGGTGTGTGGAGCGTCCCGCCAAGTGACTCCCCTGGCCAGTGGCTCAGAGCTGGCCCGACCCCGCCGAGCCCTGAGCGGTGCCCAGCTTGCCGCTCTCCAGAATCGGGTCGGAGCTGATGAGCGTTTCGAGGCCATCGTGGACGAGCTCGAACGCCAACTCATCGGCCCCTTGTCGAACCTCCTACCCGACGAGGGTCCGATCGTTGTGACTGCTGCTGATCACCTGCTCTCGCTCCCCTGGGGCTCGCTCCCCTCGCTGCGGGGCCGGCACGTTTCACTGGTGCCATCACTCTCGTGGTGGTGCCACGCTGCTGACTCACCAATGGGGCCGCCCGACGGCGGCCGGGTTGTGCTCGCGGCCGGGCCCGACCTGGACCACGCCGAGGAGGAGGTGATGTTGCTGTGTCGCACCCACTACCCGGACGCAACCGTCCTCGTTGGTTCCGGCGCGACAGCGACTGCGGTCCTCGACTCATGCACGGGAGCCGATGTCCTGCACATAGCCGCTCATGGCCGATTCCGGGACGACAGCCCGATGTTCTCGAGTATCGAGCTGGCCGATGGGCCATTGTCGATGTTCGAGCTCGGTCAAGTGGCCGAGCCGCCAGCCAGGCTGATCCTGTCCACCTGCGACCTCGGTCGCCATGGGACAACGCCCATGGCCCGAACCAGTGGGCTGGTCCATCTGCTCGGATCCGGGTGGCGCTCCATAGCGGCAAGCACGACGCAGGTACTCGACCGCAGTGCACCCGAGATGATGAACCACTTCCATGGACGGCTCCGAACAGTGGGGATACCGGCGGCTATTGCCGAGCTCAACGAGATGCAGCCGATGGCCAAAGCGTCCCTGGTCGCCTTCGGTTCCTGACCCAGAAGAAAAATCTTGGCGATCTTGTATCAGGAGCCCTCTGAGCGTCTCTCTTCTTCTAAACAGACCCCAAGTGGAGAAGAGAAACAAGATGCGCTTCATCAACACCCGCAAGGCCCTCATCACCGTCGCTACCGTCGCCGCCGCCTGGGCAGCTGGCGCTGCCCCGATCTGGACTGTCTGATCCCCCCTGGTCACTCCGTAGACCTCACCGCCCCGACTCCGCGCCACGTCTGGATCGCCCGCTAGACACAGCGCGGAGTCGGCGGTGATCTCTACGGGTCCACCCAGGGTCCACCCCGCTAGTCCACCCAGGCCCGGCAGAGTTCCGCGCGCCGCTGCTCCCATTCATCGGCCGTGATGGCGAACCGGATGTGGTCCTCCCACTGGCCATTGATCTCGAGATAGGCCTGGGCCACGCCTTCGTCGCGTACCCGGAGCTTCTCCATCACCCGTCTCGACGGCCGATTCCGGGGAATGATCGCGATCTGGAGCCGATGGAGGCCCAGTTCGTCGAAGGCATACCGGCTCACGAGCACCATGGCCTCGGGCGTGTAACCCTCGCCGGCATGGGCCTGGTCGATCCAGTAGCCCAAGTAGGCGCTCTGGAACGGTCCCCGTTGGACGTTGGACAGGTTGATCTCGCCGCCGAAGTAGCCATCGACGAAGACCCCGAACCCGTGACCGGTTCCGAGCTGCCTCTCCCGCTGACGAGCCGAACACCTCACCGCGAACGCCTCGCGGTCCTCGATCACGTCGGGTGAACCGGGGAGCTTGCGGGGCTCCCATCTCGTCAACCAGTCGTGATTCCGACGCCTCACCTCGCGCCAGGCAGGGAAGTCGCCCACCTGTAGAGGCCGTAACAGGATGTTGCGTCCGAGCAGGGTCGTCATGTCACCAGCCCAGGATCTCGACGAGAGCTCCGAGCAACAGGTTCACGATGGGACACGGCCCGACACTACCTGTGGCCGTCAACCGTGGGCAGACCACTCAGGGTCGGGCCCGCAGGTCGGCGGCCAGCCCGTCGAGGATGTCGGACTCGGAGACCAGCATCTCCTCGGCCTCGGCCCACCGCATGACCGCCGCGAGGATTGCGCTGCCGGCCACGATGATGTCGGCCCGGGCCGGGGCCAGGCCCGGGTTGTGGCGGCGATCGTTCAGGGCCTCGGTGGCCAGAGTGCGAAACACGTCCTCGATGGCATCCTTCTCCAGAACGAAATGGTGGATGGTCTCGCGGTCGTACTCAGCGAGCCCGAGCTCGATGGCCGCAATCGTGGTGATCGTGCCCGCCACACCCACCATGGTGGGTGCCGACTGGGCCCCCGGGATCTCACGTTGGACGTCGTCGAGATGGGTCTTGGCCACCGAGATGCAGGCCAGCAGTTCCTCGGGTCGGGGCGGATCGTGCTCGAGGTAGCGCTCGGTGAGCCGCACCGACCCCATGTCGGCCGACCACACCCCCTGCACGCCTCGGGAATCACCCAGGATGAACTCGGTGGAGCCGCCTCCGATATCGACCACGAGGAAGGGGCCCTGGTCGGGCGTGAGCCCGGCAGTGGCGCCGGCGAAGGCCAGACGACCCTCCTCCTGTCCGGACAACAGCTCAGGGCGGACCCCTGCGGCAATTTCAGCCGCATCGAAGAAGGTCTCGGCATTCGCCGCGTCACGGCTGGCCGAGGTGGCGGCGATCCGCACCCGGTCGACGGCGTGCTGGTCCATGATGGAGCGGTATTCGGTCAGGACCTCGACCGTGACCGCGATACCTTCGTCCGACAGCCGGCCGGTGTCGTCGACCCCCCGCCCGAGGCGGGTGATGTGGGTGATCCGCTCGAGGGTGCCCTCGTCGCCCTCGATGAGAAGACGGGTGGAGTTGGTGCCGACGTCGATGGCGGCCACGGTGGTCATGGAGCTCCTCAGGATGGCGGCACTCGAGGCGTCTCGGCCTCGTGGCGATGATCATGCACCCACTGGCCTACCGGGTCGGGGCCTCCGGCCAGATACCAGGCGTAGTGGGCATGGAGGCACTTTACCCCCCGCCGCGTACCCCCGACCCCGCCCGAAGGGCGCGGCCCCTTGTGGTTGGGGGGTAGGTCGGCATCGCGCTCGGCTGCGTAGGCAGCATGAGCCCCCTCGAGCTCGAGTGGATCGATGTCGGCTTCGGACCGGCGCACCCCGCCCGCGGCCTCGAGGCGGCCGGCTAATAGCCGTTCACCCTCACCCACCAGCCAGTAGCGGGTGGGCATGGGGGTACCGTCGTCGAGCAGGGGCGCGTTCACTATGACGATGGGTTGGCCGTGGTCATCGCGCACAACGATCTCGTAGCGACCCTGCGGAGCACGGCCCAGCAGAGTCTCGACCGCCTGGCGGTCGGCGGGGGTGGGGCCCGGGTCGGTCAGCTCTCGCCCCCGCCGAGGAGGCGGCGGAGTACCAGCAGGACGAACAGCACGGCCAGGATGGGGGCCACCCGCTTCAGGATGGGAGCACCGGTGGCGTCGAGCAGGTCGACAGGCTCGGCCGCCGGAGCGTCGATCTTGCGAACCTTGGGGGCCTCGCCGGCGCCGTTGCCACTCAAGTCGGCCGAAGCTGGGGCAGCCGCGGGGACTTCTTCGGCGGCCGACGCCGCTCCCTCGGTGAGAACGGTGGTCTCGAGGTTCCCGACGAACTGATCGAGCAGCTTCTCGGACACATCGGCCATGACACCACGGCCGAACTGGGCGACCTTGCCGGTAACCGTCAGGTCAGTCGTGACCACGACCTTGGTGTTGGTGGGTGACAGCTCGGTGAGCTGGGCGACGATCTGGGCGGTGGCGTTGCCCTGGCCCCGAGTGTCGCGGCCTTTGGCGTCGAGAACGGCCTTGTGGTTCTCGTCATCCTTCTCGACGAAGGTGGCCGAGCCCTTGTACTGGGCAGTGATGGGGCCGACCTTGACCTTCACGATGCCGCGGTAGTCGTCACCCTCGACCTCCGTCAGCTGAGCTCCCGGCAGACACGGGGCAATACGCTCGACATCGGTGAGAATCTCCCACGCCTCCTGAATGCTGCGCTCTACCTCGAACTCGTTGTTCAGCTCCATCTTCGGAGATCCTCCACGGTGTCGATATCGACTGGACTGCCGCTACACGGTACCGGCTCGACCAGGTCGGGCCTCGCCCGGAGAACACCTCTTGCCCCCTCGTCGCCGCTCACCGGCAGGAGGGGCCAGACCTGTTTGGCCAAGCGGGTGGGTGGCCGCCGATCACCTTCGAAATCGGCGATGGCGATCGGGCTCGAACTAGCGGCCACCACCCGCCAGGACTCGGTCGGAACCAGGGGCTGGTCGGCCAGACCGACGACGATCGCGTCATGGCTCCGGGCCTCGGCCAGGAAGACCGCGCCGCGAAGGGACCCGGCCTGGCCGTCGGCCCAGTTCTCATTGTGCACGACGGTGACTCCGGCCGGAATGAGGTCGTCGAGATCGACCGCGCCGGTCACGACGATCACCTCGTCGAGGCCGGCCTCGACGGCAGCATCGATGGCCCAGGCGGCCAGGGGTCGACCCCGGAAAGGTGCCCGAAGCTTGTGGGTGGGACCGTCGAAGCGGCTGCCCTCGCCGGCGGCGAGCAGCACGGCAGCAGTCGTCATCGGACCTGGCGGCGGAGCCGGCGAAACCGGAACCGGCGGTTGCGCACATTGCAGCCGCCCGCGAAAGCGAAGCTACGGATCCGAACCCGAAGGGGTGGGCCACCCTCGACGGGATCGGTGCGATCACGGTTGCCGCCCAGGAGAGCGAACCCGCCCATCTCGACCTGGGTACCGGCGGGCACCTTCACCTCGACACCACCAAACAGGCTGATGGCCACGATCTCGACGATGTCGTCCTCGACATCACTCAGATCGAGATCGACCGCGCCCAGAACGGCAACGGCCATGGTGGGCGAGCCGGGCTTCCAGGAACCCTTGCGCCGGGTGCCGCCGAGCATCGAGATGATCCATTGGCGCCGAGCCTCGGCGGGGGTGAGCACATGGTCGGGAGGGATGCGGGCGGGGAGGGCTCGGAACGGTAGGTCGTCGTCGATGCCGGCCAGGTCTCCTCGGGTCCGGGCCTCCCAGACCAGGCCGACACGATCCTCGAACTCGAGGATGGTGAGTCGCCCCTCGTCGGTGGCCTCCTGGAGCCGGGCAATCACCTCGCGCCGTTCCGCGTCAGACAAACGAATGTGGTCGTCCTGCCTCTGCGGAACCCCGTCCATCCCCCGATCGTAGGTCGTCAGGGGTCAGACCCCTATTCACCACTAGGGGTCTGACCCCTCCGTTCGGGTGTTGGTCCGCTAGCTGGCCTCAGCCAGCGCAGTGTGCACCGGTGAACCGAGCACCGAGGGGACCCGGGCCCGGCCATAGAAGTCGTCGAGTTCGATGTCGCGAAAGCTCGCTCGCACGAAGGCCGCGTACTCCTGCCAGCCACCCGCGAGCGCGAGGGTGACGCCGGTGTGAAGCCAGTGTGGAGCGGGCCTCAGACCGAGGTAGTCGGGCAGGCTCGACCAGATGTAGTCGTCGACATTCTTGGTCAACCCCCCATCGACCGGATTGCGGTGGATGTACCGACTAACGCCAACCAGGTACCTCTCGGTGGCGACCAGAACCGCCTTGTATCGGCCCCGAAACAGCGCACCATCGAAGCGGTGTCGGGTGTTGAACCGAGTCGTGTAGGTCCCGATCAGGTATTGCATGACCTCACCAAGATTCGGCTCGGGAGCTCTGATGAGGATGTGATAGTGGTTGCCCATGAGGCAATAGGCGTGGATCTCGACGCCATAGCGGTCAGCAACCTCCGCGATCAGTTCAAGGAAGAGCCGACGGTCAGTGCTGTCGAAGAATACTGCCTGTCGCCGGGCACCACGGTTGAAGACGTGGTACCAGGAATCGGAGACATGAATACGGGGGGTTCGAGGCATGCCAGCGAAGCTACTCAGACCCTGTGACATCGATGACTATCGATCTGACCTCTGGTACTTATCCGCCCATAAGGGTCAGACCCCTACTCGCGGATAGGGGTCTGACCCCTACCGGACTACCGGGTCCTACCAGGGGCGGGGTTGGTCGTGGGTCCAGAGGTGGACGGCGCGGTGGGTGGCTTGCTCGGCCTGGGGACGAAGGGCGGCGTCGGTGGCGCTGGCTATGGGGTGCTCGATGATCGCGAACTCGTGGTCGGGGACGCCGCAGACTCGAGCCATCAGCTCGGCGGCATCTACGAAGGCGGTGGTCATCACGCTGACGGCGGGGATACCGAGCTTCTCGGCGGTGGCGGAGTCGTGCAGACTGCACGACGAGCAGGAACCTCAGTCGCCCACCCCGGACAACACAGCGTCCCAGCCCATCGCCTCTCTCATGAGCTCGGCCTCGGCGGGCGCCGAATAGTTCTGCTTCACCCGCTGGACGACCTCGGCCACGCCGTACTCCGAGCGCAGCACATCCTCCATATGGGCAAAGAAGACCTTGGCCCCCTCTTTGCCGTTGGAGATGACGCCCACCGTGCAGCCCTTCATCGAGTCGAGGCGGGCGGGGGCTTCGCCACCGATCGGCTCGGTCTCATGGGTCGGATCGAGAACTTCCATTGTCTCTCCTAGCAATCCAGGCAGGCGGCGACGGGAACGGTGACGGCCCGGCTCTTGGGGCCGAGCCATGGCGGAATGACCGCACCGAACCCTCCGGCCGGGCCCCCGGCGGCGATGATGATCAGGTCTTCGGGATGGGGCAGGGCCGGGTACTCGGTCTCGCCGCGGTCGCGGACTACCGCCCCCTTGCCCACGTCGGCCCACTGGCTGCGCTCCACCCGGGCCCTCTCCTGCAGAAAGCCACGGATGTCGGCCTTCGACCAGCCAGCCCCACCGAGGTGAGTTCGGAGCTGGGGCGGGATGACGATGGCCCAGTTGCCGCCCCAGATGGAGTAATTGAGAAGGCTGGCCCGCATCTCTGCGGCGAACGTCTCGAGGATCTCCTCGGGCTCGGTGGTCCACTCATTCATGATCTGTCGGGGCCCCTGGGCGGCCATGACCGTAACCGCGGCCGTATCCCCGGGTACACCCCGCTCGGACGCCTCACCAGGCCAGGGCGAGTTCTCCTCGTCTTCGGCGATGCAGAAACTGAACTTCCCGGGGTGACCCAGGGTGCTGCGGTCGATCCCGCCGGGCCGCACGTCGAGGATATTGATCAGACAGAGCCGTACGGCCCGCCCTATGCACGCCGACGCCCGATCATGGTTGCCGAGCACGCTGAACGTGCCGTCCATCTGGATCTGGTTGCGCACCGGGCCGTTGACGAGCACCATCACCGCGCAGCCACCGGTGCTGGCCGTCGCTCCGTGCACCAGGAACTCGTCGCGCAGCATGGCGGTGAGCGCCGCCACCACCACCGGGAAGTGGGCGGGCAGGCAGCCAGCCATGACGGCGTTGATGGCGACCTTCTCGGCGGTGACCGCCCTCTCCCGAACCGGTTCGACCCCCAACAGGGTGTCGGCCGGTAGGAGGGCCCAGTCGAGCATCGCCTGCACCGCACCGGCCGTAGGGGGTACCACGGGCAGCCCGTCGGTGAGACCCCTGGAGTGGAAGAACTCCTGGGCCGCGACCGGGTCATCGGCGACCAGATGGCGGGTCGAGACGAGGGAAGGGAGGAGATTGCTCACAAGGGCACCAACTCAGTAGGACCGAGGCAGACGCAGGACGTGTTCAGCCACATAGTTCATGACCATCTCCTGACTGATGGGCGCCAGCTTCATGACCCGGGCTTCGCGCCAGTACCGCTCGACGTCGTACTCCTTGGCGTAGCCCATACCGCCGTGGGTCTGTACTGCCTGGTCGGCGGTCTGGTACCCGGCATCGGCGGCCAGCCACTTGGCCAGGTTGGCCTGCTCGCCGCACGGAAGCCCGTTGTCGTAACGCCAGGCGGCCTCACTCACCACCAGCTCGGCGGCGTGGAGTCGGGCGTGGCATTCGGCCAGCGGGAACGACAGACCCTGGTTCTGACCGATCGGACGGCCGAACACGACCCGATCCTGCCCGTACTGCACCGCCTTGCGCAGGGCAGCCTTGCCGATGCCGACGGCCTCGGCAGCGACCAGGATGCGCTCGGGATTGAGGCCCTCGAGCAGGTACCGGAACCCCATACCCTCTTCGCCGACCCGGTCGGTGACGGGGACCGGCAAGTCGTCGTAGACCACCTCGCAGCTCACCACCGCGTTGCGGCCCGCCTTGGGGATGGGGGTGATCTCGACCTCGGGCCGCTGGATGTCGGCCAACAGCAGGGTCATGCCCTCCACCCCTCGCTTCACCTCGTCCTTGGGGGTCGTCCGCACCAGGAGGAGGCACTTGTCGCAGTAGGTGGCCTTGCTGGTCCAGACCTTCCGACCGTTCACGATGTACTGCTCGCCGTCGCGGGTGGCCCGGGTGGTGATGCTGAGGGTGTCGGTGCCGGCGTCGGGCTCGGTGACCCCGAAGGCCACCTGAAGCGACCCGTCGGCGGTGGCCGGCAGATACTTCTGGCGCATCTCGTCGCTGCCGTACTTGACCACCGGGTTCATCCCGAAGATCGACAGGTGGATGGCGGTGCAGCCGTTCATGGCCGCTCCGCTGGCAGCTACCTCCTCGACCACGATGGCGGCCTCGGATATGCCCTGCCCGCCACCCCCGTACTGCTCGGGGATGGCAATACCGATCCAGCCCCCATCGGCCATGGCCTTGTAGTACTCCCATGGGAACTCATGGCCGTCGTCCATCTCGCGCCAGTAGCTGTCGGGGAAGTCGGCACACACGCGCTGGACTCCCTCGCGGATGGCTTCGTGGTCCTCGTTGGGCGTGAAATCCACAGGTCCCCCTGGTCGTCGTCCGCCTCTGACCATAATGCGCCGCCTCTGGGGCGAACTACTGTCGGGCCCATGGCCGACATCACCATCTTCACCGCCCGCCGTGTCCGCACCATGGAGGCCTCGCTTCCGACGGCCGAGGCCGTGGCCGTGCGCGACGGCAAGATCCTCGAAGTCGGCACCCTGGAGACAATGCGGCCCTGGCTCGACCGCTACGAATACGAGATCGATGACACCTTCGCCGACCATGTGATCATGCCGGGCCTGATCGACCCCCATCTGCACCCGTCGATGGCCGCCATCCTCCTCCCGATGGAGTTCACCACGGCCACCAACTGGAGCCTGCCCTGGGAGGAGGTCGGCGCCGTACGCAGCCGGGTCGAGCTCCTGGACCGGCTGGTGGATCTCGACACCCGCCTCGACCCCGACGAGCCCCTGTTCGCCTGGGGTCACCATCCCATCTGGCACGGCGACATCGACCGTGATCAGCTCAACGGCATCTCCACCACCCGACCCATCATCGTGTGGCACCGCGGCTACCACTCGTTCATCGTCAACGATGCGTGCTTCGAGTGGATGGGTGTCGATATGGACGCCGCCCGTCGCCACCCTCAGGTCGACACCGATCGGGGTGCCTTCTTCGAGACCGGACTCGGCTTCGCCTTCCGCTACATGAACCACTTCATCCTGGGTACCGAACGGTTTCGGGCCGGCCTCGACCGGATGCGTCAGGTCATCCACCACGGAGGCCAAACCACCATCGGTGACGCCGCCCTGGGCATGTACGGGTTCGAAAAGGAGTGGGATGACCTGAAGGCGGTGATGGAGCGGCCCGACACACCCTTCCGCACCCAGCTCCTCCCTTTCACGATGGGCCCCGACGGCGACGACCAGTCCGACCAGGACATGGTCGACCGCTTCCTTGCCCTACCGGAACGCAACACCCACCGGCTCCGGTTCAGCAACCATGTGAAGATGTTTGCCGACGGTGGCTTCTTTGCCGAGCTCCTCCAACTGGGCTTTCCCGGGCACCTCGACGGCCGCCACGGCGAGTGGATGACCCCGCCCGAACGATTCGAGCAGATCGCCAGGGCTCTCTGGAACGCGGGGCTGAACATCCATGTGCACTGCTCGGGCGACAACGGGGTCGAGCTGGCTCTCCAGACCCTCGAAAAACTCCAATGGGAGCGGCCCCGGTTCGACCATCGGTTCACCTTCGAGCACTTTGGGGTGTCGCGACCCCAACAGGTCGAGAGGCTCGCTGCGCTAGGCGCCCAGGCCTCGGTACAGGTGTACTACGTGTACGAGCTGTCGCGGGCCTTCGCCGACAACACCCTCGGCTACGAGAGGGCCTCGCAGATGTCCAGGGTGGGGTCCCTCGAAAGGGCGGGCGTGCGCTTCGCCGTCCACTCCGATTTCACCATGGCGCCGGCCAAGCCCCTCAACAACGCGTGGGTGGCGGCCAACCGGATCAATGAGTCAGGTGAGGTCATGGGCGCCAACGAGAGAGCCTCGCTCGACGCCGCGATCAAGGCCATCACCACCAATGCGGCCTACATGCTGGGGCTGGAGGGCGAGGTCGGCTCCCTGCGATGGGGCAAGAAGGCCGACTTCACCATCCTCGACGCCGACCCCTATGACGTAGGCGCCGACGGACTCAACGAGATCCCGATCTGGGGCACCGTGTTCGAGGGTGAGAAGTTCCCCATCACCCCGCTCACGTGACCGAGGGCCTGACCCCCGTAACGATCATCGGGGGCTATCTCGGGGCTGGGAAGACGACCCTGCTCAACCAACTCCTGGCCGGCGACCATGGGCGCCGCCTCGCCGTGCTGGTGAATGACTTCGGTTCGGTGAACATCGACATCGACCTCATCGCCGCCCACGACGGCGACACCATCAGCCTCCAGAACGGCTGCATCTGCTGTTCGATCGCCGACTCCCTGGGCGACGCGCTCGATCAGGTCCTCGAGCTCGACCCCCTCCCCGACCAGATCGTCATCGAAGCCAGTGGGGTGGCCGACCCGGCCAAGATCGCTCACTACGGACAGGGCTGGCCCGGCTGCCGCCTCGATGCAGTAATCGTGCTGGCCGACGCAGAGACCATCCGCACCCAGTCCCGCGACCAGTTCGTGGGGGAGCTGGTCACCCGCCAGCTGCGGGGTGGTGACGTGGTGTTGTTGACGAAGGCCGATCTGGTGGACCCCGAGGGCATCGACGAGGTGACCGCCTGGCTCGAGACCGTGTCCGGACCCAACCCACAGGTGCTGGTGATCAGCGATGGAGCGGTGGCCCCGAGCTTGGTCCTCGACCTCGAGGTCGGGCCCCGCAAACCAGGTCCGGAAGTCGGCGGGCCCGACCTCGACGGCCTGTTCGAGTCGACGGTCATCGAGCTTCCCCAGCCGGTATCCCGCACCCAGCTCGAGAGCTTCCTGGACCGGTGGCCGGCTGGGATCATCCGGGCCAAAGGGATCGTCGAGCTCGACGGGGGTGACCATCACGTCGTGCAGAGAGTTGGCCGGCGAAGGACCATCGAGCCCTTGGCCGAAGGGGTGAGGTCCGCCGCACTGGGTCGTATCGTCGTGATCGGAGTGAAGGGCTCGCTTGACCCTCAGGTGCTGGGCATTCCGGAATGAAGAACCGCGTTGAACCCGTGGCCCACCGCGCCGGCCGAGAAGTCCCCGCTGATGGGCGGTACGTTGCTGGGCTCGCTCCGAGGACGATCAGTAGCCGGTGACCCCATAGGTCTCTCTGATGGCGTGCGACCAGGCATCTTCACCGTCGAGGTTCTCGGGAGGGTCGATGCTCTTGCCCCGATGACGCAGGTCGGCCTGGAAGAGATCGACGATCTGGGCCGGGGTGAGGTTGTCGGCCCCGCTGGTGAAGGCGTCGGCCTGGGCCTGGTCGGTGAAGCAGTACGCCTTCCAGAGCACCGACATCCGGATCTCACCCCGTTGGTAGCGGGCGAGATCTACCCCCTCGTCGCGAATGACCCACTGATCGTCGTCGAGCTCGAGGGTGGCGCTGTACGGCACCCGGTTGTGGGGCCGGAAGTCCTCGGCGGCGCCCACCTGACAGACCCGATGGTAGGTGTACTCGTTGTCGGCCATGACCGCCTGATTGGCGGCCAGCTCGCTGACCCGGAGGCTGGGCTGATCGAAGCCGTCCGGCCAATACTCGAACTCGCCGCCCGGTCCGTCGTAGAACCAGGTGATGACCGAGGCCACCGGGATGGCCCAGTGGTGGAACAGCCCCGAGTAGCCCATGGGCGCCAGCATCCAGGCGGGCACCTCGCGCTGATGAGCGCCGCGGAAGAAGGGCAAGTCGAGGTGGGGCGGAGAGTCCGGCCCGGGGGCGTTGAGGTTGGTCATCATCGCCAGGGGTGAGACCACCTGGGCTCCGAACAGCTCCTTGGCCCGTTCGGTGTACAGGGGGTTGTGGAAGACGTCGTCGGCCCCTGGGAAGAGCACCTTGCCACCCAGGGCCCAGAAATTCCGGAACCAGGGCGCGGCCGGAGTGCTGGCCGGCTCGCGGTGCACCGCAGCCAGGGTCCTGTAGGGCGCTCCCCTGTCGAGAAGCTCGAGCACCGGGCCGGGGTCTTCGAACGCCCGCTCGAGGACGGTAGGGGCGACCAGCGCACTGGCCGGCCGGCTGATGGGTCCAGGTATTGACATGACAGTCAGAGTAGACCGTGCCCGCCCTCAGCCGACCAGACCCCCAGGGCCCGGTTCCCTGGTGGCGGATCGCCCCCGGGGACTAGATCTTGACCCTCTCCTTGCGAGGATCGAAGAAGGCCCGCAGCGAGGCGGTGGCGGGGACCCGAGTGCCGGCTACCTCGATCTCCCAGACCCCGGCATCGAGCCAGTCGGCCGTGACGCCATCATGGTGGTTCACATACCCCATGGCCAGACAGCGGGCCTGGGTCTGGCTCCACAGGCCGGAGCTGGTACGGCCCACCAGGTCGTGATCGCGGTAGATCGGCTCGTCGTGGTAGAGCAGCCGATCGGGGTCCTCGAGCCGGAACTGGGTGAGCCGCTTGGTGAGGGGCTGGCCCTTCTGAGCGAGGAGTGCCTCGCGGCCGACGAATCCACCTGGCTTGTCCCAGGCCACTGCGAACCCGAGGCCAGCTTCGAGAGGGGTGTCCTCGTCGGTGATGTCGTGGCCCCAGTGGCGGTAGCCCGACTCGAGCCGCAGGGCGTTCATGGCGTGGTAGCCGGCGTGGACCAGCTCGTGATCGGGCCCGGCCGCCACGATCGAGTCGTACAGCGCGGCGGCATCTCCGGCCCGAACGTAGAGCTCCCAACCCAGCTCACCCACGTAGGACATGCGCAAGGCCAGGGCCTCGGTGCCGGCGAGTGACACTGGCCGAATGGCCCCGAACGGGAAGAGCTCGTGACCGAGGTCGGTGTCGGTCAGGGGTCGGAGGAGGCGACGGGCGTTGGGTCCCATCACGCCCAGCACCGCCCAGTCGTCGGTGACATCGGAGAGGTGGACATCGCGGCCTCGAGATGCCCGCTCGAGCCAGGTCCAGTCGCGGCGCTGCCCAGCCGCCGCGGTGACCACCAGAAGGTCGTCATCGGCGAGCCGGTGGACGGTGAGGTCCGACTCGATCCCGCCCCGGTCATTCAACCACTGGGTGTACACCCCGTGGCCGGGCTCGACATCGATGGCGTTGGCGCTCACACGGTCGAGCACGGCCAGCGCGTCGGGCCCCTGCACCGAGAGCTTGGCGAACGAGGTCTGATCGAACAGCCCCACCGATCGGCGCACCGCCCCACACTCGGCTTGGAGGTTGGGCTGCCAGTTCTGTTCGCCGTAGGAGTACTCGTAGACCGGTTCCTGCCCCCTGGTGGCATACCAGTTGGGGCGCTCCCAGCCGGCCAGCTCGCCCAAGACGGCCCCCGCGGCGGCCAGACGGTCGTGGAGTGGCGACCGGCGGATACCGCGGGCCGATTCGTACTGCCGGAACGGCCAGTGCATGGCGTAGAGCAGGCCCAACGACTCCGAGGTTCGCTCCCCCAGGTCTCGTCGGCCTCGGTGCCGGCATCGAGCAGGAGGATCTCGTTGGTGACGTCACCGCTGATGGGGAGGCCGGCCGAGTCATACAGGTCGAGACCCAGCTGGTGGGTACCGAAGAACCAGTCGTTCGAGAACACGAACATGCTGGCGAAGCTGAGCTTGTCGCCCGGGTTGGCGTGGACCGTGAATTCAATACCTTGATCAGGGAAGGCAGGAGCAGGGTCCGACTGACCTACCGGCGTGGTGGAGGCCCCCGCACCGGTGCATCAGGTCGCTCCCTCTGGGTTCGAACACGGGGAGTGAAACCCGAATCTGGTGTGCATGTGCCCGAAACGGCCCCTTTGTACGCACCTGTTCGTATCCCTTGCCGAACCATGAACCGGTGGGAGCGAGTTACCGCCGGAGTCGTTGCCATCTGAGCGTTCGGCGCGAGGGGGCGGGATTCAGCGATGAATGGAGCCCTCGGTGTGGCGGAGGGACGGTGCCTCGCGGCCGGTGCGCTGGGCGATTATCTCGGCGACGATACTGATCGCTGTCTCTTCCGGCGTGCGGGCACCGATGTCGAGGCCGATGGGCGACATCATCCGCTCTTCGCCTTCGGGAGTGATACCCGCCTCACGCAGCCGGACCAGGCGGTTGTCGTGGGTACGGCGTGACCCCATGACCCCCAGGTAGCCGACCTTGGTCTCGATGGCTGACATGACCGCCGGAACATCGAACTTGGGGTCGTGGGTGAGCACGCAGACTGCGTCGCGGGCGCCCAGTTCGCCGGCCAAATCGGCTAGCACGCGGTCAGGCCAGTCGACCCGCACCTCATCGGCGAAAGGGAAACGCTGGGTGGTGGCAAACACAGGCCTGGCGTCGGCCACGGTGACCTTGTAGCCCAGGAGCCGGGCCACCCGGCTGAGGGCCGCAGTGAAGTCGACGGCGCCGAAGATGATCATGCGGGGTCGGGCCGCGAACGACTCGATGAAGGCGTGGACGTCTTCCTCGCGGGCTTCGCCGTGCTCGCCATAGTGACGCACCAGAGTCTGACCCTGGGCCAGCTCGCCCAACGCGTCGCGCCCGACGACCCGATCGAGGTCAGGGTCGCCCAAAGTGCCCATCGGCTCGCGGTCGGGGCCGATCAGCAGCTTGGCCCCGATGTGGGGGCCCTTGATGATGGTGACCAGCGCCACCGGCTCCTCGGCGGTGAGAGCCTTCTTCAACTCGTCGTAGATGCTCACCAGTCGAGGGGCTCGATGAAGAGGTGGATCGTTCCGCCACAGGTGAGCCCCACGGCAAACGCCTCGTCGTCGCTGTATCCGAACGTCACGATCCGGCGGTCGCCGCCAGCGAGAATCTCGAGGGCCTCGGTGACGACCGCTCCTTCGACACAGCCTCCCGACACCGAACCGGCGACCTCTCCGTCTTCGCTGACGGCCATGGCGGCACCGGGTAGTCGGGGGCCCGAACCCTCGACATCGACGACCCGAGCGACGGCCACGGCCTTGCCGGCCGTCCGCCACCGATCGATGTCTTTCACGATCTCCTGCATGGCTTCAGCCTATGACTTCAGATGGAGACACTGACCTCGTAGTGCCAGAGCTCACTGTCGGTGCTGACGGGGCCACCAGCGTCGGTGGGCTTGTCGGCGCCCCGGTGACCATGCTGGAAGGCGGGCGACGACACCCATCCGTCGAAGGCCTCCTGGTCGCGCCAGCGAGTCAACACCAGCCAGACGTTGCGGTCGTCAGTGGGCTGGAGCAGCTCGAAGCCCTCGAACCCATCCTGGCCGTCGATGGCGCCCATCCGGGCCCCGAACCGGTTGGCCAGCTCGTCGCCGGCCTCAGCGGGAACGGTGATGGCGTTGATCTTGATGACAGTCATGACCACCAGTGTGGCGCCCCTACAGCAGCTCCCCAACAGCATGGATGATCAGCCCGACCAAGGCTCCTACCACGGTGCCGTTGATCCGGATGAACTGGAGGTCACGACCGACCTGGAGCTCGATGCGACGACCGGTCTCGTCGGCGTCCCACCGCTCGACGGTGCTGGAGATCAGGTCGGCGGCCTCCTCACCGCCCTGCTCCACCAGGTGGGCCGCAGCCGCTCCAATCCAGTGGTCGACCTTGGCCCGGGTCGAGGCGTCTTGGACCAGTCGCTGCCCGGCGCTCTGGCCAGCAGCCACGAAGCGTCGGTGGAGCTGGCTGTCGGGATCGCCTGCCGCCCTCACCAGCTCTGCCTTCAGATCGCTCCAGAGTCCACCGGTCCATGCCCGCACCGCGGGGTGGTCGATGAGTTCCTCCTTCAGCCCCTCGGCCCGGGCCGCCATGGTGGGTGAGTTTCTCAGCCGGACCACAAGGTCGCTCAAGCGGTCGTCGAGGATCTGACGCATCTCGTGGTCGGGATTGCCCTCGATATCGATCAGCAACGAGCCGATCACCCCATTGATCTTGTCGAAGACCCGATCGTCGATGCCCTGGGGCACCCAGCGAGGAGACTCGAGATAGAGGCGCTGACGGAGCTGCTGCTCATTGTCGATCAGATAGTGATGGACGCCTTTCACCACCGAGTCGAGGAGGTGGTGATGACGATCACCCTCGAGGACCAGCTCGAGGCTACGACCGAGAAGTGGGGCGGCGGGTACGCCGCGAACTCGTTCGACGACCGCATGCTCGATGCCGGCCTGGATCTCGTCATCGTCGAGAACATCCAGGACACCCAACAAGACGGTGGCAGCCTCGTCGGCCACCCGCTCGGCCGAGCCTGGTCTCGACAACCACTCGCCCAGTCGAGCGGCCGGCTCCGCCCGGGTGACGCGTTCCATCACGACCTCGGGTGACAAGAAGTTGTCACGCACGAAGCTGCCCAGCCCACGCCCCAGCTCGTCCTTCCGCTTGGGGATGATGGCGGTATGGGGAATGGGCAGCCGGAGGGGATGGCGGAACAGAGCGGTGACCGCGAACCAATCGGCCAGGCCACCGACCATGGCCGCCTCGGCCCCAGCCTCGACATAGCCGGCCCACCCGTCACTGTCGGTCAGGAGCCGGACGACAACGAACAGGACAGCCGCGATCAGAAGCAGGCCCGTGGCCCTCAGCTTCATCTGCCGCAGGCTTCGGGCCTGAGCGGGATCGTCGATGCTCAGGAGGTCGCCGTCCACCCTCTCAGCCTGCCAGGCCTGCCTGCTCTTCACACTGAACTCCGCTCAGCGACTCGCTTCGGCCTCGCCGAGCCCTTCAGGTCAGAGCAGGAGCTGGCCGGTCCACCCGAGGACCAGGGCGCCAGCGAACAGCATGGCGACGACGAGGGCGACCACTCGGGTGCGAGCAATCACGAACAAGCCACTGATGGCCCCGACGCTGGTACCCGCACCCGTCACGATGAAGGCCAGCGCGGCACCCGGGCCCATGCCCCCTTCGACCATCGTGGCCACCAGCGGCAGGGACCCCTCGGTGTTGATATAGGCGGGAATACCGATGATGGCGGCGAGGGGAACGGCCAGGGCCGAGCCACCACCGAGGTAGTCCGTCAGCCAGGAGGTCGGGATTGCCTCGATCACGATGTAGCCAATAGTCGTGTAAGCGAAGAAGAAGACCAGGAGCCGGCGACCGGTCCTCACGACCTCGCGGCCGTAGTCGGCAAGGCGGAGGCGTTCGGTCAGACCGGGTCGTGACGAAACGAGGGTGATCGGCGACTCGACCTGGGTAGCTACCCCACCCGAGGACGGTCCCGACCCGACCTCGACACCGCAGGTGTCGACCTGATGGCCGCCAGGCGATTGGTCAACCGGTGTCGAGTCGCAAGGGGGGACGCTCTGCACGCGTGCTTGCCCGTCGAGCCAGCCCGCCTTGTCGAGCCGGTGGGCGATCCAGCCTGCGGCGAGACCGAGCACGATCGTGCCCACGAAGAACAGGAGGGCGAAGGACCAGCCGAACAGGCCGGCCGAGAATATGAGCTCCGACGGGCTCGTCAGCGGAGACGACACCATGAACGCCACGAGAGGCGCCCACGGCGAGGAGGCCGCGATCATCCCCAACAGCACCGCGGTGGTACCGCAGGAGCAGAACGGGGTCAGGGTCGCCAGGGCCACGGCACCAACCGTGGCGACGGACCACCGGCGCCGAAGTAGGCGCGACATCCGGTCGAGGCCGACATAGACGGGCACCGCGGCCGCGACCAACACGGCAATGGCGAGGAAGGGCCACACGCTCTCGAATGTCCTGACAACATCGCCCCCAACCCGATCCAGTAGATCAACAAGCCAGTCCATGACGTCTCCCGGTCTTCCCTACATATCGATCACATATCGACCATCGTCTATGTGTGACTATGGCAGACACATCGACAATAGTCAATACGTCGAGTTGGGAATCCCACGAAAACCTTCACGCTGAGATGACCCGAGCCAGCTCCTCGAGGCTGTCGAGGCTGTGACCCTCGATGAACTCATCGACATGGGGAAGGGCCGCAGCCATACCCCGGGCCAAGGGTGCGTAGCCCGGCGAAGCCTTCAGGGGGTTGACCCAGATGAGGCGATGGGTGACCCGATGGAGGCGGGCCATCTGCTCACCCAGCACATCGGGATCACCACGATCCCACCCGTCGGACAGGATCACGACCACCGCCCCCCGAGCCATCCCCCTCACCGCCCACTCGTCGTTGAATTGGCGGAGGGTCTCACCCAGGCGTGTGCCCCCCGACCAGTCCTCGACCGACCCGGTAGCGGCCCGAAAGGCAGCGTCGGGGTCGCGCGACGACAGCTCGCGGGTGAGGCGGGTGAGGCGGGTACCGAGGGTGAACGCCTCGACCCGCGTGCGGCCCACGACCGCGGCGTGAACGAAGCGCAGGAGAGACCGGGCGTAGGCTTCCATCGAGCCGGAGACATCGACCAGGAGCACGAGGCGACGGGGTCGGGTGCCGTGAGCCTTGAACTTGCGGTGAATGGGCTCACCCCCGGTGGCGAGCGCCCGGCGCACGATCCGGCGGAGATCAGGGCGGCCGGCCTGACCTTTGGAGCGGGCCTCACGGCGACTCTCCCTGAGCGAGGACACGATGCGCAGGTCGGCCATGAGGCGGTGCAGCTCGTCGAGCTCCTCAACCGAACACAAGGCGAAATCCTTGTGGCTCAGGACCTCGCGGTCGCTGAAGCGGACGGTGATGACGGGGTTGTCGTCGTCGCGTCCGTCGTCGGTATCGCCCACCTCGGGCTCGTCGTCATCCTCGTCGTCATCGACGGCAATCGTTATCTCCTGGGTAGCGACCTGCACGATGTCGGCCGGTGGCCCCTGAAGGAAGTACGCCCGGAACACATCATCGAAGACCGGAATGTCCTCGGGGTTGGTAAGCAGGGTCGAGCGCCCGGCCCAGTACACCGCCACCTTCTTGATGACGCCCACCTCACCGAGGGCCTGTAGGAAGGTGATGACGCTCGTGACTGGCACGTCGAGGCCCGCCGAACGCAGGGCTCGCACGAAGGCCACGGCGATGCGCTCGGCACCGGGCCCATCATCGACCGCGTTGTCGGCCGGCCCATCGTCGGTCATGGCTGTGCGACCACGAGCGCGGCGCTCAGCTGCCCCGCAGCACCGCGCTGGCAGCCAGGTTCTCGAGCCCCTCATTGCGGACTCGGTCCTGATCTTCGCGGTACTTGAGGACCGTACCCAGGGTGGCGTCGACCGTATCGGCAGTGAGCTTCTCGGTGCCGAGCAAGGCCAGGGCCTGGGCCCAGTCGATGGTCTCGGCCACCCCTGGCGGCTTGTAGAGACCCAACCCCCGGAACGCCTCGGTGGCCGCCGCGACCTGGCGGGTCAGGTGGGCGGGCACCCCTGGGGCGCGGAGCTGGACGATCTGCACCTCGCGCTCGAAGTCTGGGTGCTCGACCCAGTGGTAGAGCGATCGGCGCTTGAGAGCATCGTGCACGTCACGGGTGCGGTTCGAGGTGATGATGACGATGGGCGGCCGATCAGCCTGGAAGGTGCCGAGCTCGGGGACGGTGATCGTGAAGTCGCTGAGAACCTCGAGCAGGAAGGCCTCGAACTCGTCGTCGGCCCGATCGACCTCGTCGATCAGCAGGATGGGCGGCTGATCGGCGGTGGAGCTGATGGCCTGGAGCAGGGGCCGTTTCACCAGGAACTTCTCGGTGTAGAGCTCGTCCTCGAGCTCAGTGACCGCTTCGGTGGCCGCCACTCCTGTGGCCTCGGCGGCCCGGAGGTGGAGGAGCTGGCGGGAGTAGTCCCATTCGTAGACGGCCTGAGCGGCGTCGAGACCCTCGTAGCACTGGAGGCGGATCAAGTCACCCCCGCTCCAGCGGGAGAGGACCTTGGCCACCTCGGTCTTGCCGACGCCGGCCTCGCCCTCGAGCAGGAGGGGGCGGCCCAGCTTCAGGGCCAGGAAGATGGTGGTGGCCAGTCCTTGATCGGCCAGGTAGTCGTGCTCGCGCAGCCCCTGCTGAACCTGGTCGACATCGGTCACCTCGAACGCCATGGTCCCGCAGGCTACGGCATCCTCGCCCCTCCCCAACTGTCCGCGCCAGATCCCACTTTTCTGGTCGACCACGCGGAAAGTTCGGTGGGTGAGCTAGCAGCCGGCTCGAACTGGATCAGCTAGTGGCTCAGGACGAAGCCTCTTCGAGACCCCGACGGACGAGGACCCGGGCCAGATGGCGCCGATACTCTTCGCTGGCGTTGAGGTCGGAGCTGGGATCGGTGCCCTCGGCGGCCACCGCCGCGGCGTCCTCGACCGAGGAACCCCCGGAGATGGCAGCCTCGGCGGCCGAGGCGCTCAGCGGGGTCGAACCCATATTGACCAGACCGATGCCGCACGAGCCGTTCTGGCGAACGACCGAGCAGCCGACGATGGCGAAGTCCTGGGCCCGACGGTTGAACTTCTGGAACGACCAGCCGGCGTCGGGCATCTTCGGAATGCGCACCTCGGTGAGCATTTCGTCAGGAGCCAGGGTCGACTCGAGGAAGCTGGTGAAGAACTCACCGGCCGGGATGACCCGTTCGCCGTTGGGTCCCTTGGCCACCAGGCTGCCGCCCATGGCCAGCAGCACCGACGGGAGGTCGGCGGCCGGGTCGGCGTGAGCCAGCGAGCCACCAATCGTGCCCCGATGGCGAACCTGGGGGTCGCCCACCTGGGTGGTGGCCTTGGCCAGCAGGGGGGCCTGGGAGGCAACGAGGTCGTTGGTCTCGACGTCGCGGTGCCGGGTGAGGGCCCCGATGGCTACATGGTCGCCACCGTCGTTCACGTAGGACAGGTCGGTGACTCTACCGACGTCGATGACCACCGACGGCACGGCCAGGCGCAGCTTCATCATCGGTAGCAGGCTGTGACCGCCCGCGAGCAGCTTGGCCTCGTCGCCGTGCTCGGCAAGGGCCGCGACGGCCTCGTCGGCCGATTCGGCCCGCTGGTAGTCGAATGCGACGGGGATCATGCTGGTCCTCCAGTGGCTGGGTCGTTCGATTGGCGGATGGCCGCCCACACCTTGTTCGGTGTGGCCGGCATGGTCAGATCGGTGATTCCGTAGGGTTCGAGGGCATCGACCACCGCATTCATCACGGTGGGGGCCGAGCCGATTGAGCCGGCTTCGCCGACACCCTTCACGCCGAGCGGGTTGACCGGACTCGGAGTGATCGTGTGGTCGAGCTTGAACTGGATGGCCTCGGCCGGTGACGGTACGAGGTAGTCCATCAAGGTCGTCGAGCGTGGCTGCCCGTCGTCGTCGTAGACGGCTTCCTCCCAGAGGGCCTGGGCGATGCCCTGGAGAATCCCACCGTGGAGCTGGCCCTCGACGATGAGAGGGTTGATCTGGTTGCCACAATCGTCGACCGCGGCGTAGTCGAGCAGATGGACGTCGCCCGTCTCGGTGTCGATCTCGACCACACAGACATGGCTGCCGAACGGGAACACGAAGTTCTCGGGGTCGTAGACGGCCAGCGCCTCGAGGTTGGGCTCCATGCCGTCGGGCAGATCGTGGGCCGTGAAGGCGGAGAAGGCGATAGCAGCCAGAGGAACCGCACTGGACGGGGTGCCCTTGACCTGGAACTGGCCACCCACGTACTCGAGGTCGTCCTCACTGGCTTCGAGCTGGTGAGCGGCGATGAGTCGAGCCTTGTTGAGCACCTTGTCGACCGCGTTGTTGATGGCGACGCCCCCAACGGCCAACGACCGCGACCCATAGGTGTCGAGACCGGTGGGGCTGATGGCGGTGTCGGAGTGCAGGACCTCGACGTCGTCGGGATCGATGCCGAGCTTGTCGGCGACGATCATCGACCATGAGGTCTCATGGCCCTGGCCGTGGGGCGTAGCCCCGGTGACCACCTGCACCTTGCAGGTGGGCAGAACCCGTACCGTGGCCGATTCCCAGCCACCAGCGCCGTAGTTCAGGGCGGCGAGGGTACGACTGGGGGCCAGCCCGCACATCTCCACATAGGTGGCCATGCCCACACCGAGCTGCTTGACGTCGCCAGCCTCGCGGCGGCGGGCCTGCTCGGCGCGGATGTCGTCGTAGCCGACCATGTCGAGGGCCATTTGGAGGCCCGGTTCGTAGTCGCCCGAGTCGAAGATGAGTCCGGCGCCCGACTCGTAGGGGAAGGCGTCGGTGGGGATGAAGTTGCGGCGCCGAATCTCGGCCGGGTCGAGACCCATCTGGCGGCCCAGGGAGTTGATGGCCCGCTCGATGGCGTAGGTGGCCTCGGGCCGACCTGCTCCCCGGTAGGCATCAGTGGGTACGGCGTCGGTGAAGACGCCGGTGCACTTGAACGAATAGTTCGGAATGTCGTAGACGCCGTGGTAGAGGAAGCCACCGAGCAGGGGAACACCGGGCGTGATCAGCTGGAGGTAGGCCCCCATATCGGCCACGATGTCGGCCCGCACGGCGGTGATCTTGCCGTTCTCGTCGGCCGCCAGCTCCATGTTCTGGATCTGGCCCCGACCCTGGACAGTGGAGACCGCGGCCTCGGAGCGGCTCTCGGTCCAGCGCACCGGGCGGCCCAACTTGATGGCAAGGGCCACACAGAGGAGCTCTTCGGCGTAGACATCGAGCTTGGATCCGAAACCACCTCCGACCGACGGGGCGACAACCCTCATCTTGTGCTCGGGCACACCCAGGGTGAGGGCCACCATCACCTTGAGGATGTGGGGGATCTGGGTGGCGCTGTAGAGCACCATCTCGCCCCCGTGGGGCGACGGAACCGCGGCCACCGACCGGGGCTCCATGGCCGCCGCGATCAAGCGCTGCTGTATGTACTGCTCGGACACCGTGTGGGTGGCCGCGTCGAAGGCGGCGCTCACAGCATCAGGATCAGGGGTGAGCTCCCAGACATAGGAGGTGTTGGTGCCGAGGTCCTCGTGGACGACCACTTCGTCAGCGGCTGCGGCGGCGAGGTCGGTGACCGCCGGCAGGGGGTCGTAGTCCACGATGACCGCGTCGGCTGCGTCAGCGGCCGCGTACTTGTCGTCGGCCAGGACCACGGCCACGATGTCACCGACATAGCTGGCCTGGCCCGTGGCCACCGGCCGATGGTGGGGATTCTTCATGTCCTCAGTGACCGGCCATGCGCAGGGCATGGGTCCAGCCCAGAGGTCATCGAGGTCAGCACCGGTGTATACGCCTACGACACCGGGCATGGAGGCGGCGGCCGACGCGTCGATGGACCCGATACGGGCCCGGGCATGGGGTGAACGGACTGCAGCCAGGACGGCCGCACCCGGCATCACGAGGTCATCGGTGTACCGGGCCTCGCCGGTCAGGAGCTCTGGGTCTTCCTTGCGAAGACGGCGGGTACCGATGTGAGCGGTACCGGCCTCGTCGACCACCGCCATGGCTCAGCCCTCAGCTGCTGCGAGGACGGCCTTGACGATGTTGTGGTAGCCGGTGCAGCGGCACAGGTTCCCTTCGAGGCCCTCGCGGACCTCCGCTTCGGAAGGGCTCGGCACCTCGTCCAGGAGGGAAACCGAAGCCATGACCATGCCCGGCGTGCAGTAGCCGCACTGGAGGGCATGGTTCTCCATGAAGGCCTGCTGCATGGGGTGCAGCTCGTCGCCGTCAGCGAGGCCTTCGATGGTGGTGATGTCCTGGCCGTCGGCCTGGACCGCCAGCATGGTGCAGGATTTCACCGACTCACCGTTGAGATGGATGGTGCAGGCACCGCACGACGAGGTGTCGCAGCCGATGTTGGTCCCGGTCTTGCCCAGGACATCGCGGATGTAGTGAACGAGCAGGGTTCGAGGCTCGACGTCGTTGGTGTGCGACTCGCCATTCACCCGGACGGTGATCTCCAACGGAGGTCCCCTTTCGAAATCGGCTGGATAGGTATGAGGAGGACATCATGGCCCATATTCGGCAAGAGTGCAGACCTCGGTGACCGGGTCACCCTCGACGGGACGACCCGGGGGTGGCAGTCTGGCCCGGTGGCCTGGGATTCAGCTCAATACCTGCGATACGCCAGCCCCCGAATCCGCCCTGGCCTCGACCTGCTCGACCGGGTCCCGATCGAGGATCCCAAGACGGTCATCGACCTCGGATGCGGACCCGGCAACCTCACCGCGGTGCTGGCCGAGAGGTGGCCTGATGCCCAGGTGGTAGGGCTCGACTCGTCGGCCCCGATGCTCGATCGGGCCCGCGCCGACCACCCCGCCATCGAGTGGGTGGAAGCCGACATCAACAAATGGAGTCCATCGGAGCCGGTTGATGTCATCTATTCGAATGCCACCCTCCATTGGCTGGACGACCACGCCCACCTCCTACCCCGACTGCTCGGCTGTCTGACGCCGGGTGGGACATTGGCGATTCAGATGCCCCACCCCGACCATCAGGCCAGCCATGTCGCCATCCTGGACGTGGTCGAAGACGGGGCCTGGGCCAGCCGCCTCCGCCCTCTCCTACGCCGCGGACATGTCGGCGAGATGGCCTGGTACCGCGATCTCCTGGCCCCACTGTGCGCCGAAGTCGACATCTGGGAGTCGCATTATCTGCACGTGCTCGAGGGCGACAACGCGGTAGCCGAGTGGACAAGAGGGAGCGCTCTACGCCCCTTGCTGGCCGAGCTGAACGAGGACGAGGCCGACGAGTTCTGGCGCCTGTACTCCGACCGGGTCCGGGCCGCCTACCCCCCGAGCCCCGACGGCAAGGCC
>JAAEMS010000191.1 GCA_024225275.1 Actinomycetes bacterium
GGTGGCCGAATCCATGGGCGTCATGCGGCTGGGGTTCGTAGACCCTGACCTCGCCCTGTGCTCGGCGAGCATCGAGGGTGGGGCCAATGAGGTCGGTCTTGACCGACTGGCAGCGCCAAGCTGCCGACCGTGCGCGGACATGCGGTCACTCATCGAGGCAGACGAGGTCAGCACAGCGCTGGGCCGGTTGGCAGAGCGGCGGGCTGAGACCCTGACCAACCTTGGCATCGCAGCCAATAATGGGAACGGCCTGAAGGTCACTGGGACTGGTCACGCGGGCATCGGTGACAGCCGGTTGGCTTGCCCTCCATCCCATCTACTGCACGGACGGGGCCGGATTCGCCGGACTGTGGCGCGCAGAATCGCACCGGTTCGTACGGGTTGGGCAGTGTTCAAGGTCATGGCCGGGAGACACCCGAGATCGACCGCCGCCAGGTCGCGTCGACCACATCCGTCGAGCGCGAGACGACCGGGCCCTCCCCCGGCTGACACCTCGGCGCCGTCCCGCGACGGCGAGTTCCTTGCATTCGGCTCTGGCCTGTGCGAGCGTTTCCGACCGAAGCGACTCCATGTCGTTCAGGAGGGAATCTCTCACTATGAGGCAGTCACTGTTCAAGCTGCTCGCGTTGTTGTTCGCGTTCACGTTGATCGCCGCCGCGTGCGGCAGCGACGACGACACGTCGGGCGACAC
>JAAEMS010000192.1 GCA_024225275.1 Actinomycetes bacterium
GCTGACCGGGGCCGGTTCCGGTTGGCCACCGCCCACGCCGTCCGTCTCTCCCTCCAGGCGGTGAACATCGCGGTCGAGGGTGCCGGCGCATCGGTTCACTTCGCTGACTCGCCCCTCGGCCGTATCCACCGCGACATGACCACCCTGAAGGGTCATGTCGTCTACGACTGGGACCGGGCCGCCCAGCTGGCGGGGAAGCTGGAGCTGGGCCTCGAGCCCGTCCTCACCGACATGCTCTGACGGAGGCCCCAGTGTCACGCCTCGCGGTCTACATCGTCATTGCGACGGTCGCCGCCTGGGTCGTGTGCGCGGTTGCCCTGTGGATCCACGCGGGACCGGGCCGCCCGTCCGAACGGCGCGAGGTGGTGATCGAGCAGGGCGACGCCGAGCCCATCGCTCAGGGTGAGAACCCCCTCGAGCTGACCCCGAAAGCTCGGTCGTGAATGCGTTCTGCAGCATCAGCCCGGCGGGGAGGCTCTCGATCAATGTGGAACCCCGCCTCACCGATCTGGCCCTGACGGTGCTGCCGACCCTGATGCTGGGGCCCGCCCTGGGCGTGGCGGCTCTCGGTGTGCGACGGGTGTTCGTGACGCTCGAGGAATCGGCGGACGACATCTCGGCGTGATCGGCCTGGCTGGGACAATCTGGGGCATGGAACTCGGACTGCTGACCCTCGGAGACCATCGCACTGACCCCGCCTCGGGGGTGCGGACGAGCCAGGCTGAGCGCCATCAGAACACCCTCGACTACCTCGACCATGCTGAGCCGGCAGGCTTCGATGCGGCCTTCGTGGGTGAGCATCACTTCAGCGACTTCATCACCGCGTCCCCACCGGTCTTCCTGGCCTGGCTGGCAGGCCGAACTTCGAAGATCGCGCTCGGCTCCGGAGTCACGCTGTTGCCCCATCACGACCCGGTGACCGCTGAGGACTTCGCCACCCTCGACGTGGTGTCAGGTGGACGGGCCGAGGTCTGGGTTGGCCGGGGGGTCGAGCCCTATGTGTACGGGTACTTCGGCCAGGACGCGGACCGGGCCGTCGACATGCAGCAGGAAGGCGTGGAACTGCTCGTCTAGGGGCGTTTGGATGCGAGGGTCAGGGTTGCGACGAGGGGACGGGTCACGATGCCGTCGAACTCGTCCTCGGTGACGGCGATGAGTTGGTCGAGCAGATGGGTTCGTTCGTTGGGCGGCATGGCTTGGGTGCCGGAGTAGGTGAGGAGTAGGTCACGGTATTGCTCCGAGGTGTAGGTCTGATCCCAGGGCACGCGGTGGATCTCGCATTCGTCGAACCGGTCGCTGTGGGCGAGCTCGACCGCGATTCCTGGCACCGCGTTGGTATGGGACGGCGGCTCCCAGTCGTGTTTGCTGTCGCCGAAACGCCGGCATCGAAGCGGCGCCCGTCCAACGGAGCTGTCTCGGATGAGTCGTTGACCACCCTGACCCGATCTGAGTGTTGGTACTTCGAGTCGAGGATTGCTGCGAGTGCTGGGCCGATCTCGACAGCGGTCAGCGGAGCGCCACGCTCGACGAGTCCCTGAGTGGCTTGGCCGGTTCCGGGTCCTACCTCGAGGATTCGTGGGTTGTGTGGGAGCCGCTCGAACAGGTGGTCAAAGAGGTCGGCTGGATAGCTGGGACGGACGTTCTCGTAGAGGTCCGGGACCTCGTTGAAGGTCAGCCTCATGTCGCCTGTCGGCCAACTCGTCACGGCCCCAACCGTAGAAGCATCAACCGACCGTCTGGCAGCATCGTCGCCTCCGTCGAATCCTCGGGTGTGGACTCCCATTGGGTGGAGTGGGCCGATCCACCTGACCTGGCCACGTGCCGGACCTCGAAGTCACCGACTCGTCCGGTATCACCCGGCCATCGGTGGCGCTATGGGTGGCGAGCGATGAGTATTCGCTGAAGCGAAGCCCTCTCTCCGTCGGTGATGTTCGGATCAAGCAGCCGGTATCGCGCCCCTTCGTTCAGAGCTGCTCGTATCGAGCGTCGACCTCGCGAGATCGCGAAGCCTTCGACAAAGGCTCGCTGGCCTAGCCGGGCAACTCGATCGGACGGGTCGAAGGTCGATACGAGTACGTAGGTCATCGCGGCATCGAAGGATGAGTGGCCACGCGACGCGTTCGTCCAGTCGATGACGACGGGACCGTCCGCCCCCAGGATCACATTCATCGGGTGCAGATCGAGATGGATCACTGATGTGCCCGGTGTGACACCTTCGTGGCGTGGAAACCACGTGGGCGCCTCGAGTTCGTTGATCTGGCGTTGCAGCCTCGCGAGCATTCGGGCGTATCTCAACAGCAGCCATGGGCGAGATTCCAGATTCTGCATCATGGTTGGGCCCTCGACGAGGTCCATGACGATGTCTCGGCCGCGAGCGCGGTGAACTGTCGGGACGGGGACACCCCTGTCACTGACCCACATCATCATCCGGCCTTCGAGCTCAGACTCGTGATCGCTCCTGTAGCGGCGCAACACCGTGCCATCACCCTGGTCGTAGACGTCGGCGGCTCGTCCGACGCCGATGAGCGATCCCAGGTCCTCATCCATACTGGGGAAGGCCGATCACATTGTCGTGCATGGCTGCATGTTCTCACGTTGTCGACCCCGCGCCGAGAAGAAGGCGTCCCAACCGGCGGCCAGTGCTGTGAGCAGTGTTGTGGTGCCGATGACGATCGTGGTCAGCGCCACGATCGCGATCCCCGGGCCCCATGGGGTGGCGGACACGCGCCTGCCGTTCTGATGCGGCGATGGCGGCGGCGTTGGCCATGGCGACCGTGGCATAGATGGCGACCAGGCCCACGATGGCGATCATGATGTTGCGGTTCAACCGCTCTGCCTCATCGCTGGCCTCGCGGATCCATTGGTCCATTGGGGTCACGGTCACCCCGTCTCTGGAGGACAGTTCTTGGGTGATCCGACCGGCACCGGCGGGGTTGCTCGCAGCGACGATGTAGCGGTTCGCCGAGCCGTCGATGGCCTGGTCGGCGGGGAGGAGAACGTCGGGCCCGGCGAGGGTGGTGGGCAGGATCGCCACAACCTGGAGTTGCCGGTCGGTGCCGTCGATGCGCAACGCCGCGTGGTCGCCGAGGTCGATGGCAATGGCGAGGTAGGACACAACGCGGCTCGACCCGCCGGTCGACCATCGACCCCAGCATGGCCAGGATTGAACGGGCCGACGTGGAATCGAGCGCCCCGGTCGGTTCGTCAGCCAGGAGCACCGTCGGTGCGGTGACCAACGCCCTGGCAATGGCCACGCGCTGCTGTTGGCCACCAGAGAGCTCCCGGGGGCGGTGCCGGGCGCGGTCTCCGAGCCCGACCGCGGCCAAGGCTTCGTCCGCCGATCCTCGCGACGGTCGCCGGCCAGCCACCCTCAGCGGCATGGCCACGTTCTGAGCTGCCGTCAGTGAAGCAACGTCGACTTGCCCGACCCTGACGGGTCCATCACCGCCGTCCGCGTGCCCGGCTCGAAGGCAACCGACACCTCGTCGAGGGCGATAACCAGAGTATCCTTCGACCCGTAGGAGCGGCTTACCCGCAGGAGCTCGAGGGCCGGCACCGCCCCGTCTCCATCTGCCACCGTCTCCATCGAAGCGGACCGTAGGCCTGCCTCGACCGAGCGGCCGGGGACCTTCGTCCTCGCCCCAACCCGGGTACAACGCCACCCGACCGGTCCGCCTGACCGCCGCGACGACGAGCCCTCAGGGGACACCCACGAGCGGTTCCGCGGAACCGCCTCTGCGTCTCGGCTCAGCCCCCGGCCAGGGGAGAGGCGAGCCTGGCCGTCACGGCCACCCTCACCTGCTCGTCGAACGAACGTACGTGGGCTTCCAGTAGCTCCGCGGCACCGCTCTCAGCTCCCTCCCGTAGGGCGTCGAGGATGGCTACATGTTCGGCCACCGCGTGGTCCATGTCGACCACGTCGGCCAGGTACATGTGCCAGAGCCGGTCGCTCTGGGCATAGAGGGTGTCGAGAGTGTCGACCAGGAACCGGTTGCCGGCGGCGTCCCACATGATCTCGTGGCAGCGGCGGTCGACCGAGAGCAGGGTGGCCGGCTCGGCCTGGGGATCCTCGGCGGCCCGCAGAGCCTGGGCCATGTCGGCCCAGTGTTCGTCAGTGCCGCGTGCGGCGGCCAGGCGGGCCGCGTAGGGCTCGAGCACGGCGCGGGTCTCATAGAGAAGAGACAGCTCGGAAACGTCGAGGCCCGACACGAACATGCCCTGTCGAGGCACCACGGTGATGAACTGCTCGCGGGCCAGGCGCTGGAGGGCCTCGCGGATGGGGGTTCGCCCCACCCCCAACTTGGTCTTGAGCTCGTCTTCGCGGAGCACGGCCCCCGGCTCGAGTACGAGCTCGATGATCATCCGGCGGATCCGGTGGTAGGCCTGTTCGCTGAGAGACATGATATGTGTCTAATATATCAGAGCTTTCCCACCTGGTTTCTCGAAGGGGTTCAACCGTGAGCGACGTTCCGTCAAGAGCGAGCTGTGTGATCATCGGTGCCGGCATTGTCGGCAACTGCCTGGCCGGCCATCTCTCGAGGCTGGGCTGGACCGACATGGTCCTGCTCGACAAGGGCCCGCTGCCCAATCCGGGTGGCTCCACCGGCCACGCCTCCAACTTCATCTTCCCCACTGACCACAACAAGGAGATGGCGCTTCTCACCCTCGAGAGCCAGCGCCAGTACATCGAGCTCGGGGTCAACAACGAGTGCGGCGGCATCGAAGTGGCCCGCACCGAGGAGCGCATGGAGGAGTTCCGCCGGCGCATGACCTCGGCGAAGGCCTACGGCATCGAGGCCAGCCTGGTCACCCCCGCGGAGATCAAAGAGCTCGTCCCCTTCATCAACGAGGAGATCCTGGTGGGCGGCTTCCACACCAAGACGGTCTCGGTGGTCGACTCCCTCCAGGCAGGCACCCTCATGCGCGAGGAGGCCGTCAACGCCGGCCACCTCCAGGTGTTCGCCAACACCGAAGTCCTCGATCTCGAGGTCGAGGACGGAGCCATCAGCGCGGTCGTCACCGACAAGGGCCGGATCGAGGCAGAGCACGTGGCCATCGCCTGCGGGGTGTGGAGCCCCCGCATCGCCGAGATGGCCGGTGCCAACATCCCCCTCACCCCGGCCGTCCACCAGATGGCCGATGTCGGACCCATCGACATCCTCCAGGAGTCGAACGTCGAGCTCGCCTACCCGATAGTCCGCGACATGGACACCTTCTGCTACGAGCGTCAGAGCTCGGGCTCGATGGAGGTGGGCTCCTACGCCCACCGACCGATCTTCCACCACCCCAACGACCTCCCGTCGAACGAGGAAGCGGCCCTGTCGCCCACCGAGCTTCCTCTAACCGACGACGATTTCGATCCCCAGATGGAACAGGCCATCGAGCTGATGGAGATGCTCGGCGACGCCGAGATCAAGTACGCCATCAACGGTCTCCTGTCCCTCACCCCTGACGCCATGCCCGTGTTGGGCGAGTGCGTCGAGGTCACCAACCTATGGTCGGCCGCCGCGGTCTGGATCAAGGAGGGTCCCGGCATCGCCCAGATGGTCGCCGAGTGGATGACCCACGGCTATCCCCACATCTGCGACCCCCACGGTTCCGACATCGCCCGCTTCTACCCCCACGAGCGCACCGAGCCCCACATCTACGCCCGCTGTGCCGAGCACTTCAACAAGACCTACGGCATCGTCCACCCGCGTGAGCAGTGGGCCAGCGAGAGGGGGATGCGTCGCAGCCCCTTCTACTCCCGTGAGGAAGCGTTGGGTGCGGTGTTCTACGACGCCCGCGGCTGGGAGCGGCCCCAGTGGTACGAGTCGAACGCTCCCCTGGTCGAGAAGTACGCCGACCAGTGCCACCCGCGCCCCAACGAGTGGGACAACCGTTGGTGGTCGCCCATCACCAACGCCGAGCACCTGGCCATGCGGGAGAGCGTGGGCATGGTCGACCTCACCGCCTTCAACGAGTTCGACTTCACCGGCCCCGGCGCCCGCCAGTTCATGGACAAGATGTGCGTGAACTCGATGAACGTGGCCGTCGGCCGCTCGGTGTACACGCCGGTGCTCACCGCCGACGGTGGCTTCCGTTCCGACCTCACCGTCATGCGCCTCGGCGAGGACCACTTCCGGGTCGTCACCGGTGCCTTCGACGGCGGCCGCGACAAGTACTGGTTCACCAAGAACCTGCCCGAGGACGGATCGGTCACATTCACCGACATGACGTCGGGCATCTGCACCCTCGGGGTCTGGGGACCCAACGCCGAGAAGGTGCTGGCCAAGGTCGCAACCGTCGAGTCCCAGCCGGCCGACGTCTCCCAGGAGGGTTTCCCCTACGGTTCGGTGCGCGATGTCCTCATCGACGGCATCCCGGCCACCATGTTCCGCATCTCCTACGTGGGCGACAGCGGCTGGGAGATCTACACCAGCACCGAGCAGGGTCTGCGCCTGTGGGACACCATCGCCGAGGCCGGCGAGGAGTTCGACATCATCCCGGTGGGTATCGGCGTCTACGCGGTCACCGGCCGGATCGAGAAGGGCTACCGCCTCATGGGCGCCGAGCTCGAGAGCGAGTACAACCCGGTAGAGGCCGGTCTGGCCCGCCCCCGGGTGAAGTCGGCCGACTTCATCGGCAAGGAGGCCTACCTCGCCGCCCGCGAGGAAGAGGTGGCCGCCACCCTGTGCACCCTCGAGATGCTCGACCACACCGACACCAACGGGGTGGCCCGGTTCCCGTGCGGAGGCAATGAGCCGATCCTGACCATGGACGGCGAGCGCATCGTCGACGCCAAGGGTCGGGGCTCACGGGTCACCACCGCCGGCGCGGCCCCATCGCTCGGGTCCTACCTGCTGCTGGCCTACCTGCCGCCCGAGCACGCGGTCGAGGGCACCGAGCTGAAGGTCATGTACATGAACGACCTGTTCCCGGTCCGGGTGGCCCGAGTGGGTAGCCAGCCCTTGTTCGATCCGGACGATGAGCGGATGAAGTCGTGAGCTTGCGCATCCTTGTTTGTGTGAAGCGGGTCCCGGCGCCGGGAGCACGCATCAATATCGCCGACGACGGCCAGGAGGTCGATGCCGCGTTCCTCGGCTTCACCACCAGCCCTCATGAGGAGTGCGCAGTCGAGGCCGGGGTCCAGCTGCTCGAGGAGCACGGTGGTGAGGCCACCGTCCTCACTCTCGGCCCGGCCGAGGCTGAAGAGCAGCTCCGGTACGCGGTCAGTGTCGGCATGACCAATGGTGTGCTGCTGCCCATCGAGGGTCCCGACTGGGAGCCCCAGCGCACAGCCCGGGCTATCACGACGGCTGTCACTGAGCTCGAGGCAGCCGACGGACCGTTCGACCTGATCCTCTTCGGAAACGAGTCGGCTGACTCCGGCGGGTTCCAGGTTGGCATTCGGGTGGGCCACGCCCTCGACCGGCCCACCGTGAATGGCGCCAAGGGCCTCGAGGTCGCCGACGGTACGGTCCATGTTCGCCGCGAGGTCGAAGCCGGACAGGAGACCTACGAGCTGCCTCTACCCGCTGTGGTCGGTGTGAAGGAGGGCATCAACCTGCCCCGCTATCCCACCATGAAAGGTCGGTTGGCCTCGAAGAAGGCCGAGGTCGCATCGATGGAGGTCGAGGCCGAGGCCGGGGGTCAGGCCCTCGTGAGGCTCGAGCAGCCGGCCGAGCAGGTCAGCGAGACGGTCATCCTGGGCAAGGGGCCCGAGGCTGCTCCCGCAGTGGTCGATCTCCTCGAGGAACTGGGGGTGCTGTCGTGATCCTCGTTCTCGTCGAACACGATCGGGGCGAGCTGGCCCCCGCCACTCTCGAAGCACTCACCGCGGCCCGGTCGCTGGCCGCCGATGCTGGTGGCCCGGTCGCGGCTCTGAGCATCGGCGCCGATGCCGACGGCCTGGCGGGAACGCTGGCGACCTACGGCGCCGAGACGATCCACCAGTCCCACCACGAACTGCTCACCGACTATGGCCCCGAGCTCTGGGGTGAGGTGCTGGCCCAGGCCATCGATTCCCTCTCGCCGTCGTTCGTGCTGGCCTGTGGGACTGACCGCGGCAGTGAGGTGCTGGCCCAGGCTGCGGCCCGCCGCGATCTACCTCTGGTGGCCAACTGCACCGAGGTTCGGCCCGGCTCAACCCTCGAGCTCACCCGGGTCCGGTGGGGTGGCTCACTACTCGAGGTCACCACCCTCGACGCTCCGGTCGCCCTGCTCACCATCGCGCACCACGCGGTCGAAGCGTCCCTTGCCGACGCGCCGGCCGCCGGTGCCATCTCCCCCCATCCCCCGACCCTCGACCCGGTCCTCGCTCGCTCTGTCGTGCGGGGCCGGGTCGAGCGGGAAGCGGGGATCACCCTCGCCACCGCTCCTGTGGTGGTCGGAGGGGGTCGGGGAGTCGGCTCACCCGAGGGGTTCGCCCCCCTCGACGAGTTGGCCGCCCTGCTCGAAGGAGCCGTCGGCTGCTCGCGGGCGGTCACCAACAACGGCTGGCGCAATCACACCGACCAGGTCGGTCAGACGGGAACCCGTATCGCCCCCGAGGTCTACCTGGCCTGCGGTATCTCGGGAGCCATCCAGCACTGGGTGGGAGCCATGGCGGCCAAGAACATTGTGGCCGTCAACACCGACCCCGAGGCCAACATGGTGGCCAAGGCCGGCTATGCGGTGATCGGCGACCTGCACGAGGTGGTGCCGGCCATCGCCGCTGAGATCACCCGCCGCCGCGCCTGACCCCAACTTTCCGCGCCAGATCCCACAAAACTGGAACTTCTCGCGGAAAGTTCAAGTGGGAGGGGTGTGTCTGACCTCCTGGCCGGGCTCTTCTGGTTCGTCGTCGACGATCTCGGCGGGGAAGCCGGGGGCGGTGATGTCGAGGCCGGTGGCGTCTTCGAGGCGGCGGATGATGCTGGGCGACCAGTCGTCGGGGCCGTAGCGGTCTGACCCGTCGGCGAAGATGTCCATCATCACCGGGTTCAGCTCGAGGGGTACCCCGGCCTTGTCGGCCACCGCCTGGAACAGCCCAATGTCCTTCTGGACCAGCCCCATCGTGAAGCTGATGTCGCGCGAGCCGTTCAGGATGACCTGGCTCTCGGTCTCGTGCACGAACGAGTTGCCGCTGGAGATCCGGATGGCCTCGTAGGTGGTCCCCAGGTCCATGCCCGCAGCGCCTGCGGTGGCCAGCGCCTCGGTGAGCGAGATCAGGTTGGCGGTGGCCAGGTAGTTGGTCACCACCTTCAGCACTGATGCCGAGCCGAGAGGCCCGGTGTGGAGGATCCGGCGGCCCAGGACCGTGAGCAGGGGCAGGATCGCCTCGAAGGTGGTCCGGTCGCAGCCGGCGAAGATCGAGATGTTCCCGGTGGTGGCCCGGTGGCACCCACCCGATACCGGGCAGTCGACGGCCGTACCGCCGGCCCCATGGACCATGGCGCCGAGGCGCACGACCTCGTCCTGGTCGGTGGTCGACATCTCGAGCCAGGTGGTGCCCGGTGTGAGGCCGGCCAGGATGCCGTCGTCGGCCTCGAGCACGGCCGCGGAGGCGGCAGGGGAGGGAAGGCAGGTGATGACGACATCACAGTCGGTCGCCATCCGGGCGGGACTGGTGGCGACCTTGGCGCCACCGTCGACGAAGGGCTGTAGGGCCTCGGGGTCGAGGTCGCGGACGGTGAGGTCGACCCCCCTGCGCAGTAGGGAGCCGGCCAGCCTTCCGCCCACGTTGCCGAGGCCGACGAATCCGACCTTCCTGTCGTCCATCGTGGGTGTCTCCTAGGGTTGGGGTGATGAGCGCCGACCCTGGGCCCACCACCGTCTCGTTCACCGCGATGGCCGACGGTACCGCCGCTGAGTTCCAGCTCGTCGGCCGGACCCCCACCGGATACGCGTAGCCCATGCGGATAGCGGTCGGTGGAATCGAGCACGAGACCAATACCTTCGCGGTCGACACATTCGGCCTCACCACCGCGGCTGACTTCATCCAGCGGCGGGGTGACGGGTTGGCCCGGTTGAGGGGAGTGCGCAGCTATATCGGGGGGATGTACGCGGCCGCCGACGCCGCCGGTCACGAGATCGTGCCGTGCCTGTTCGCCTTGGCCCAGCCGTCGGGCACGATCGAGGCCGCGTCCTACGAAGCCATGGCCGACGAGCTGGTGGCTGATGTCAAGGCCGCGCTGCCGGTCGATGCCGTCGTCCTCGACATGCACGGCGCCGGTGTGGTCGAAGGTCTGGCCGACCTCGAAGCCGATCTGGCCAGTCGGGTCCGCGCCGTGATCGGCCCCAACGTTGGGCTGGTGTGCACCCTCGATCTGCACGGGAACATCACCCAGGCCATGGCCGACGTACTCGACCTGATGCTCGGCGTTCACGAGTATCCCCACGTCGACATGTACGAGCGGGGGGTCGAGGTGATCGAAGCTCTGCCCCACCTGGTTGACGGCGAATGGCAGCCGGTCACCCATGTCGAGCGTCTGCCACTACTCCTGCCCACCAGCACCACATTCGGCGGACCCGCCGGCGACATTCGCGACGCCTGCCTGGCCGCCGAATCCCACCCCGACGTGATCGACTGCACCTTCTTCCACGGATTCCCCTACACCGACGTTCCCCACGTGGGGGCCTCGGTGGTGGTCACGACCAACGCGGACCCCGATCTGGCCCGGCGCGTCGCCGCTGCGGTCGCCACCACGGTCTGGGACCGGCGCGATGATTTCCGGGCCGAGAGCCTGACGCCCGAGATCGCCCTCCGCCGGGCCGTTTCGGTGGCGGCGAGAGGAGGGCCGGTGGTGGTGAACGAGACGTCTGACAACCCAGGCGGGGGTACGCCAGGGGATGCCACCCACCTCTTGCGGGCGATGATCGAGATGGGGATTGCCGACGAAGTCGAGCGGGTGGTCTTCGGCTGCATCTATGACCCTGCCGTCGCCACCCAGGCTCACGATGCCGGGGTCGGGGCGACGATCGAGGTACGGCTGGGCGGAAAGCACGACGACCTTCACGGTGCTCCCATCGAGGGATCCGCCTATGTGAAGACCCTCACCGATGGCGAGTTCGTGTTCTCGTCACCGATGCTGGCCGGAGCCCGGTCCCGGTGGGGCCCGACCGTCCGCCTCCAGATGGGTGGAGCGGGCGGGCTCGATGTGATCGTGACCTCCTGGCGGTCACAAGTGTTCGACCGGGAGATCTTCGAGCTGTGCGGGATCGACGTGGACCGTTGGGACCTCATCGTCCTCAAGAGCAGCCAACACTTCCGGGCCGGGTTCGCTGACATCGCCAGCGAGATCATCACCGCCGACAGCCCCGGCCTGACCACCCTGGACATCACCGTGTTCGATCACACCTCGGCCGACGGCCCCCGCTGGCCGGTCGACCCCGGCACCCACTGGACCGGGTCGCCGAGCCAGTAGGAGGCCCTCAGTGGCCAAGCGTCCCCTGTCCGGCCTCCTCCGCGTGGGGCCGGTCGCCGCGGATGAAGGGCCACCCCAGAACCGCGGCCGCCACGAGCAGGGCCATGATCACCAGCGCCGATGCGGCGTAGGCGGCCGCCCGGCCCGATGCGTCGTAGATGGCGCCGATCATGATCGCGGTGATGCCCGCGCCGAGCGCCTGCGATGCCCCCATCAGCCCCTGGGCACCGGCCTGGCGCTCGCCCGACACCGCCATCGCCATGGCCACCCCGGCACCGGCGATCGTCAGGCTGTCGGTCAGCGCGTGAACCATGGCCAACGCGAAGATCCAACCACCGCTCGGCAACTGGCCGTAGGAGAACATGTAGACCGCGGTCAGCAGCAGGCCCGTACCGCCCACTCGGAAGGGACCGACCCGCTGGGCCAACCGTCCTCCGGCCGAGCCGAGCACAACGATGGGTAGCGCGAACAGGGTGATGCCCAGGTTGGCCACCCACGTCGCCGTGTTCAGGTCCTCGTGAACCACGTCCCAGAGGGCGTCGAACGCTCCGATCATCACGTACACACCGGTGCCCAGCGCCACCGCACCGGCCACCACCCGCCTCCGCAGGAGGTCGAGGGCCAGTCGCTGCCGGGCAACCGCGCCGGTCTCGTCGATCGTCACCCCGAGCATGCCCAACAGGCAGATCGCCGTCGCTCCGGCGATCACCACGAACGGCATGGCCAGTCCGAACGGCCCTACCAACACCGCCGACACTGCCGGGCCCAGGGCGAACCCGAACACGTCGGCGGCCATGAGCCGGCCGAGATTGTGGCCGAGGTTGTCGGGGTCCGACACGATCACTATCCGACGAATCGCGGGCTTGGCCGCCCCGCCACCGATCCCCGAGATCAGCCGCCCGGCCATGATGGGGAACAGCGACTCGCCGAATCCCATCAGCAACAGCCCGGCCACACTGGCCAGCACCCCGCCCACGATGATGGCCCGGGCGTGGCCCCGGTCGGCCAGCGGGGCGAGGAACACCTGGGAGACGAATCCCGAGAGGAACCCGATTCCGATCACCCAGCCGATCGCCGACTCGCTGATCCCGTACTGGTCGCGGAAGTCACCCACCACGGTGAACAACACGCCGTACCCCGCCGCGAAGGCGGCCGACAGCACGCTGAGCATCCTCATGGAGGGTGATCTGGGCATTGGGGCAGTGTAAGAGTGGGTGGCCCCGAAGACCGTTGGGTATCGGACTACCGGGGGTCTGCTCCGGTTCGGGAGCGGCGGCGGGGGATCAGGGAGGCGGCCAGGGCGCCGGCTCGGGCGGGCATGACCACGAAACGACGCTGCTGTTCGAGCGGAATCGGGTCGGCGACGACGATCCGGAAGGCGACGTAGATGGCGATCATGGCATGGGTGCCGATCAGGGTGGCGAAGAACAGTCGAGCGTCGCCCACCGCCATCAATCCGGCGGCCCCCAGCGGGCCGATGACGGCTCCGGCACCATTGGTTCGGACCAGCGCGGCGCTGGCGCCCACCATCTGCTCTGGTGCCACCCAGTCGTTGGCGTAGGCAACAACCAGTGAGTACAGGGGGAACAGGGCGGCACCCAGGATGAACATCAGGGCCAGTGCGGCCAGGGTGCCGTCGCCGACCAGCAACAAGCCCGCCGCCGCCGCGGCCCCCTGGAGAGACACCCCGAAGATCACGCCCCGCCGGGGATAGCGGTCGGCCAGCCACCCCACGGGCTTCTGGGCGACGATCGCTCCGATCAGTGGTGCGGTCAGCAACAGGGCGATCCGATCCGGGGCCAACCCCACGGCGGCGCCATAGACCGCACCCATGCCCAGCAGGGTGCCGGCCCCGGCCCCCACCCAGAAGCTGCCGATCACACCGGTGGGCACGATCCCCACGAGCTCGCGCAAGGAGAGAGGCAACGGCACCCGGAGGGGCGGCGCGCTGGTGGCCGACAGGGTTATCGGAACCAACGACAGCGACACCAGAACCGAGGCGAGGATGAAGAGTCGGAAACCGTTGGTGTCGGCTGCGTTCAGCAGGAACTGCCCGATCGACAGTCCTCCCATGGTCACGATCATGTACGTGGCCAGCAGTCGGGCCCGGGTGGCATTGGTGGCGAGGTCGTTCAGCCACGACTCCGCTACCACGTAGAGGCCGGCCATGCAGGCGCCGAAGATGAACCGCATCACCGCCCAGGTGATGGGTACGACCGAGACCGTGTGGATCAGGACGACACTCGAAGCGGTCGAGGCCAGAGCCGCGAACACACGGATGTGGCCCACCGACGCGAGCAGACGGACCGAGTAGATGCTGCCGGCGAAGAAGCCGGCGTAGTAGCTGGCCATGACCAGGCCGGTCTCGAAGAGGCCGAACCCCTCGGCCGAGGCTCGGATGCCGAGCACCGCGCCGTTCAGGCCGTTGCCCATCATGAGCAGCCCGATACCCAGGAAGAGGGCTGAGGTGGCGGCTGCGGTGGACGTGTCGTCGAGTAGTGGGCCGCCTACCAGCTCGTCGGTGTCGGCCACAGCCTCAGCATCATGCACCGCCGGCCAGGCTACTCCTGCGGGGCCGCTAATCTCGGTGAATGCCAGGAGCTCGATTGGGGATCGTCGGTACCGGGGTGATCGGTGCCGGCTGGACGGTGAGGGCCCTCTCGATGGGGCTGGACGTGGTGGCCACCGATCCCGCGGCGGGGGCCGAAGGACGGCTGAGGGAGTTCGTCGAGCGGGCGTGGCCCTCGGTCACGAAGTTGGGCCTGGCGGAGGGGGCGTCTCTGGACCGCCTCACCTTCGTTGATGGGCTCGACCAGCTCGGCGAGGTCGACTTCGTGCAGGAGAACGTGCCCGAACGGCTCGACCTGAAGCAGGGGGTGCTGGCGGCCATCGACGATGCCGTCGACCCTGGTGTGATCATCGCCTCGAGTACTTCTGGCCTCCTACCCTCGGACCTCCAGGCTGACTGCGCACACCCGGACCGCATCGTCGTCGGCCATCCCTTCAACCCGGTATACCTGCTACCCCTGGTCGAGGTGGTGGCTGGTGAGGCCACCGCGGCGCCATCAGTCGAACGGGCCGTTTCCTTCTACGACTCGCTGGCCATGCATCCCCTCGTGGTACGCCACGAGATCGAGGGCTTCCTGTCGGATCGCCTCCAGGAGGCCCTCTGGCGGGAGATCCTCCACCTGGTCAAGGACGGCATCGCCACCACCGACGAGCTCGACCGGGCCATCACCTACGGACCTGGGCTGCGCTGGGCGGCCATGGGCACCAACCTCACCTTCCACCTGGCCGGGGGCGATGGGGGGATGCATCACATGCTCGAACAGTTCGGCCCCGCCCTCGAACTCCCTTGGACCCACCTCGTGGCGCCTGAGCTCACCCCCGAGCTCATCCACTCGATGGTCGAGGGTTGCACCGACCAGGCAGCAGGCCGGACGATTGCCGAGCTCGAGCGCCTTCGTGACGACTACCTGGTCGACGTCATGCGGGCCCTGGAACCGCTGGGTGTTGGTGCCGGCGAGACCCTGAGTCGCCGCCGGGATCTGACCGGCTGACTATCGCGTTGGTTACTGCAATCCGAGGGTGGTGCGGGCCTGGTCGGGTCCCTGGATGCGGCCCCCCATCAGGGTGACCATCTGGGCGGCCCGGTCGACGAGATCGGCGTTGGAGGCGAACACCCCGCGCTCGAGATAGAGGTTGTCCTCGAGCCCGACCCGGACGTGCCCGCCAAGTAGGACCGACTGGGCCACCCACGGGATCTGCATCGACGAGATCCCGAAAGATGTCCACTGGGCGTTGGCGGGTACGAGGTTGATGAGCGAGCTCAGCAGGCCGACGTCGTTGGGCATCCCGTAGGGGATACCCGTGCAGAGCTGGATCCAGGGCGGATCGTCGATCAGGCCCTCGTCGACCATCTGGCTGGCGAACCACAGGTTGCCGGTGTCGAACACCTCGAGCTCGGGCTTCACGCCCAGCTCACGGACCCGCTTCGCCATGTCGCGCAACATGTCGGGGGTGGACACATAGAGGGCATGGCCCTCGCCGAAGTTCAGCGACCCGCAGTCGAGGGAGCAGATGTCGGGGGTCAGGGCCTCGACGTGGGCCAACCGCTCGAGCCCGCCCACGAGGTCGGTACCCGGCTGGAAGTCGAGGGGGTCAGGGTCGCCCAGCATCACGTCGCCGCCCATGCCCCCGGTGAGGTTGATGATGACGTCGGTGTTGGCGGCCCGGACCTGCTCGACGACCTGCCGGTACAGGTCGACGTCGCGGGTGCCGGCCCCGGTTTCGGGGTCGCGGACGTGGATGTGGACGATGGCGGCCCCGGCATCGGCTGCACCCAGCGCCGAGGTGGAGATCTGTTCGGGCGTGATGGGGAGCTCGGGGTGTTTGGCGGCGGTGTCGCCGGCCCCGGTGATCGCGCAGGTGATGATGATGTCGCGGTTCATTCCCGCGGACTCTAGTCGCAGGCCTTGCCTGCCTCGACGCCTTCGGCGCCGGGCTCAGCGAAGATCACGACCTGAGGGGGCAGAGGGGCCCGGAGCTGGTAGCCCTCGAAAGTGGGTCCGTTCGGTCCGTGGAGGAAGGTCACCTCGAGCCCGTCCCATGACACCAGGCGCCGGCGATCGTCGCAGGTCGGGTTCGTCTCCCAGTCACCATTCGTTGTCGGTGCGCCGAGGATCGCCTGGAGGGTGGTCAGAGCTTCGTCGATTGGGGTGCCGAATTCCAGCCCGATGCCCAGCCCGCCGTTGTCGGGTGACAGGTAACCGGCAACCTCCACCGGGAGTCCGAAGTCGGTGGCAAACGGCCCGTCGGGGTCTCCGCTCCAGTCGCGGGTCGGACCGACCATGATCTCGATCTGGTCGGCGAGTTCTGCCGGTCGTTGCTCGAGGGAACACACCTCGAGGTCGGTCCCGGAGAACGGTGTGATGTCGGCGCACGGTCCCACGAAGGCGACGCCGGCGTCGGTAGGAAGTCGGCGAGCACCTGCTCCACTGGGCCGGCGGCCTCGGCCCTGGTCGTGGTGGACGGGCCGCGGGTCGAAACCGTGATCATCGACGAGGGGGCGCCGGCGGTCGCGGTTGTCGCTCGGGCAGTGGTGCCCGGGGAAACGGAGTTGTTGGCTTCGGTAGCGGCGTTGGCGGGGCCCGCCGTGCTCGTGCTGTCGCTACCGGTGCATGCTGCGAGGATCAACGTGAGAGCAGCCACTACCCAAAGACGGACAAGCATCGACATGACCCTGATATGGCAGCGGAGCTGCTCAGCCTCGAGAAGCTCCGGGTGGGTCGTGGTCACTAGTGGTAGTCGGGGAGCTCGGTGCGGCGGCGGGCGATGTAGTCGAGCATCTCGGCGTCGATGGCATCGTCGATGGGCGGGGCCTGGTAGGACGCCAGCTTCTCCTTCCAGACACGGTTGGCCCGTTGGGCGGCGTCGAGGCTGCCCTCTTCCTCCCACTGCTCGAAGCTGGCATTGTCAGCCGTTTCCGACCGGGCGAACGCGGTCTCGAAGTTGACCAGGGTGTGGGCCGTACCCAGGTGGTGATCGCCGGGCGTGTGCCCGAGCAGTTCGTCGAGGGCCTGCCCGTTCGGTGAAAGGTCGAGGCCCTGCGCGAACTTGTTCATGAAGCCCAACTGGTCATGGTCCAGGATCAGCTTCTCGTAGCCGACGGTGAGTCCGCCCTCGAGCCAACCAGCAGAATGCAGTACGAAGTTGGTGCCTGACATGACCGTTGGGATCAGGGTGGCCAAGCTCTCGTAGGCGGCCTGGGCGTCAGGCAGCTTCGATGCGGTGAGCGATCCGCCGGCCCGGAAAGGGACCCCGAGGCGCCGGGCCAGGGCCGCCACCGTGTAGTTCACGATGGCTGGTTCGGGGGTGCCGAAGGTGGGGGCGCCGGTCTGCATCGACATCGAGCCGGCGAACGAGCCGAACACCACCGGCGCTCCCGGCCGTACGAGCTGTACGAACGTCATGCCGGCCAAGGCCTCGGCCAGGGTCTGGGCGGCCACGCCGGCCGAAGTGGCCGGGGCCATGGCCCCGGCGAGAACGAAGGGGCTGATGACCGTGGCCTGGTTGGCCGCCGCGTAGGTCTCGGCTGCGGCCAGCATCGTGTTGTCCCATACCAGGGGCGAGGATGCGTTGATCAGGCTGGTCATCACCGTGCGGCCCTCGAGGTCACCGCCGAACCCGATGCGGGCCAGCTCGATACTGTCGGCCGCCCGTTCGCCCGCGGTCACCGAACCCATGAAGGCCTTGTCGCTGTAGCGGAGGTGGGCATACACCATGTCGAGGTGGCGTTGACTCACCGGGATATCGACCGGTTCGCACACGGTGCCACCCGAGTGGTGCAGGTGAGGGCTGAGGTAGGTGAGCTTCACCAGGTTCTGGAAGTCGTCGATGGTGGCGTAGCGGCGGCCCTGGTCGAGGTCGAAGGCGAACGGCGACCCGTAGTTGGGGGCGAACACCGTGGCGTCGCCGCCGACCTCGACGGTGTTGGCCGGGTTGCGGGCGTGCTGGGTGTACCGCCCGGGTGCGTTCTCGGACACGATCTGGCGGCACAGGCCGCGCGGGAACCGGACTCTGGTGCCGTCCACGTCGGCACCGGCCTCGGCGTAGCGATCGAGGGCCGACGGATGGTCGCGGATCTCGATACCGACCTGTTCGAGGATGGTGTCGGCGTTCTCCTCCAGCAGGGCCAGCCCCTCTTCGGACACCAGCTCGACCGGGGTGACCTTCCGGGTCAGGAACGGTGACCGTTCGACGGTGGCGGCAGCCCGTGCGGCCTGGCGGCCGGACCGCCCCCCGCTGCTACGACGGCTCATCTTCGGCTCCTTCTCCTACGACGGGGTTGACTGGCTTCGGGGGATGGACGGTGGGGGAGATCGACGACGGTGGCGAGATGGGGGCTGGGGGCCTCGGCGTGGGGAAACGCCATGGCTGCGACGAACAGTTCCTGGAAGCGGGGCTCGGTGGCAGTCTCGATCCTGACCACACCGTTGACCGCCTCTTCCATCTCCTGGCGAGCCGCGGCGGACAGCAAGGCCTGCACCGCGCCGACGCCGGCGGCGTTGCCCACCGACCTGACTCCCTCGACCGGGCAATCGGGAACCAGGCCCAGCACCAGGGCGTGGACCGGGTTGATGTGGGTACCGAAGGCCCCGGCGAGACGGATGTCGGTGATGTCGGGCCCACCGGCGTGCTCGACCAGCAGGTCGATACCGGCCCGCAGGGCCGCCTTGGCCAGCTGTATGGCCCGTACGTCGTTCTGGGTGATGACCAGGGGTGAGTCGGGATCATCGTGGAGGACATAGAAGTAGGTGCGGTCCCGAGCGATCACCCGGTGGGTCTGCTCGGCGTTCGCCCCGAGGATCGTACCGTCGGTGTCGATGACCCCGGCCAAGTACATCTCGGCCACCACCTCGATGATGCCAGAACCACAGATCCCGGTGACCCCTACAGTGGGCAGCGACTCGACGAATCCGGGTTCGTCCGACCACAGCTCGGATCCGATGACCCGGAACCGCGGCTCCAGGCTGGTTCGATCAATGCGTACCCGCTCAATGGCCCCTGACGTAGCGCGCTGACCTCCGGTGATCTGGGCCCCTTCGAAAGCGGGCCCGGTGGGGCTCGAAGCGGCGAACTGACGCTGGCGGCTGCCCAACACGATCTCGGCGTTGGTGCCCACGTCGACCAGGACCTGGACGTGGTCGTGGCGATGAGGCCCCTCGGCGAGGATGGCGGCGGCCGTGTCGGCGCCGACATGCCCGGCGATGCACGGGCCCATGTAGAAACAGGCGTTGGGCAGGTCGAGGTCGAGCTCGCCGGCCCGGCCGCGGACGGGCTGGTCGGTGTGGAGGGTGAAGGGGGCCATGCCCAACGGGACAGGGTCATAGCCCAGGGCGATGTGGTGCATGACCGGGTTCGCCACCAGGACCACATCGAGCACCCGGTTGGCGGCGCTGCCGGTCGAATCCAATAGCTCGGTGACCAGCTCAGCCAGCGCCCCTCGGATCGCGGCGGTGAGCTCGGCCTCGGATCCCGGGTTCATCATGACGTAGGAGATCCGGCTCATGAGGTCGTCGCCGAAACGGATCTGGGGGTTCATGAGACCGGTGCTGGCCAGTACCTCGCCGGTGGTCAGGTCGCAGAGATGGCCGGCCACCGTGGTGGAGCCGATATCGATGGCCAGGCCGTATGCCGCGCCCTCGTATCCTGGCCATGCTGCCACCACGAGCGGCCCGTCGGATGTGGACTCGACGGCGATCGTCGCGGTGTCGGCGTCGATCGGGCCGACCCACGGTGCGACCGTCGCACCCTCGAGCCCGTGTTGGTCGGCCAAGGCAGCGGTGAGCGAGTCCGATCGCTCGACGTAGTGCAGGGTGAACCGGGGATCGAGCTCGAATACCTCGATGTCGAGGTCCTTGCGCACGACCGGCCGATGGACCTGGCTGGTGGCAGGAACGTGAACGGTGAGGTCGTCGTCCACCCGCTTGGTGCAGGCCAGCACCCGCTCACCGTCGATCTCGACCTCACAGCGCTGGCAGATCTGGCGTCCACCACAGACGCTGTCGAGATCGACACCCAGGCGACGGGCCGCGTCGAGCACGGTCGTGTCGTCGTCGATCTCACCGACGAGCCCCGACGGGCTGAACGCGACCCGGGCCACCGTCCTGCTGCCCTACTGGGGCCGGCGCCGGCGTCGACCCTCGCGGCCGCCGCGGGCGCCTTCGGCGGCATTGGGGTCGCGGTTGGCGGCGATCCAGGCAGCACAGTTCACGTCGGTACCGGCCAGTACGTCGGCTGCCTTCACCGCCGACAGCACCTCGGCGTGAAGGGGATTCATGATGGCCGAGGTCATTCCCGCCCCAACCGCCATGGCCAGGAACGTGCCGGTAACCACGTGCCGGTTGGGTAGTCCGAAGCTCACGTTCGATGCGCCGCAGGTCGTGTTGACCTGGAGCTCCTCACGGAGACGGTGGATCAGCCGGAACGCCTGTTGGCCGGCTTGGCCCACGGCCCCGATGGGCATGACCAGGGGATCGACCACCACATCGTCCTTCGGGATGCCATGGTCGGCCGCCCGATCGACGATCTTCTTCGCTACTGCGAAACGCACGTCGGGGTCTTCGCTGATGCCGGTCTCGTCATTGGAGATGGCCACCACCCCAGCACCGTGCTTGGCGACGAGAGGCAGGACCCGCTCCATGACCTCGTCCTCGCCGGTGACCGAGTTGACCAGGGCCTTGCCCTGGTAGACGTTCAGGCCGGCTTCGAGAGCCTCGATGATCGAGGAGTCGATCGAGATCGGGACGTCGGTGACCGATTGCACGAGCTGGATGGCCTGGGCCAGCAGGGCTGGCTCGTCGGCCAGCGGGATACCGGCGTTCACATCCAGCATCTGGGCACCGGCGCTGACCTGGGCCAAAGCGTCGGCCTCCACCCGGCTGAAGTCGCCGTTCTTCATCTCTTCGGCCAGGAGTTGGCGGCCCGTGGGGTTGATGCGTTCGCCGATCATCACGAAGGGGCGACCGAAACCGATCACCACCTCCTTGGTGGCCGAGCTCAAGACGGTTTGGCTCATGTTCCTCTGCTCGCCTTCTGGCTTCGCGCCGTGCGGCTCATGTTCCTCTGCTCGCCTTCTGGCTTCGCGCCGTGCGGCTCATGTTCCTCTGCTCGCCTTCTGGCTTCGCGCCGTGCGGCTCATGTTCTCTCCCTGGATGGATTGTGCCCTGCGGCCCGGGCCAGGTCGCGTAGGCGTTCGGGGGTGTAGGTGGTTTCGATGTCGGAGACCGCGGCTGCTGCCGCGGACTCGGGCTTGTCGGTGAGGGATCGCGTCTCGCGGCGCCACTGGGCCACGTCTTCTTCGGCCGTATAGATCTGGGCCTCGTGCTTGGCCTGGCCAATGGCCTGCTGGAACCGTTCGGGCAACACGACCTGATGGCGGGTGCGGCCCACCTGGGCGTTGACCTGGGCGGGGATGTCGCGCCAGAAGATGGTGACCAGTTCCGACCGGTTGCGGGCCATCAGCTCACACCGGCCGACAGGGTGACGGGCAGGCCGGTGGCGAGGCCGGCACGTCCGACCTCGTGAACTTCGAGGGGCAGCCCGAGCCGTTCGGCCGCGGCCCGGGCTGCCTTGGTGACCGCGTCGTCACCCGACTGGGCGAGGAGCACCACCTTCTCGAAGTGCCCGAAGTAGGTGGGCTGGAGTTCGGGGTGACGGTCGAGACCGAGGCCGTTCCAGACCAGGGCCTCGAAGTTCCGGGCCAGGAAGTCGGTCAGATAGAAAGTACCCAGCGTCTCGTCGTGGAGGCGGGCGAACAGTTCGGTACCGGCGAAGAACTCGTAGCAGTGGGCGCCCGGAAGGCGCTCGACGTCGGGGTGTGATTCGAGGAGTCGGTCAAGGGCGCCACCC
>JAAEMS010000193.1 GCA_024225275.1 Actinomycetes bacterium
ACCCGAGGACCTCGACCGGCTGAGCGTGAGGGAGAAGGAGGTCATGCGTCTGCTCGCCCGAGGGTTCACCTACAAGGAGATCGCGGCCGAGCTGTTCATCTCGGACCGCACCGTCGAGAGCCACGCCAGCTCCGTCCTCCGGAAGCTCCAACTGTCCAGCCGCAACGAGCTCACCCATTGGGCTGCCCGCCACCACCTACTCTGAACTGCCGGCTTCGTTACGCCGGGTAGATGCGCACGCTGGTCGTGTGGGCAGCGAGTTGTGGGGGCCGAGTACTCGTCCATGTGGTCTGCGTGTCGGGTCGCCATTGACCTCGCAAATCAGAGCAGCCGATAACAGCTGAGCTGATGTCGATGTGGGAAGTGGAGCACACGCACGAATTCGAGGAGTGGTACGGGTCGTTGAGCGAGTTGCAGCAAGATGCCGTCATCTCACGAGTCGAGGTGCTCGAGGCAGCGGGTCCCGGTCTGGGTAGGCCGATCGTGGACAATGTGCATCAGTCGCGGCATTCGAACATGAAGGAGTCGCGTTGCGAGATGGGCGTCGTGGAGGTCATTGGGCAATCGGCGTGTAGTGGTCAGGACTGATCTGATGCCTAGGACGAAACGATTCAGTGAACTGCGCGACCGGGCCCGTCGCCACCCCGTGCGTGCGCGTCGCATCGATGGGCAAGGTTCGTGCCTTGGAGGAGCTCGAGTCCTATCGGCTCACCGAGCTACGTAGGGCGCTCGGTGTGACCAAAGCTGAGTTGGCCGAGATGATCGGCAAGTCCCGGTCTGCGATCTCCCAGATCGAACATGGCGAGATCGGCCTGTCGTTGGAGATGCTGCGCTCGATCGTGGGTCAACTTGGCGGCAAGGTCGAGATCGCGGCGATCTTCGATGAGAAACGAGTGCTGCTCGAAACCTGACCGCATCGCGACAATGGCCCTTGACCTGGGATTTGGTCGGGCTGAGAGGATCTGGACCTCCGGCCTTCGGACACCCAGACTGGAAGCACACGCGCACCTCGGGCCGCTGAGCTGGTCGCTGGGTGACGCGAGATACCTGGTCACAGGCTCTCGGACCCCTGCAGATCCAACTCAGACGCTCGGCGCCAGGAGTGGCACCGTCGGGAAGTAGGTGTGATAGCGGCTGACGTCTCTGGTGAGAAGCTGCAGTTCGGCGATCGCCGCGTGGGCGCCGATGAAGAAGTCGCGAAGCGTTGTCGTCTTCGTGCCCTGGTTTCGTCTGTGGTTCAGAAACGCCTTGCCGGCGAGGAACGCCGCAGCCCACGGGATGGCCTCGCGCCGACAATCCTCATGTGGAAGTGCATCCTCGAGCGCCTCGATCGTTGAGAACCTGATGGACACTTCCGAATAGATGACCGGGTTGATATGGAGCGGACCGGTTTCAGCGGCTTCGGCGAGGGCTGTGATCGACCATTCTTGCCAGACCGGGTCTTCGGTCATGATGTCCAACAACACGTTGCTGTCGACCAGGGTCCCGTATGCCATGTCACGATTCCCGGGTGAGCGCCATGATCTCGCTGGTCGTTATCGCGACGTCACCGCGACCTCGAAGCCGCTCGGCGAGCTGACGCCCCCTAGTCGTAGGACCGGTGGCCTTTCGCACCACGATGGTCTCATTGTCGCGCTCGAACTCGACCTCGGTGCCAGCGCCAATACCAAGTGCGTCACGGATGTCCTTCGGGATAGTGATTTGGCCCTTCTCGGTCACCTTCATGGTAAGACTCCTACACGTAGTACTCTTACCCCGTCCACCGGGCCTGTGGGTGTTATGAGGGCCGTCAACTGTTGCGTTGACGGATCGGGTGTGCCCAGAGGCGAGCGTGTCCGGGCGAATTGCCCCAGCGTGGAGTACTGCCCTGGCTCCTGCAACGCTTCGGGGATCGGCTCGCCGGCAACGCTCAGCAGAGGTGCCGCCAGTTCGGTGGTGACAGCGAACGCGCCAACCTCGAGCCCAGTTGTGGCAAGAACGGCGGGGCCTTGGCCGTCTGGGTGCTCCGCCGCTGCCCCAACTGAATCGCCCCGGGTTTCCTAGAGGCTGCCTCCACCTGCACCGACGCGTTCTCGGCACCCTCGAGAGTCGACCAACCAGCCAATTCCGGAACCAGACCCCCAACCGTCGAAATGACCCCGACACCGCCGACGGGTTCTCGGCAGGCTCAAGATCCGGAAGACGCAGAAGACCCGCACCGGAGTGCGGGTCTTGCGTGGTCGGGCTGAGAGGATTTGAACCTCCGACCTTCGGTCCCCCAGACCGACGCGCTAACCAAGCTGCGCCACAGCCCGATGCTTCGGCCGGTTGCCCGACCGGAGC
>JAAEMS010000194.1 GCA_024225275.1 Actinomycetes bacterium
ACTCTCCCTCGCCCAACAATGGTCGCCGGTCCTATCACCCCAAATCGTGCTCCTCGCCCCACCCGCAGGGTTCCTCATCGGACTCCTCGCCGGAATCCCACCAGCCCACAAAGCACTCACAATGGAACCAATCGCAGCCCTCCGAACCTAGATGAGTAGTTCCAAGGGGCTCGCGCGGTCCGCTCGATGATCCACCACGTTGAGCGCGAGGGTGTCCAAGATCAGGGGGCTTGCACAGGCCCTGATCCCGAAGGACCTTGGCATGAACCCGGACCTGGACACCCTCGCCACACGGCACTGTTGCGTTGATCGATCGGTGGGCGCGGACTGCCGGTTTGGTGTCGGGGTTCGGTCAGATCACGTCGGCGAGCTCATCGAAAGCGGCCGCCAGGCGTAGATGCTTGCGGTCGGCTTCGGTGCCGAGTTCGTAGTGACCGCGTCGAAGGTTCTGGACGAACGCGTGGCCGCGGATCACTACCGACGCGGTCCGATCAGTTCGCAGACCGCGCTTTGGTTTCAGCCTGGCCTCGAGGCGGCCGTGGTCCCACTCGATCCTGTTGTTCGCGTACTGCTCGGTGTCGTGGGCTGCTTCGGGGATCAGTTCATCGATCACACGTAGCAGGGGTGCGGCCAGATCGGTGGTGACCTCGACAGGGTCGCCCGTGGCCGGTCAACGCGGTTTCGAAGAAGTGTGTGGCGGCGGCGGTGTCGGGGCGCTTCGGGCCGTAGGCGTCGATGGCGCGGCCGGGCTGGTGTACGGCGCGGGACACGTGGCGCCCCGCCCCGGCGACGTTGTGGTAGGTCTCGTCGACGAACCAGGGGTC
>JAAEMS010000195.1 GCA_024225275.1 Actinomycetes bacterium
AAGACCTTTCATGCTGCAAAATAGCTTCTCAGGGCGATAAATGTAAAAAAAAGAGCCCGGTAGACGTTTGCCGGGCTACAAGAACGTGACACACCTATTTTAGGTGTCAAAAGCAACTTTTTCTGTTTAAAACTACTTGAGGCTAACTGCACAGAGGCTAATATGGTCTCTTACAAAGTTTTTAAACACTATCTCTATTGCATCATCTTTTGACAGGATTTTTACTTTTCTGGGGATAAGTTTTTGTTGATACAAGAAGTCAATATCCTGTTTTAAGCTGATTATGTCATCTTTACTTAAGGTATTTATTAATTTGGTGTTGTTATACAACCATTCAGCGTCTTCATAGGAAATACCACGGTCTTCAGCACCTAACTGTAAGGCTTCACGTTTATGGTTTTTAATAAATTTCATTGCCTCATCTTGAACTTTGATATATCTTTTAATCCATTCTGGGTGATTTTTGGCAAAAGATTCACCAACCGCAACAACTAATTTAGGTCGCATTAGCCCTCTGGCTGTTATTAAGATCCTTGCACCTCTTTTTTTAGCGTTTAACATTTCACCCGTAGGCAATACCCCGGCATCGACCTTGCCAGCAAGCATAGCATCATAGGTTTCTGCATTCGACATTGGT
>JAAEMS010000196.1 GCA_024225275.1 Actinomycetes bacterium
AACTGCAACCGGCTGTGAGCAGGCAACCCCTCATCACTATCGCAAAATGATCGGCCCTTCGGCAACAAACTGGAACGGATCGGGTGCCCCATCGGCGGGAAGGAAAGGAATTATGAAGTAGAGACGGGGGTCCGTGATCTTCGGGACAGCGCCGAGATCGAACACCATTTCGGTGCCCACAAGCGCCCCGAAAACTTGGTACACGGGGCCCAGATGGCCGTCTTGGATAGTCACATAGGATCCTGTTCCTTCGTACTTGGAGACACCCTGTATGACGAGTTGGGTGCACTCAGCAGGTATCGTGGTATAGATAGTCCCGCCATCTAAGGCCACCGGGCGGTACTCGAGTACCATTGGATCACTAAAGGCAGTGTTGCTCATGGTGAGGACGCCGTTTTCGATCACGGTGAAATGGCCGGGGTCACCTGCCCCGCCTTGCCTTAACCCGAACGGGAACGATCCGTCATGGTAGACTGCGAAGGGTCCCTGGTCTGTGGTGAAGTTGTCGAGCACGAAATCGGCGCTGTTGCAGTTGGCGTAGGCTGGGGCGGAAGCCAACGACGTGATCGTTGGCGCGCTGAACGCGGCACCGGCACCGATCAGTGCCTGACGCCGCGAAACCCGCGCCTTCGCATCCTGCTCCGCGCCTGCTACTCCA
>JAAEMS010000197.1 GCA_024225275.1 Actinomycetes bacterium
GCGATGCCGTCGACGGCCCGGATCGACTCGGTGCCATAGGCCATGGCGGCCACCGCCTGGGCGCCGCCGATGGCGTACACCTCGTCGACGCCGGCCACTGCCGCCCCCGCCAGCACGGCATCGCCGATGCGGCCGGTTTCGCGGTTGGGTGGTACGCAAAGGGCGATCTCGGCGACGCCGGCCACCCGAGCCGGGATCGCGGTCATGAGGACCGTGGATGGGTACTCGGCCCGCCCTCCGGGGACGTACAAGCCGACCCGCTCGAAGGGCCGGGTGAGGCTGCGGACCCGTACGCCCTCTTTCTCGTGGGTGACATCAGGGTGGAGCTGGGTGCGGTGGTACGCATCGATGTTGGCCGCGGCCGCCCCGAGAGCGTCGACCAGCGGGCCCGGGACACGATCCAGGGCGCCCTTGACCTCGGTGGGATCGACTCTGAGGTCGTCGAGCTCCACGCCGTCGAACCGGGCCGTCAATTCCCTCACCGCTTGGTCGCCGCGGGTCCGGACCTGGTCGATGATGTCGCGCACCGCGGCGACCGGGTCATCACCGTCGATTTCGGGTCGAGGTAGAAGGGGGCCGGGATCGGTCACCCCCCGCAGGTCGAGTCGGTTCAACACGGGCTGTACGGTACCGGCCGTGCCCCACATCATTGCCAGTCCATTCCGTGAGCCGCCGCTCTGTGAATCATGTGAGCCGCACGGTAGGGCCCCCAGGGCCCGCCCGAAGGCGAACCGGTGGCAATGAGCTCGGATCGAGCCCAACTCTCATCGGTCTCGACCGCCCTCGAGGACCTCACCAGTCGCATCACCGAGTCTGCCGAACGCCATGTCGGCACCGCCGACGAGGACATCGCCTCCGAGCTCTTCGAGATCGAACGCTCGATGCGAGCCGCCGGCCGCCGCCTGTCACGCCTCGTCCGCCGCATGCCCTAGGAGCCCCTCCGCCAGAAGGCACACCAGAGGGTCAGGCCAAAAACGACGCCGGCGGCCCCGTAGGGCCGCCGGCGGTGCGACACCGGGCGGCGGATCCCGTGTGTCGCTGCTTACCAGGTGGCGGGAACCTGGCTAGGAGAGAATACCCAAAATCCTTCCGAATTTCGAGGATCGTCCTGAATTCAGACAGTGGTCACGCTCGCGCGGACCGCGAAACCCGCATCATTTCGCGGAAAGTTCATGATCACAAAATCCGATGGACTGCCCTCACTTGCGATTCTCAGGCTGTGGATGACGGACAGAAGTCATTCAGGACGCATTCCCAACACCTCGGCTTTCGGGCCCCACAAACCCGTCGGCCGTGAAGAATCAGCCTCAGCGAGAACTCACCGCGCTGGGCGGCGGGGATCATCGGGTTGAGCGCCGTCTCGATCTTGACCGCATCGGTTTCCTCGGTCAGCTCGAGCAGGTGGGACAGTCGGGTCACATGGGTATCGACCGGCAGGCCGGGCTCGCCCAGGGCCACGCTGCGCACGACATTGGCGGTCTTGCGGCCCACGCCGGGCAGCCGCACCAGCTCCTTCATTGTGTGGGGGACTTCGCCGTCGTAGTCCTCGAGCAGGAGCTGAGCCATACCGACGATGTTCTTGGCCTTGGACCGGAACAGACCCAACGAGCCGATGACCACCTCGACTTCGGCGATGTCGGCCTCAGCCAGGGCCTGGGGCGTCGGGTAGCGGGCGAACAGGGCCGGCGTGACCTTGTTGACCCCGACGTCGGTGGCCTGGGCCGACAGGATCGTGGCTGTGAGCAGCTCGAACGGATTGTGGTGGTCGAGCTCACACTTGGCCTCGGGGTACTCCTCGATGAGCCGTTCGTGGGTGCGCCGAGCGCGGCCTTTGGGGGTCCTGGGTCGTGCCATCGCCAGAACGGTACTGTGCCGATCGTGACTGCATCTCCTCCCCTGGCCACAGTCCGGTACGGACTGCCCGACGAGTGGCGCACCCGGTTCACAGGGCTGGCGGGTCCCGACGCGGCACCTGCCCTGCTCTCACCCGAGGTGATCGCAGCCGTCGACGACCCCCAGGAGCCAACTGCTCTGGCCTGGACCGGTGTCGACGACAGGGGCACCACCCTCCTCGAGCTGACCATGGTCGGCGATCGGCCCATCACCGGCGCTGAAGCGGTGGCCCGGGCCGTTCTCGGTGAGCTCACCGACCGTCGGGTCGACCGGTGGGCCCATCCGGCGTCCGCGGCCGACGACGAGCTCGCCTTGCGCCTCGGCCTGCACCCCGACCGTGCCCTCCACCAGATGCGGTGCCCCCTCCCCCTCGACCGAAGCTCCCTGGCCGTCCGGACGTTCGTGCCGGGTTCAGCCGACGAGGACTCCTGGCTGGCAGTGAACAACCGAGCGTTCGCATGGCACCCCGACCAGGGGGGCTGGGACATCGGGCGGCTGCACGGTCAGATGGCCGAAGACTGGTTCGATGCCGAAGGCTTCCTGCTCCACGAGCGCGACGGGCGACTGGCCGGATTCTGCTGGACCAAGGTCCACCCGGCTTCCGAGGCTGATCCGGCCATGGGCGAGATCTACGTGATCGCCGTCGACCCCGACTTCCACGGTCAGGGGTTGGGTAGACCCATGACGTTGGCCGGCTTCGACTGGCTGGCCGACCAGGGACTCGATGTGGGGATGCTCTACGTCGAGGCCACCAATGATGCCGCGGTGGCCACATACCACGGCATCGGCATGCACATCCACGAGACCCACAAGAGCTGGACCACTGCTGGGCCACCGCCCAAGCTCGACATCGCCCCCTGATCGACCTCGGGGGTCAGACGGTGACACCCACCAGGGAGCCGATCGCGTAGGTGAGGGCGGCGGGGATGACGGTGAACGCCACCTGACGGCCGATGGTCATCCACCTCTGGGTCTCGGTGAACCGGAAGGTGGCCTCACCGACGACTATCGCCGCGACCACGGCCAGGATCAGCGATGCCAGGATGGCCGCATCACCCGACGCGAGGAACCATGGCGCCAGAGGGATCGAAGCCCCTATCCCGAAAGCCACCAGTGACGAGAGAGCGGCGGCGAGGGGAGAACCCAGTCCGTCGGGATCGATCCCCATCTCTTCCCTGACGTGAACTTCGAGGGCGACCTGGGGGTCGGCCATGATCTGCTCGGCGATCTGGCCAGCCAGATCTCTGTCGATCCCGCGGGATTCGTAGCGAGCTGCCAACTCGGCCATCTCGATGAGGGGATTCCGGGCCAACTCCTGACGCTCGAGCCCAATCTCGCGCTCGAACAGCTCGGCCTGGACCCTCATCGAGTTGTACTCACCGGCAGCCATCGAGATCCCACCCGCCAGCAGTCCCGCCAGGCCTGCCAGGCGGACGACACTGCTCGAGGTGTTGGCACCAGCCACACCCAGAATCAGCCCGACGTTCGACACCAGACCGTCGCTGACACCGAAGACGGCGGCCCGGGCCGCGCCCCCACTGACGTCGCGATGGTGATCGTCATCAGGAAGGGTGCCCTCAGGGACGGTCATGGCCCCACGCTAACCCGCCCCGCTTCATCACCCCTAGCCTGAAAGGTATGACCAGCCGGTACGACGCAGACCGCGACCTGCTCGCCGAACTCCTCGACGGCGAGCCTCGCTACCGCGTCGATCAGGTGTGGGAAGGCCTCTATCTGCGGGGCGCGGACCCCCAGGACCTCACCAACCTGCCCAAGTCCCTCAGGTCCGATCTGGCCGAGCTCCTGCCACCCGCCCTCCACCTCGTGACCGAATCGGTGAGCGACGGGGGGCGCACCGTGAAGTGGCTCTGGCAATTGGACGACGGGGCCCGCATCGAGACCGTCCTGATGCACTACCCGAAGCGATCCACGGTATGCATCAGCAGTCAGGCCGGTTGCGCCATGGCCTGCGGCTTCTGCGCCACCGGTCAGGCCGGCTTCGAACGGCACCTGACCGTCGGCGAGATCGTCGAGCAGGTCCTCAGGGCCCGGGTGCGGGCGGCCGAGCACAGGGGCGGCAACCCTTCGTCGCGGAGCATCAATGTGGTCTTCATGGGGATGGGTGAGCCCCTGGCCAACCTCGATCGGGTGTGGACCGCCATCGAGCGCCTCCACGGCGACGCCGGCATCGGCGCCCGCCACCTGACCATCTCGACGGTGGGTCTCGTGCCGGGCATCCAGCAGCTCATCGACAAGCCCCTGCCGGTCAACCTCGCCGTTTCACTCCATGCCGCCAACGACAAGTTGCGCAACGAGCTGGTGCCCATCAACAAGCGGTGGCCCATCGACGAACTCATCTTCGCCATCCAGCAGCACCGCGAGATCAAGGGGCGGCGGGTCTCGTTCGAGTGGGCGATGATCAACGGGGTCAACGACCGGCCATCTGATGCCCGCGAGCTGGCCGACCTGGCTGCCCGCGCCCGAGCCCACATCAACCTCATACCACTCAACCCGACCCCAGGTTGGTCCCCGGTGGGGTCGCCCCCGGCCCGTATCGACTCCTTCGCTGCTGAGCTCGGGCGGCTGGGAGCCAACGCAACCATTCGAGCCAACCGAGGCACCGATATCGACGCGGCCTGCGGCCAGCTCCGGGCCAGTCAGCAGCCCCGGCCCGTGGCAATTCGGAGTCTTTAGGTACCTCCACCGGCTTCCGGGTTCGAATCGCTCCCCGCTCCTGCCAGACTGGAGGTGATGGAGACTCGTAGGTGGACAAACCACAGTCACCCCCAGACCCTCCAGATCGCGGTCATGTTCCTCTACCTGGCCGCCCTGTTCGGGCTCATCTTCGGCAGCATCTACTCCCGGGAGTTCGGAAGGTTCGTCGGCATCGTCGCCTCCATCGGCTTGGCGTTGGCCGCCTACGCCATCGCCAACGACCAGAAGCGGGGCTACAACCTCGCAGTCACCGTCAGCGCCCTTGCCCTCGTGCCCTTCCTGTGGGCGCTCATCGTGGACGGCCCGGGTGAGTTGTTCAGCGCCGATCTCGTCGGGTTGCTCATCCCCCCAGCCGTCTCGTTCGCTCTGCTGGCCCACCCCCGCAGCCGCGACCACCAACGCATCTGGTTCTCTTGATCGGGCATCGGCGGGCCGGGCGGCGAATCCTGGCGATCCTGTGGGTGACGGCTCTTCTGGCCGTGGCTTGCACCAACGGCGATGACGTCGGCAGCGACGAAGGCTCGACCGACCTCAGCTTCCCCACCACAACCAGCACCACGACCACCACGACCACCACGCTCCCTCCCACAACGACCTCGACGGCCCTGGTCACCACGACAACAGAACCCCAACCCCCCGCCATCGAATGGAAGCCGTGCGGCAACGTCGAGTGTGGGACCTTCGACGTGCCGCTCGACCACGATGACCCGACGGGCGCCACCGTCGAACTGAGCCTGGTGAGGGTGACCGCCACCGATCCGACCAACCGCATCGGTTCCCTGTTCGTGAACTTCGGGGGTCCGGGGGCCGGCGCCACCGTCCGGGTTTCGGGCGGCTTCCGCCTTCCCCCCGAATCGTCCCGCCGGTTCGACCTGATCGGCTGGGACCCCCGGGGGGTCGGCTCCAGCGATCCGGTGGCTTGTGCTACAGAGTTCCTCACGTTTCTCGCCCTCGACCAGGGACCCGACGACGAAGCTGAACAGCTCGCTCTGGACGAAGCCGCCGCGGGGATCGCCGCCGAATGCGCCGAGGAGGAGGGGGATCGGCTGGCTCACCTGTCCACCGACGACGTGGTCCGGGATCTGGACCTCCTGCGTCAGGCGGTCGGTGACGACCAGCTCAACTATCTGGGCCTGTCCTACGGCACACTCATCGGCCTGCGCTACGCCGAGCTGTTCCCCGACCGGACCCGGGCGTTGACACTCGACGGCATGATCGACCCCCAGGACGACCTGGTCACGTGGCTGAGCGGCCAGGCGGTGGCCTTCGAGGCGGCGATCCAACGCATGCTCGATGCCTGCCCTGACCAAGAGGTGTGCGGCCCGGACGCGTACGACACCCTGGCCGCGGACGTCGAAACCCTGCCCCTGGTCACCGACGATGGGCCGGTGGGGCCGTCCGAGCTGGCCCAGGCCGCACTCACCTCTGTGTACCTCCGGTCCCGATGGCCGGTCTTCCACGAGGCATTGAGTGTGGGCTACACCCGGGGAAGCGGCATCGTGTTGCGCGAGGTGGTGTCGAGCTACCTCACCTTCGATTTCGCTTCCTACCTGGCCGTCGAGTGTGTGGACCTCCCCCGCCCCATCGACGAGGTTGCGTGGGCCGAGTTCGCCGACGAGATGGCCATCTTGGCCCCCAGGATCGGTTCAGTGGTCGCCAACGAGCTCCTCCCGTGCGTGTTCTGGCCAGAATCCCCTCAGCCCGACGCCAAGCCCTTGGGCCCGACCACCGCACCGATCCTGGTGGTAGGAACCACCGGCGACCCGGCCACGCCCTACGAGGACGCAGTGGCGATCGCCGAGCGCTACCCCACCGCCCACCTGCTCACTCGCGACGGCGAGGGCCACACCGCGCTGGTGGTCAGCCGTTGTGTCCAGGACACAATCGACCTCTTCATGACTGAATTGGAGCTGCCTTCGGCCGATCTTGTCTGTTAGATGGCAGAACATGGCTACGGTGCGCTCCGCTTCGAACCGACTGGCCGCCTCCAACCCAGGCGCCGGTGGGTAGTCGTCTTCATTGCTGTGCTCGCGTTCGTACTCACGGCGGTGTCCACGCGGCTTCTCCTGCCCGAGCGGTGGACCCAGACGGCGTACCTCAACGCTCCCGAGTCAGTTCCTGCCCAACGGGTCGGGGTCTTTGTGGATGGGGTGCAAACCGCCATCAGCGGACCCTCCTCCCAGGCCGACGCGGCCCAGTCTGTGGGAGTCGACTCGTCGAAGATCGATGTCACCGTTGAACGAACCGAGCTCGACGAGATTCAGGTCGAACTGATCGCCCCCTCCTTGCGGCAGGGACGAGACACCCTGCTGGCCCTAGTGCAGGCCGGCTTTGGTTCGGCGAGGGCCGACGAGCTCGCCGAGGCGAATCAGCGGTTCGATCAAGCGGTCAGCGACGAGCGGCGGGCAGAGGCCGAGAACGACATCGCGGCCCTCACCAGCCTCGAAGGTCTCGCCATCGACGACGTGATCTCGATCGCCGAACAGGCTCGCTCCAACGACTGGGCGGTGGTGGTGTCGATCGGCCTGACCTTCGCGGCCATCACCTTCTTCGTGGTCAGCCACATCGAGCGAGGTTGGTGGATCACAGGCCACGAGCGGACCGTCCAGGCCGAGATCAACCACCGGGCCCGATGTGATCCCACCAGTTCAGAACCGGAGCCAGGCGCGACCCATGACATCTCCACTCCCCCGACGGTCCAGGCGAGCGGGAGCTCGGTGCCTCCCGTGAGCCGGCAACCGGTCAAACACCACATCCCGGGGCTCGACCAGCACCCGACACCACCCCGGTCAACCGAGCCGGGGGCTGTGGCCCGGACCTTCGACGATCGCCCCACCCGTACTGCTCCCCAGGGGGCGGAAGACAACCTCCCCGCGGTCCTCGATTTCCTGCGCCGGCCCCGGTAGGGCCGAGCGTCAACCCCAGATGGTCTGGGCCACCTGGCTCACGAGGCGATCGATCTCCTCAATCGCCTGGCGGTAGTGCCGTTTGGAGCGGCCGAAGGGGTCGGCGACGTCGTCACCGGTCGACATGCCCAGGAGGTCGGCCGGCGTTCGGCGGGCCTCGACCTCCTTGATGACATGATCGATCCCGGCTCCGGGGGCCACGTGGACGCGGGCCGCCACCTTGAGGGGCATGATCCTCTCGATGGCGTCGGGGCACAGCACGGCCGCCTCTCGGGCGTGACTGCGTTCCATGGTGAACACGATGTCAGAGTTGGCGATCACCGATTCACTCAGTTGACGGCTGCGGTGGGCGGCAAGATCGAGGCCCCGGCTCAGCAGGATCTTGCTCAGCTTCTCGGGAGGTTCGCGCCCCGGAGGCAGGAGCCCGGCCGAGAGCACCTGGGCTTCGACATGACGGCGCCCCACCCACTCGAGCAGTAGTAGCTCCGCGGTGGGAGACCGGCAGATGTTAGCTGTACAGACGAAGAGGATGCGTGGCGGGGACTCCATACCAAAGGTTCTCACACCGGGGGGACTTGGGGGAGGGTTGGGATCAACTGCCGGCTCTGCTGAGCACCGAAGAGAACGTACGGATCATCAGACCCAGGTCGTTGCGCAAGGTGATGTTGGGCAGGTACTCGAGATCGATGTCGATCGTTTCGTGGAGCAAGTCGTAGCGCGATGGTGAGATCTGCCATACACCCGTGATTCCAGGCCGCACTTGATGGCGTGGATGGTCCCACAAATCGTAGCGCTCGACGACCGAGGTGAGCTCGGGACGGGGTCCGACCAGGCTCATGTCGCCCCGAAGCACGTTCCAGAGCTGAGGCAATTCGTCGAGACTGGACCGGCGCAGGAACCGGCCTAGACCAGTGTGACGGGGGTCGTTGACCGTCTTGTGGGTCCGGCGACGATCGTCGCCGGCAAACGACGCGGCCGTCTGGCGACGATCCTGGTCCATGGTGCGGAACTTGAGCATGGTGAAGACCTGGCCGTGGCGGCCCACCCGCTCCTGGCGATAGAGTACGCCAGGGCCCAGAACGGCCCGCAAGATGAGCGCCACCACACCGGCGAGGGGAAGGCTGGCGACAAGCAGGAGGGTGCCCGCCGCGAAGTCGAGAACCCGCTTGCCGCTCCGCTCGTAGAACGAGGGATTGGAGACAAGGGACAGATGGGGAGTAGCGGCCCCGGCCGGCGCCTCCGTCTCAGCAATGCCCGTTGTCTGATATCCGCCTGTCAGCACTCGACATCCCCTGTCCGCCCGGTAATGGCCTGTTGCATCACCACACAGTCACAATACCTCATCGACTGCCGGCGATCCATGTTCGGCGCTAGGCAATTCGGCCCGGATCGCGAGCGCCCGCTCAGCGCCCCGTGGGCTTGAGGAAGACCACGCCGACGGTCTGGAACAAGAGACGAAGATCACCGCGCAGGCTCACCGTGCTCACATAGTCGATGTCGTGGGTGAGGTTCTCGTGGAGGTGCTTGGAGCGGTCGGGGGACACCTGCCACGGCCCGGTGATGCCCGGCCGCACGGCATGGCGGGGGTGGTACCAGATGTCCTCGCGGCTGGCGATATGCACCATCTCGGGTCGGGGTCCGACCAGTGACATCTCACCCTTGAGGACGTTCCAGAACTGGGGCAGCTCGTCGAGGCTGGTTCGACGCAGTAACCGCCCCACCCGGGTGTGGCGGGGGTCGGCGCCGGTCTTCTCGGGACCGGCCTCGTAGGCGAGGCCCTCGATCTCCCAAGGGTGGCGCATGGTGCGGAACTTCGCGATCTTGAAGACCCGACCCTTTCGCCCTACCCGCTCCTGGCGGAAGACCACACCAGGGCCCATGCTGAAGCGGACGGCGACCGCCACGGCCAGCAAGAGTGGGACCAGGGCCATCAATAGGACGAGAGCTCCGAAGATATCGAGCACTCGTTTCCAGATCCGGAGGTAGGTACCGTCCGCGATCGGTACCAGCGGCACTCGCCGCAGTGCGATCTGGGGCTCAGGGCCACGCAGATCCAAGACATCGCCATCGTCCCGCAACGTCTCCATCGCCGAATCGACTGATCGCATCGCCTCGCTGCCGTTGCTCACTGTGTGCCCGCATTCTTGATGGCCAAGCAGCAATATAGTCTCCTGCGCCGCCGCGTCGCTCGGTGTTCCACCACTAGGCCCCTCTTCCTGTGGCCACGACCACAAGGGTTCGAACGGCGATCCGGCTGTCGACCAACAGGCCCATGGTGCGGACGTACTCGATGTCGAGATCCACGCCGTCTTGGAGGGGACGGTTGCGAAGCTCTGAAACCTGCCACAGCCCGGATAGTCCGGGACGGACGAGGTGTCGCGGGTGATGCCAGAGATCCTCGTGGTCGGCGATCTCGCTGGCCATCGGACGCGGACCAATCAGGCTCATCTCACCTTTCACGACATTCCACAGCTGGGGTAGCTCGTCGAGGCTGGTGACCCGCAGGAACCGACCGAGGCGGGTCTGGCGGGGACTGTCAGCCGCTTGCTTGAACAGGACTGACGCCGAGGGGCCAGAGCTGATCTCCCACGGGTGACGCATGGTACGGAACTTGAGGATCCGGAACGGGCGCCCCCGAAAGCCCACGCGGTCTTGGCGAAAGATGACGCCGGGTCCCAACGCCATACGAACCGCGATGGCAACCCCGAGCAGGATGGGGCTCAGCACGATGAGTAGGGTCGAGGCGGCGACGAAGTCGAGCGCCCGCTTGAGCCATCGGATGTAGAAGCTGTCCGGGACCGAGACAAGTCTGGGTCGAGTCGAGACCAGTGGCTCGGGATCTCGAAGGTCGAGGACCGTGTCAGGGTTGGAGAGGTCCTGTCCGGCCAAGCCCCTGGGTAGAGCTTCCTTGGTCAGTTGTTCTGCAAGTTCGTCCACGCCGCCGCTCATTGTTGGTCCTGGCCCCGGACGCCCTCCGGAACCACCAGCGACACTAGCCCACAACGAGACCACCATCGACTGAGGCGTGTGTCGAGTCAGTGACATCTTCATCGCGACCGTATGTCGATAGGGCACGCCATAGGCTCACTCCCATGAACACCGGTGAACGGGCGACAGACATTGACGCCGACAACCTCCCTGAGGGAGAGGACAAGCGGGCCGCCGTCCGCCAGATGTTCGACACCATCGCCCCCCGCTACGACCTGGTGAACCGGATCATGACGTTCCGCATGGACGTCGGCTGGCGCCGCAAGACCGTCAAGGCCCTCGACCTGCCGCCCGCCAGCCGGGTTCTCGACCTCGCGTGCGGAACGGGCGATTTCTGCGTGGAGCTGGCGGCCGGAGAGCTCCAGCCCATGGGATCGGATCTGTCGTTCGGGATGCTCGAGGCGGCCCGGACCGACGCACCTCTGATGCACGCGGATGCCCTGGCTCTTCCGGTGGCCGACCGAGCCGTCGACGGGGCCACCTGTGGGTTTGCACTGCGCAACCTCGTGGAGCTCAACGGCTTCTTCGACGAGGTCGCCCGCGTGGTCCGACCGGGAGGCCGAGTCGCCTTCCTGGACGTGGCGGAACCACCCAACCGGATCATGCGGTGGGGCCACGGGATCTATTTCGACAAGGTGGTGCCCTGGATCGGCGGAAAGCTCAGCGATCCCGCCGCCTACCGGTACCTGCCCAAATCGGTTGCCTACCTACCCGAACCCGACGACCTCCTACGGTCACTCCGCAGCCACGGATTCGCCGATGCCCAACGACGCCTGTTCTCCGGCGGAATAGCCCAACTGTTCGTCGCCACCCGTGACCGCGAGCTGCCCCCTCCCTGAGCCCCGGCCCGGGCCTGCGGCCGCGAGTAGTATCGGGCCATGGAACTCAGGGGTGTTCATCACGTCTCGATCAACATCGGTGATCTCGACGAGAACGTCCGGTTCTATACCGAGGTTCTGGGCATGAACCTGATGGAGAGCCGCCCCGACGCCGACATCCCCGTCGATGGGGCGTGGTTGAACCTGCCTGACGGCCGCGAGCTGCACCTGCTCTGTCGCGAGGCAGAGCCGGCGCCGGGCCAGCACTTCGCCTACGAGGTCGCCGATCTCGACGCCGTTGTCGCCGAGCTCGAGGGCCACGGGGTGAAGGTGTCGGCTCCTTTGGAGCTGGGTGGTATCTGCCGCCAGAGCTTCGCCAAGGACCCGTCGGGCAACCTGCTCGAGTTCAACCAGCAGGTTTGAGCCCAGACGCGAACGACACCGCCCGAAGGCGGTCTCGTTCGTGATCAGTCGCCCGCCCCCGGGTGGGGGCGGGGTGAAGATCAGGTGTCGGCTTCGGCCTTGCGCCGGGTGCCGAGCACGATCAGACCACCAGCGCCCAGCAGGCCAGCCCCGACAACGCTGAGGCCAACGGCGTCGCCGCCGGTCAGCGCCAGAGCGCCCTGGGCGACGCCCAAGCCGTCGGCCTGGGTCCCGGTGACAACCTGACCGGCCACTTTGGCGTCGTCGTCGTCGGGCTGGGTGACAGTCTTCGTGCAGACATCGGGGTACACGCAACTTTGTGCACCGGCTACACCGGCAAACTGCATGGATAGTGCGGTCACACCCAGGACCGACACAGCGAACATCTTGGTCTTCATCTCTCCACCGTCCTCTGGCCCTCAAGGGCCGGTTCGACTCAATCCGAACCATACGTGATCGGCGAAACCAGCACAAGGGAACAGGAGATCAATGAACCATCGTGCCCACGAGCTCTAGTCGACCAGACCGAGCAACCCGGCCATGGCAGAACCGAAGACGACCGTGCGTCTCCTGGCGTCAGTCCACGTGAGATCTCCAGATTGCCATTGCACAGCCGGGACGCGGGCAGACGACTCGACCACGATCTCCTGGACGGACAGGGGCAGATCGAATTCGGCGAGGATCGTCACCGACTCTCCACGCTCGAGATAGACAACCGTGGACACCGCAACGGAGTTGCCGTCCGGCCCGTGGACCTCGACCACCCGGTCGACGACTCCCTGGTTGGAGGAGATCCCCGGCAAGTTGAAAACGACCCGGCCGGAGTACGAGCCGGGGGGCCGATCGAGCCCCTTGTATGGCCCGAGCAGGTACCGAAGATCCGAGGGGAACTCCGGAGTCTGGTTCTCGATTTGCACCTCGAGTGTCACCCGCCGGGCGGAGTCGCCAAGGATCTCGGCCTCCATCGCGACGTCAAGGTCCAGGAAAGGATCGAGCTTCGAGCCGTTGGAGCTCATGAGATTCACAGACAGCGTTGTTGGCGAGTAGTGGCCGGTCAGCTCGAGCTCATCCCACATGGCGCCCTGCTTCGGTCGGGGCGACCACGCGAGAAGGTGACGCCCGGCCGCCGCCGGCTCGAGGGCTTCGATGAGATCGACTGGGTCCCAGTTCGACTCTTCCAATGCGGCCACGACACGACTGGCGACCTGTTCGAGCTTCCCTGTGCGCAGAGTATTCTCCTCATCAGAATCCACCCCGCGGTACTGATCCACGAAGAGCTCTGCCAGCACATCATCGGGACCAATTCGTGAGCCGCCGATCTCGAGCTCACCTACCACCTCCAGGATGGCTTGCAACATGATCGGGTCGACCGCCATGACCCCATCGATCGAGGTCCCGTATGTTGCCTCGTGAAGGGCCTTGGCCAAAGGCCCTGACACCTCGTCGAACCTCGGGGAGTAGTTCACCCGACGCCAGTCCTCGTTGATGGGCACGAAGGACCACCTGGCGGCTGCGTCCTTGTCGGGTATCTCCACACCCGGCACAGGGAAGCTCTCACGGCTTGCTTCGAATCCGCTCAGGCTCAGGTTGCCGCTCTCGATTTCGAGGGTTGCGAACGAGAGGTACGCCCCGGACCCGGCTCGCATTTCAGCATTGTTCGCTCCGAACACGAGATAGGTGTTCGGCCCTTTCAAGAAGTCGATCATGCCGGTCGTGATCACATGGGCTCGGTGGAGCTCGGTGGACAGCTCAGCCTGTTCGACCAAGAACTGCGCTCGCGCATCGGACAGGCTCTGGACCAGGCCATTCCCCGGGCCCGCGTCCAGGTCGTCGACCGTCCCTTGGAGGTCTTGGAGAACCACCCGAATCTGTTCGAGCTGCTCGACCCGCTCTGGTCCATCGACGCCCTCGGCGCTGCGGATCCGGTTCAGTTCGGCGAACCCGAGAGAGGCTGCCAGCGCCAGGTCAGCCGCTGACCCCGAGAGCGCCCGGGCCGAGGAGAGCTGGCGGCCGGCCACAGGAACAATGCGGATCGGGCGCAGTATCAGCGAATCAAGCAGCCCGTGGCTCTTCTCCAGATCGTGCGAGGCATCCCGGGTCCGCTCAGCCAGATCCGGGTCGTCGAGTAGATCGAGAGCCGGGGAACCGGCGGTGTGCTCGAGGGTGCGCCGGGAGTCCTGAGCGAGGGCAGCGGCTTGACGAAGCGTCAGGGCTGCAGCCGCGCTGTACACAACGAGTCCGGCTGCGATCCAGATCAGGACATTTCGACGAGTGAGCCCGGGTGACTTCATGACAACAGGGACGCGACCACGAAGAAGACCCCAACCACAACCTGGAGCCGGCCGATCTCACCTAGCACGGGGACCAGAGCCTGGCCCTCATCACCCCGCCAGACTCTTCGAAGCGGCGACAGGGCCATGGGGAGCGCCAACCCGACCAGGAAGAACGCAGGCTCCCAGATCCCCAGGACGAACATGCTCAGAAAGGCACACCCCACGAGTCCGACGAAGAACTTCCTGGTCTCCGGATCGCCCAGCCTCACCGCAAGGGTCCGCTTCCCGGCCAGCCGATCTCCCGGAATGTCGCGAAGGTTGTTGACCACCAATAAGGCCGTGGCTAGGCAGCCAACACAGATTGCTCCACCCACCGCCGCGGAATTGACCGACTTCGCTTGGAGATAGGCAGCGCCGAGCGTGGCCACCAACCCGAAGAATATGAAGACCGATAGCTCCCCAAGACCGCGGTACCCGTAGGGCCGAGCACCCCCTGTGTAGAACCAGGCCGCCCAGAGTGCTGCGGCGCCCAGGCCCAGGAGACGCAGATCGACGGACACAGCCAGCCAGAGTCCGACAAGACCAGCAATCGCGAAAGTGATGATCGAAGCCCGTCGGACATCCGCCGCTGATCGGATTCCGGATCCCACGAGCCGCACCGGGCCCACTCGTGCGCTCCCGTCGGTCCCCCTGACCCCATCTGCGTAGTCGTTGGCGTAATTGGCCCCGATCTGAAGCGCGACTGCCACCACCAAGGCTCCGAGTGCCCGCCACCAATTGTCCACCCCGACGGCCGCAGTGCCGACCACCACCGCGATAGCCGCCGCCGGAAGGGTTCGTGGCCTCGCTCCCGCGACCCACACCGAAACTGGCCCTGGACGGCTGGGGGGCTTGGCGGGATCAGCCGACATCGGCGCCGAACCCACCAGCGTTGCGCGACGGTTGAGAATCGTGCCGTGGTGAGGAGCGGAACATAGGAGCGGTACTCTAGGTCTTCAGTTGGCGGTTTCACCTATCATCCAACAACACCCAGGAGACTCAAATTGGGGAAAGGAACACCTACGGGAGCGGTCGCGGAGCATGCGGGCTCGGAGCCGGCACGCGTCGCCATCATCTCTTCCAGAGGTATCGAGCCGGTCGTCGGTTTCAGCGGCTGGTACGAGTTCGAAGACATGGTCTGCCGTCTCGACCGCGCCGATCGTATCGATCTGGGGCGCGGTCGCGACGACCGGCGCCTGCGCCTGACTCGGCGGGGGGAGCAAGTGGCCCGCAAAGCGGGCGCTCCGACCAAGCAGCACCTGAGGCTCGCCCAAACCCTGGAGCTCAGCGGCCAGTACGACCTCGTTCTGGCGGTCCTGACCCGGATCTCTGACCTTTTCCTGTTGGACCAACTCGGAGACTGGACCAAGGCTGGGCGCATCTCAGCCGTGATGCTCACCGAGGCATGGCGACCCTCCGTCGAGGACTCTTTCGGTCTCACCGACCTATTGGCTGAGTTGGATCTGGTGTTCTGCTCAGGGAGCGAAGGTACAAACGCGCTTCGAGACAACGGCCTGCCTGAAACACACCTGCTGTGGCCCGGGGTCGACTGCGGCAGGTTCGCTCCACACCTACCCGATGACCGAAGGATCGACGTCTACAACCCAGGTCGCCGGGACGAAACCACCCACGCGAGCCTGAAAGGGGCAGCGAGGGACCGAGGGTGGTTCTACCTCTACGACTCCACCGCCGCCCCCACAACCAGCGATGTGATAGGCCATCGGGTGTCGTATGCCGAGTTGGTCCGTCGCTCTCGGGTGATGATCGCCAATTCGGCGAAGTTCGATCAGCTCGATCAACTGCGAGCGGGCCGCGATGTCCCGGGCCGACACTTCGAGGCCGCAGGCGCGGGCACCGTCATAGTGGGCGACTCGCCCGATCCGAGAAACCTCGAGCTGGCCCAGGTCGATCCTGGGCGCCTGGTCCAGATGCCATCCTCCACCGACGATGTCGGGCCGCTCGTAGCTCTTCTGGCCGACCGAGACCGCTGGGCAGAGCTGTCCCGGATGGCACGACGCGAAGCCTTGGAGCGCCACGATTGGGCCTACCGCTGGTCCACCATTCTGGGAGCGGCGGGAATCGATCATCTTCCACCGCTCGACGAGCGAATCGCGGCGTTGGCCGAGGAAGCGTCAGAACCTCGCTCCTAGTTCGGTTCCCCGAGCCGGGCCTGCAAATAGGAGTCGAGATCGCCGAAGATGTAGCGCTTGTGCAGGTCATTGATCAGAGACATCTCTCGCACCATGACCGTGCGAACGGGAACTGTGTCGTCCCATGTGTTCTCCCCATACCAGTGGTAGAAGCCCAACTTGGCGTAGTCGAGTGACTCGGGCTGCTCATATCCGATCGGGCCGGAGTAGTCGACGATCAGGCGCCCATCGGACCAGACCCGAAGGATGCCCTCGTCCGGATCCGTCGAGAGGTGAGCCTTGATGATGAACTCATGCCACTGGCCTGAGAGGAATTGTGGCTCCCGGTGGAGAGACACAACAGCGGCACTCTCGTTCGAGATCTCCGGCCCGTCGTCCCACCGTCCGAGTATGTGGAGGTCGCGCCCGGACAGGTAGAACGCGAGCAATGGCGCGAGATCGGGCCCACTGGTTGTGCCATCATGCCATTGGGCAATGATCTGGTCATCTGTAGATCCGTCCAGATCGCTCACGAGCAGGGACATGGTCTGCCAGAAGACCTCGTCCTTCGGGAGCCGGAACTCTGCCTCCAGGAAGGCGAGCTCGCACCTCTGGCCTCCCGCGTAGGGAGCATCATTGTGATCGGTTCGAAACACGAGCGAGTCCGGCCCGGACCCAACTGGGTCGGGCTCGATCCCGAACCGGAGAGAACTCTCATCGGCCAGGCCCGATCCAACGAACCCCTCGGGTCGCGACGAGGCCGGGAACTGGTCCCCATCACATTGGACCTGGCCGGGCAGCTCGGCCAGGGGGGCCCTCCCGTCCACTTGAACCACCAGATCCTCTGCCTGGATCTCTTTCGGGGGCCGGGGGGCCGTAGTGCTGACGGGAACCGAGGTCGTGGTCGCGTCGAACACCGGTGGTGTGTACAGGGTGTCGTTCACTCCCGCCGGATTGGCCGTCAGCTCGTCCTGCTGGTCTTGCTCGTCTTGGCGACCGGCGGATCCACCTTGGGAGCAGCTGGCGGCCAGGACGGCGGCGACAGCCAGCCAGACGAGGGGGCGTGTGACCTTGGCCGTCACAGCTTCGATGGTGTGAGAGAGAGACGATCAGCTGCCGAGTACGCCGTGACCCTGCCTCGGGCCGTGAGGCGGCGAGCCAGGGCCGGCCTGGGTAGGGCCTCGTAGCCGAACTCGCTCGGCAACCCGCCGACAACGGCAGCGACGGTATCTCGATTCCTCTCGCTGAGCTCTGTCCCTCGATCGGCGGGATCGAAGCCAGCGGGTCGGTCCACGGGATGCCAGGTAACGGGACTGTCCGAAGCAATAGCGCTCGACCCCCGCACGGGCAGCGCGCTGACGCCGTCGAACGGGAACGAGTTGGCAGGGAGCCCCACCTCAGCGAGCCCCGTTCGAACCACGGCTGCTGGATCCTCGACCAAGTCCTCGTACTTGATGACCTTGGTGTCCGCGTGTTGGTCGCAGAAGCGCAGGATCTCGCGAGCCCCGGTAGCCCAGCGACTCGCCGCGGCGGCAACATCGCTCCCCCAGGTGCGAACCGATGAAGCGACGACTGCTGTCGGGGATCGGACGATGATCAAGAGGTGAGCATCGGGAAACAGCTGGGGCGCCAACCCGATGTTCCGCGGGTAGGGCGTCTTGGTGAGCATCAGCCGTTCCGGGTCGAGATCCTGACCGATCAGATCCAGCAAACCCTGACCCAGGGCCTGGAGAACAGCTTGGGTTGGGATGTCCTGTTCCACCCACCGGTTCCAGAACCCGGTCAGCGATCTGGCGTAGCGCTCAAGCTCATCGGCGAAGAGGTTGAGCCCGGCTTCGTACACGAAGTCTGATGGCTCGGCATCGGGATGAAGGGCGAGGAGGTCATGAAGGTAGTTGGTGCCGGACCGGGGCGTGACACCGTAGATGAGAAGGGCTCGACGAGACATCAGGGACACCATGGTAGTCCCCGCGAACCGCGGCTCAGCGGCGCGGGTCGGATACGGTGTCGCCCCGAGAGGCTGGTATGAGTTCACAGCAGGGGACAACCGAGTGAGCGGTCAATCAAGGATCATTGTCGTTGTTCACAATCTGCCTGTTCCCTACGATCGACGAGTGTGGCTCGAGGCAACGACCCTTTCCGAAGCCGGCCACGATGTCACGATCATCTGCCCTGCCACTCAGTCGTTCCCGGACAAGCGCGAGAGACTCGAGGGCATTCAGATCCATCGATTCGCCGTCAAGGAAGGGCGATCGCCGCTGGGGCTCGCCGTAGAGTTCCTGGTCGGCTTCACATCTGTGAGTTTCCGCTACCTGGTGCTGCGGGCGAAAGGGCCGATCGCCGTCCTGCATGTGTGCAATCCGCCGGAGATCTACTGGCCGTTGGGCCTTCTGGCCCGCGCCACTGGCACCAGGTTCGTGTTCGATCATCACGACCTCTCCCCCGAGATGTATCGGGCGAAGTTCAAGCGCGGTCCCGACCTGGTCTATCGAGCGCTCCTGTTCCTCGAACGTCGCACCTACCGAAGTGCCAACGCCGTCATCACCACCAACGAGTCGTACCGAGAGATCGTGACCGCTCGCACCGGAACACCCCCAGAAATCGCCACCATCGTGAGGTCCGGGCCATCAGTGGCCCGGTTCCAGAAACACGAGCCCGACCTGACGTTACGGCGGGGCAGCGAGCACCTGATGGTCTTCCTCGGGGAAATCGGCGAACAGGACGGGGTCGAGACCCTCATCCAGGTTGCCGCCGTCCTGCGCGAACGGGGCGTCGATGTCCACACATTGGTCATCGGCGACGGCCCCGCGCTTCAGTCGACGCAAGAGCTTGCGGACCGCCTGGGTGTTGCCGGCCACTGTACGTTCGCGGGCCGGGTGTCCGACGACGACCAATTGAGCCGCATGCTCTCCTCTGCCGATGTCGGCGTCGTGCCCGACCCAAACACCGACTGGTCCCGGCACTCCACTATGAACAAGGTCATGGAGTACATGTTCTTCGGTCTCCCGGTGGCCGCGTTCGATCTCATCGAGACACGATTCTCTGCCCAGGGCGCCGCGCTCTACGCTCGTCCGGACGACATAGACGATCTCGCATCCGTGACCCAGCGCCTGCTCGAGGACCCTGAATTGAGGGTCGCCATGGGGCAAGTAGGCGAGGACCGCCTGCACGAGGAACTGTCGTGGGAACACAGCGTTCCTGAATTGTTGGGGCTGTATCGACGCCTCCTGGCCTCGACCTGAGCCCATTCCTCCCTGGGGTCTGCGTGCACACCGCGCCCCCGGATCATGCCCCTCAAGTGGTGCCGTTCACTGGTCGAACAACAGATACGACGCCGTGCGAAACAGCCGTCCCCGCACCGGGCTTCGTGATTCCTCGATGGACGACTCCCACCACCCAACCAAAGCGCTGCGCCAACTCTTGGTTCACCGGCCTGTTCTTGGCGGTGTCACCCTCGTCGGGGCCCTGTTGGTGAGCATGGCCGTGCCCTCCCATGGCGGGCAGCACATCTCAGCCGATGCCAGCTACCAGGATGAGCCTCCGGAGATGCTGGCCTTCGTTGCAGGTCGACCAGAACCGGGCCTCAATGGTCTTGGTGCTCCGGTGGCAGCCCTACCAGTTGGGGAAGGTCTCGGGGGCCCGCTGCCCGCGACCACGGCTACTCGAAGCTCCACGAACGATGAAGGACCCGACACCTCACCAGTGGCCCCGTCATCCCCGATCGTCCAACCAGTGCCCAGCCCCACCCCTCCTCCTTCGAGCCCGGAGAAGGCCCCGGCGCCAGACGAAGACAACAACGACGGAAGTACCCCCACCCTCCCCCCGCAAGACTCAGAAGGTGGACCGTCCCCGGCAGTCTCGCCGCCTTCATCGGCCGTTCCGGTCTCACCGACCACTCCGGGCGCGGCGGTCAACCCAGCCGATCTCCTTCTTCACCTCCCAGCCGGGCCTGCCATCTTCGACACCAATTGGGGTGGTATCCAATGCGTGGGCACCCAGGTCTCATCGAACGCAGCCGGCGACGGAATGGTCGGCTCTGACATTGCCGGTTCTGATCTCCGATTCGGCCTGGCTCCGGATCCCGATGGGTCCGGGTCCGACGTCCTGGTACTACGGACCCACCACACGGACCCTAAGTACGCATCCGGCCAACGCTGCGAGTTGTCGATAGGCCAGGAACCAGCTCGACTCGTGCACGATGAAGTGATCTGGCAGAGCTTCTCCATCCGACACACCGAACTCTCTGGTTCGAGTGACAAGCAGATCATCGCCCAGTGGCACGACGGGGATCACACCCGCTCCAAGACCCCGTTCCTTGCCTGGTATGTCCAGGGCGGCAGGCTGGAGATCGTTGGTCGCCACAACGCGTCTACAGAGCCGAAGAACGAGACCTCAACGACACATTCCCTCTTCGTGGACAACAGCTACGAAGGTGAAACATGGACCGACTACGTCATCCAGTCCCGGATTTCCCACGATCCCGCTCAGGATCCATTCGTGCGCATCTGGCGGAACGGGCAGCTCATCGTCGACTACGCCGGACCGCTTGGCTACAACCAACCGGGAGTCACGGACTACGCGAAGCTCGGCTTCTACCATTGGTACGGTGGCAATGATTGGGATCTGGCGGTGCCCACGCGTACCGTCTGGATCCGCTACGCCGGCCTCGTTGCTGATGGGGACGGTAGCTACACGGTCGAATCCATCGAGGAGCTCATGGGATAGAGGGTCAGCCCAGTCCGGGGCCGATCACGTCCCGATAGACAGACAGATGTTGCTCGGCCACGGCATCCCAGGACAGCGCCCCGCCCGCAAGCAACAAGCCCGCCTCGGCCTTGTTCAGGACTGGGCCCGGCCCGGCCAGCAGTGTGCTCAGGGCCTCGGCCAAAGAGACCGGATCGCCCGGAGCAACCAGAGTCGCGATCGATTCGTCGAGCAAGTCGGCCAGGCCGCCGACAGTAGTGGCAACCAGAGGCGTCCCCAGACCCAACGCGAGCGCGGCGACCCCACTCTGGGATGCCTCGCGGTACGGCAAGATGACCGCCGTCGCCAGATCGAACTGTCTGACCACCTCTTCTCGATCGAGGTACCGGTCGAAGATCTCGAACGACAACCATGGCGGCGTGGCCTCCGTGGGCAGCTCAATCGGCTCTCCCTTGCCGGCAATCACCAGCGTCACTGGTTTGCCCGGGTCGGGGACGAGCCGCACCAGCGCGTCTACCAGCACGTCAAGCCCCTTGTAGGCCCACCGCCGGCCGAAGAACAGGAGGCGGCCCGGTTCCCGAGCGACCTGGGTAGGGGCCCCGGCCTCTCGGTACAGCGAGCCGAGTTCGCCATGAGGCACCACGACCGAACGGGCCCTGGGGACTCCCCAGTTGTCTTCCAAAGCCCGCCCCAGCACCTCCCCGTGGACGAGAAACCGGTCGACCCGTCGGGCGAAGAGCTTCTGACTGGGGATGGCGCCGGCCCGATAGGTCCGATCTCCTGGATGGCGTACGACATCGTGGACCGTCATCAAGACCGGACAGGAAGAGCGCCGGGACGCCAGGGCCAGGTTGATGACCGGATCTCCACTCTGCTGAACATGTACGACATCAGACTCCATCGCCAGGAGTCGATCCACGATGCGCCACGACGCGATCAGACCGCGAGGATCCCTGATGCGGGGCTTGGGAATTCGAACCAGCTCCACCCCAGGGTGAATCTCGCTGGGTGGCGTCCGCTTGTCATCGAGGGGCTGTACCAATGTCAGCAGTGTGCGATCCTGCCGGGCAATGGCATTCGCGAGACTCGTCGTGTAATCGTCGTACGCGTCGCTGTAGAGGGCAATCCTGACAGGGGCGCTCTTGGACACGGTGTCGAAAGGTAGCAGGAGAACCATGCCAACAGGAACCACCGAACCCTCCCCCATCCGGGTCTGTCACCTCGGGCCGAAACCGCGAGAGGCGGGCGGTGGGGGAATGGCATCGGTGATCGCCCAGCTCCAGGCATCGAGCCCTCCCGACATCGAGCAGACTTCGATCGCGACCATGAACATCAATCGACGGTTGTGGTCGATCGACCGGATGGCCCCGGCGATCGCCGCCCTGCTCAAGCTTCGGGGACGAGAGCCGAACACGATCCTGCACGTCCACTTGGGTCCTGCTGGCTCCACCGTCCGCGAAGGCTTCTTCGCAATCCTGGGTTCCCGGCTCGGGTTCAGGGTGGTGACCACCGTCCACTCGAGCCGCCTGGCGACAGACCTGCAACGCCCGGGCCGGAGCCGAGTGATCAGGACGGTCTTGCGCTCCAGCACCATGGTTCGGACCCTCGGCCCTGCCGCCGAGGAACTGATCAGACCCTTGCTGGGGGAGGATACGGACCTGGTCACGATCCCCAACGGGATCGAGCTGGTCGACCGGCCAGGGCCTCCGCCCGATTCAGGAATTGTGCTCTTCGCCGGTGAGGTCGGTCCCCGCAAGGGAGTGGATGTGCTTCTCGAGGGATGGCCCGCAGTACGCCGGGCCCTCCCCCGCAGCCGGCTTCTTCTGATCGGGCCACTGGCGGAAGGGTTCGAATGCCCCGAGACCGAGGGGGTCGAATTCCTGGGGCCAGTGGAGCCGAGCGAAGTCCGTGACCACATCGATCAGGCTGACCTATGTGTCCTGCCCTCCCTGGCCGAAGCCTTCCCGATGTTCCTGCTGGAGGCAATGGGGGGCGCGAGACCAGTGGTCTCCACACCGGTGGGCGACATCCCGACGATGCTCGAGGGCTTCGACCTTCTCGTCCCACCGGGTGACGCCGAAGCCCTGGCCGCGAAGCTCGAGGAGCTACTCCAGATGGAGGAGTCTGCAACACGCGAGCTGGGTGACCGCCTCCGGGCGAGGGTTGAGGAGCGCTACTCGGCCGTAGGCGTGGGGGCCGAACTGGCTGAGCACTACCGGCGCCTGGCCCGCCCGGGCTGAGGTCAGGTGAGGCTGTACCCGAGCTCGCCCAGCAATGGCTGGCAAGCCTCTTGAACGGACGCGACCTGCTCGGCAGGGAACTCCCTCCATCGGCCTTGTGACGGTTGGGGCGAGATCTGAGCAACGGCCCGCCCCCTGGCCAGGTCGTCGTCTACCCCGAGAAGGGCGTGGATCCGCCTCACTTCGGACTCGGGGTCAGACATGAGGTCCTCCCAGCGCGAGAGCAGGTACCGGTCTCCAAACAACTCTTGGGCCTCGGCTGCCCCCTTCTGATTGGCCACTGACCAGTAGTGACCGCGCTGGACTTCGAAAGGATCCTCTTGTTGTTCCTCGGTGAGCAGGAACAGCCGCTCGAGCAGGGTGTGGGGCCCGCCGAGAGCCACATCCCGCCCGTCCCTCACGACGTGAATGAAATAGGCGTCCGGGAAGCTCCTCGCGATGATCGGCAGGGACAGCAGGGTGAGCGGATTCTTCCATCCCCAGCGACCGCGCCGACGAAACGGCCCGGTTGCTACCAGCATGGATTTGAGGGCGAGAGCTTCGAGCACCTCGTGGCGCGGGGTGTCGTCGTCCCGCAGCCCCTTGATCGCCCACGAGTAGTAGAACCGTCTGAGCAAGAGGTTGTCGTGATACCAGACCTCGTCGCGTCCTTTGAGCGCCCTCACCAGCCACGGAGCGCCCAACATCTCGACCCCCGCCTCTACCGCTACGGCTCGGTAGGCTCGGGTACCCGAGCCCGCTACGCCCCCAATGACTACAGGTGCCATCACCTCTGTACTCAAACTGTCCTCCTGCAAGTCGATTGGGAGGGGCCAGTCCAGACCCCATCCACACATGGCCAGCATACGGGGAACAGATGGGCCCACTCATGACCTCACCCCACCACCGTCCAGCAACGTCGTGAGTGCCCGCCGCGCCGCCAACCGGATTCGGAGCATGCCGAAGCCGTCGAAGGCCCTACTGCGTCGCCTGGGTTGGGAGGCATTCGCCAACTACGCCTCGATAGTGATGACTCTCGTCACCACGGTGATCGTGGCGTCCGCGCTCGGCACCTCGGACTTCGGCCTGTATGCCGGGACTCTGTCGCTGATGATGCTGGTGGCTCCGTTCACGGCCCTCGGGTACGGCCAACTCCTGGTTCGCGAGGCGGCCAACGCTGATCGCTCGATTCGCCAGGCCGTCGAGGCCGGACTGTCTCAGTTCCTCCTTGGCAACGCATTGGGTCTACCTGTCGTGATCGGCCTCGGGACGCTGCTGTTCGGCTCCACCCCCCGCGGCGTCATTATTGCCCTGGCCCTCAGCGAACTGCTCTTCGGCCGATTGATCATTGCTACTCGCCAGGTTGGCCGATCCATCGGGAGGGGAGCGGTGTCCGCATTGCCGCACCTGGCCAGTCGGTCCCTTCGACTCGGGGGGGCCGCGATCATGGTTGGCCTGGACCAGGCAACAGTGACGAACTGGGCCCTCCTCCACGCGCTGGCCGACCTGGGGGCATTGCTGATCGGGCTCAGGGCCTTGGCCTACGTAGACGCGTTCCCCCACCATCTGGCGCGACCATCCCTCGTGCGGATCAGGGCCGGGCTGGTGTATGCGTTCAACGGGAGCGCTGCGGGCCTCAAGAACGATGCCGACAAGGCGATGCTTCTCGCCTTCGGACTACCCGAGGCGGCCGGCGCCTACGCGATCGCGTATCGAGGGATCAATGCCGCTCAGCAACCCCTGATCGCGCTATTGAACGCTTCGACCTCCTCGTTCTTCTCCACCGCCCGAACTCGACCTGAATCCATGCTCCGACTAGCCGTGAAGTACTCACGAGTCGCCCTTGCCTACGGGGCAACGGCGACCGTCGGACTATGGCTGACGGCTCCTTGGCTCGCCGCGGTGCTCGGCGATGAGTACGGAGAGGTGACCTCGATTGTCCGATGGCTCTCACCATTGCCGATGCTGATCAGCCTTCACCTGTTTGCATCACGATCGCTCACTGCCACCGATCGCCAGGGCCTGGTGGCGATCATAGCCATCGGAGGTGCGGCGGTGAACCTCGCAGCCAACTGGGCACTCATCCCCAGAGAGGGCTGGATGGGGGCCGTGATCTCGACCCTCTTGACCGACGCGGCGATCCTGCTTGCCCTGTGGCTGGCGTTGACCAAGACCCAGCCCCGGACGACGAATTTGGATCCGCCCGATGTCGGCGGACCCCAAGAACAACCCGTTTGAGCTAGGAGTCGACTGACTCCAGGCCAAGGGAGGGACGAAGATCCAGCCATTCGGCCCCGCCCGGCCGTCTCGTCGCTTCCCCCGAGGGCCGCAGGACCAGTGCCAGATACATGAACACGATCCATCCCGATCGGTTGTTGAAGACCCCCGACTCGGTAATGGAGACCATGAGGGCGAAGGTCAAATACACGAGCGGAAACAGGCCGGCCGGGGTCGGATTCCGGGGGACGTGCCTGATTGCTCTGCCGAACGATCTGACCAAGACAACCGTGAAGAAGCCGAGCCCCACGAGTCCGACACTGAGTGCGATCTCGAAGAAGGCGTTATGGGCGTGATTGATGCCCCAACTGTTCACCACGATCACGTCGTGAGACGGGCTGAAGTATCCGTTCCAGTAGCCACCGAATCCGTACCCCAGGACCGGTCGATTGGCGATGTCGTCCAGGATCCATGCCCAGAGCTCTGTCCGGCCCGACAGAGTGATGTCCTTGTCAAGATAGGTCGTGAGGAGGAAGAGGTTCGCTGTGGCGAAGAGCACCGCCAACACCGACGAAACAATGACGGCTACCACTACCGCTCCGAACAGTGTCCGCCGGGCCCGGAACACGCGAAAGACGATGAAACAGCAGAACGTCAACATACCCGCAGCCAGCGACGTCTTGCTCTGGGAGCCGAGGAGAAGAGCCAGTGCGATAGCGCTCAAGGAATAGAAGAGAAAGCGCCAGCGCAGGAATTCGCGGGAAGCGACGATGAATACGAGCATTGATATCGAGGCGTCGTTGCCGAGATCATTCTTACCGACCGCAATGCCGGTCCAGCCCACACTCGACTGGCCCCAACTAGGCAGGCCTATGACCCATACCAGATTCATCACCGTGCCTACGGCAAGCACCGCGGCGAGGACCGCAAGGAGATCGCGAACGTCAAATCTCACGGCCAGGATCAGTGCGAACAAGCACAGCACCACGAAGCTGACGATCTTCACAACCGACGTAGTGGGCTGCTCGGACCACACGAAGGACAGCGAGATCATCCCGATGAGCATCCAGAGAGCCGGGGACCTATGGAGTGCCAACACCACGGCATCACCGCGGCCCACGAGGGTGGGCAGGAGTGCACCGACCAGTGCGAGAGACCCGTAGACCAGTAGTGGGTTACCCCTCTGGTTCTGGCCGAGCTGCACGAATGGGGTGGTCCAGTTGACGGGGGTTCCGAACTGGGCCATGAAGAGCACCACGAAGACGATGCTCGTCTCGAGCAGGCCCGGATGTTCCACGACTCTCATCGAGTGACGAACGGGATCCGTCCCGCCTTTGGTGCTAGGTGTTGTCGGCGTTGGATGCATGAGCGTAGGCGTATCGGTTCTTGCGGAAGAACTGGCGGCGACGGCGCACGCGGTTGACGATCGCACCGAGGAGCACAAGACCCGCTCTGGAGAACTCCGAATGCACCTGTAGGAGATCGGCCACCTCGGTTCGCCGCGAGTCGACCACGAGAACCGTGCCATCCACGTACCCGCCCACAACCAAAGCGTCTGAGGTACTGAGAATTGGTGGTGTGTCAACAATGATGAAATCGGCGCGGGTTCGGACGTCATCCAGCACCGCCTCGAACGAACCGGTACCCAGCAACTCGCTTGGATTCGTGGGCATCGGGCCGGCCGGGATCAGGAAGAGGTTCTCGACCCCGCTCTCCAGAACAGGCAGGTTCGAATCGGTACCGGTCAGAATGCTCGACAATCCCTGTTCTTGGAGATCGGCACCGAACAGGGTCTCCAACGTCGGTCTACGCAGGTCGGCGGAGACCAGAACCACAACCTTCCCGGACTGGGCCAACGCCACTCCGAGGTTCGCTGATGTGACGCTCTTGCCCTCCGAAGGAAAGGCGCTGGACACGCTCACCGCGAACCCGGTTTCGGACCGGAATTCCGCCGCCGCGAACTGGACGGCCGAGCGAAGGCGACGGTACGCCTCCTGAGCGGCGAAGACCTGCTGCTTCGGCGACTCCGACAACATGACAATCGCCGCTAGTCCCGAGTTCGTCCGCCTGGAGAAGGTGGGCACCTCACCAAGGACCGCTGTGTTGAGGGCCGTCGAAATCTGGTCGGCACTCCGGGCCGTGCGGTCGAGGTGTTCGAGGAAGAATGCGACCGCAACGCCAGCCGCCAGTCCGAGAACGCCAGCAGCGACTAGAAGGTATGAAGCCGGAATACCAATTGGATTGGTCGGCGAGTCGGTGGTCCGGATGACCTTGGCGGTGGTCTGGCGGGTCTCGAGAGCGCGCGTGTCGGCCGCCAGCTCACGGGCGAGCGTGATCTGGCCGTTGGCTGCGGTGGTGCGATTCGTTCTCAGGGCGGAAAGGTCGAGATCGATCAGCCCGATCTCTTCCTCGCGACTTGGGCTGGGCTCCTGGCCCAGCGCTTTTGCCCGGTCTTCACCAAGGAGCCGCATCGCTTCGTCAATCGTTTCGAGCTCTTCCTCAACTCCTTTCAATTGGGCTTCGACGATATCTATCTCAACCTTGTAGAAGTCCACGGCATTCTGCTCTCGCTGCTCGGTATAGGCCTGGGTGAAGGCGTTTGCAATCGCGGCCACCAGGTCTGGGTCACTCCCGGTGTACCGGGCCTCGAGCACGCCGCTTGACGGAATGAACTCGACGTTGAGATCCCGCAAGAGCGCTCCGGGAGTCATGTCGAGACCGAGTTCATCGATGACGGCATTGGCGGTCTGGTTGGATGCCAGGAGAGACGCCTCGCGTTCCTCGACCGGGGCGGCCAGATTGGCGTTGATTGAGCCGACCGGTGTGGGGCCCAGAGCGACGGCCGACCCGGCGCGATAGGTGTGCTCTCTGCCCGAGCCATACAGGAAGCCCAACGAGATGAGGAGCAACGGGACGAGAATGACAACGAAAGGACGGGTTTTGATTGCCCGTATGTAGTCCTCGAGCCGAGCACTATTTGCTCCCGACGCCTGCTCGTACATCATGCGTCGACTCTGCTCGCCAGGCTGCGACAGCGGACCGGACACGTGGGGGGAGTCATACCAACAGAAGCCAACCAGTCATACTGCGGGGCGGGGACGGGCGATCTCTACTCTAGCGAGCCACTGGTCGGGTGGGTGGACACGTCGACTGATCCCACCACTCACCGGTCGAGAGCCCGTTGGGCGGCCGCTTCGCCGCTCAGGAAGCTCTGGTCGGTCCAGTGCGGGCCCCATTCGCCGAATCGTCCGCAGGTCTCGATGCCGCGTTCGCGGAGGTGATCGAGAACGATGGGCAGCACCTCGACCCGGTCGAGGTCGAAGATCACGTTGGCGTGGGGCAGCACCCGTGCTTCGGCGAACACGACATTCTCTGTTTCGCGCAGCACCCCGATACGGGTGAGGTCGGAGATCGTGGGCTCTATGAGTGACTGGGGGGACACGTCGAGGGGACGGTACTTCGTCGAATAGTAGTGCTCGGCCTGAACCGATCCGCATCCGGTGGGCACGGTTCCGGGAGAGAGCAGGTGGGGGTAGCTGGTACGCACGAAGCTGATGTCGCGGTCGTAGAAGTAGGACCAGTGGGCCTCGGAGATGTCGTCGCGGTCGACACCGATGTTCACGGTGACGCAGACGGTGGCCGCCAGAAGCGACGCTGCCTCCTGGACATCGGCCGGTACCCGGTCGACGAGGGGAATGAGGTCGGGCAACGGTACCGACGAGATGATGCTGCCTGCCTGGTGCCGGGTTCCATCGGCCATACGGACCGTGCCGGCCTCAGGATCGATTCCCGCCACTCGTTGGCCACACTCGATCTGGTTCGTGGTGTACCAGGGACGGAGAAAGGACTCGAACCCCCCCAATGAGGGATAGCGGATCTCCTGGATGTAGTGGACATCAGCCGGGGTGGGGGAAATCGCGCCGCGCAAGACCTCTTCGATCTCCGGCCGGTAGAGGCGGGGGCCGAGCCAGTCGGTGCTCATATTGGCGGCTTCGGTGGTGTGGTAGCGGTGCCCGTACTCCATGGGGAAGGTGCGGGCGAATGTCTCACCGAAGCTGGCGAGCAGCCAGTCGGCGTAGTTGTCGGGGCGGCCGGGCTCTGTGTGGAAGGCCTGAACGAAGTCGCGAACGCAGCCAACGACCAGATCCTCGGGTAGGCCGTTGAGGTTGACCTGGGCCGGGTGGGTGATCCAGTGCCCTTTCCAGAGGTTGTTCACGACCGCCTTGACCGTCTCGAACTGGCCACCGACGTTGTCATCGAGCTGGGCTCGGAAGCCTTCGTCGCTCGTGAAGGACACGTGCGGGCCCTCGTCGAAGGTGTAACCCAAGTTCTCGTAGCTGCGGGTGTGACCGCCCGGGCGCTCCTCTTTCTCGAGGATCAGATGATCGCGGCCCTCGGACCGCAGGCGCTCGGCTGCGCCCAAGCCGGCCAGCCCGGCCCCGATGACTACAACGTCGCTCACGATCTGGGCTCCTGGGGGTCGAGGTTGTCGCGCCACCAGTCGATGGTGGCGTCGAGGCCGGATTCGAGGGTGTGGCCAGGCGCCCACCCCAGCTCGGCCAGGCGTTCGTGATCGCCCACCACCCGATCGGTGTCGGTGCTGGCCCGCTGGATGGCGCCGATGTCGAGGAGGTCACTTCGTCCGATGGTGGCACCGATGTGTTCGATCATGTGCCGCAGGGTGGTGGCATGGCCCGATGCGATGTTGAAGGCACCAACTGCTTCAGGGCGATCGAGAAGGCACAAGTAGGCGGACGCCACATCATCGGCGTGGAGGTAGTCGCGCACTTGTAGACCGTCGGAGGTCTGTGCCTCTTCGCTCTTCAACAACGCGGTGATGACCGCGGGGACGAGGCGGCGGGGATTCTCGTGGGGCCCGTGGAGGAAGAAGATGCGACCCCAGGCCACGGATAGGTCGGCCTCGGTGCCGTAGGCGGTGAGCAGATCATGGGTGATCGCCTTGCATCGGCCGTAGAAGCTGGCGGGGCGGCGGGGGGAGTCCTCGTCGAACCGCTCATTGTTCCAGTCATACTCGGTGCACGAGCCGGCAGCCACGAACCGCTCACCACCGAGCTCATTGAGGGTACGGGCCAATTCGGCACTGGCTCCCACCCAGGCAAGGTTCTCATCGGCCCCGGCGGTCTGCCAGGAGCCGACGGCCATGTGCCAGGCGAGGTGGAGAACATGACTCGGTTGGGCGGCCTGCACGACCTGGGCGGCCGCACCGGGAACCAGCAGGTCTCCGTGATGCCAGGTGACCGGGCCCAGGTCAGGGGGCTCGGCCCGGCACGTGGCGTGAACGTCCCAGCCGGCATCGATGAGCTGGGCCACGGCGCAACGGCCCACCGTTCCGGCCGCCCCGGTCACGAGCACACGGGGGGTCATGGTTGACTCCCGCCAGAGTTCAGCTCGATGTCGGGCCACACCCGGTCCTTGGCCGAGAGAGTGTCACCCGGCTCGAGGGGCCAGTCGATGCCGAGGGCGGGATCGTTCCAGCGAACACCACGCTCAGCGTCGGGGGCCCAGGCCGCGGAGCTGGCATAGATCGCCGTGGTGTCGGGGACCAGGGTCTGGAAGCCGTGGGCAATGCCGGGCGGGATCCAGAGGGCGCTCTGGTCGGGGCGCAGCTCATGGCCGTACCACTCACCGTAGGAGGCCGAGCCAGGTCGGAGGTCCACGCAGACGTCGAGGAACGCTCCGGTTGCACAGGAGAAGATCTTGGTCTCCTCGTGAGGGGCGATCTGATAGTGGAGGCCCCTGATCGTGCCGTCGATGGGTGTCTGGCTCATATTGATGTCGACGAGGTCGAAGTCGAGGCCGTGTTCGGCCAGGACTGGCCGCGAGAAGAGCTTCCCGAAGCGACCGCGCTCGTCGCCGCGCCAAGTGGCCTCGACGAGGTACATGCCCGGCAGTCCGACGGGGGTGAGCTTCATGGGATGATCTCGAATTCTGGAAGAGGAACAATGAACTGGCCACCCCAATCCCGGACGAAGCTCATCTGTTCCATGATCTCGTCGCGGAGCCGCCAGGCCAGTAGGTAGAGGTAGTCGGGCTTGGTTTCGCGCACCATGTCCGGGGCGTGGATGGGTAGCCGGAGACCGGGCATCAGTAGCCCTTGTTTGTGAGGGCTCAAGTCGACGACATAGTCGAGGAAGTCGGGCCCCAGGCCTGCCTGGATGGCAAGGATGGCACCCTTGCCCGCGGCCCCGTACCCGACGATCGACCTACCGTCTCGTTTCAGTTCGATGAGGTTGGCCAGCACCTCGTGTTTCGTCCGCCACGATCGTTCCCGAAAGCCCTCGTAGGCTTCCCAGGAATCGAGGCCATGGGCTCGCTCGGCGTCGAGCACTCTGGTAACACTCGCCTCGACCGGCCTCGAACCGGTGGCCGTGAGCTGGGCATGAACCCTGAGGGACCCACCATGGGTGTCGAGCTCGGCGACGTCGAAGATCGAGAGGCCATGGCGGGCGGCGATGGTCTCGAGAGCGAGCAGCGACAGATGACCGAAGTGCTCATGGATGATCTGGTCCACCTGGTTTCCCTCGATGATCCGGAGGAGATGGCAGAACTCGAAGGATGTGACCCCGTCGTCGGCGAGCACCAGGGCAACCCCGCCCAGGAAGTCATCGAGGTCAGGGACATGACCCAGAACATTGTTCCCGATGACCAGATTGGCAACGACCCCTCGTGCCACGAGGCTCTCGGCCTGAGCCCGGCCGAAGAACGCCACCTCGGTCGGGATGCCCAGCTCGGCCGCCCGGTGAGCCACATTGGCCGCCGGCTCTACTCCGAGAACCGGTATTCCCGCTGCCATGAAGTACTGGAGGAGATAGCCGTCATTGCTCCCAGGCTCGAGCACCAGGCTGTTGGCGTCGAGGCCGAAGCGCCCGATGCAGTGCGCGGCAAGAGCCTCGGAATGACGAAGCCAGCCGGCTGACACCGAAGAAAAGGTCGGATAGTCGGAGAAGATCTTCTCGGGTGAGATCGACTCGGGGAGGTACACGAGCTTGCAGTCGCCGCACACATAGGTCGTGAGCGGGTAGAAGGTCTCGGGCTGGTTTGCCGCTTCGGGGGCGACGAAGTCTGACACCAGCGGCCCCAGCCCGGGATCGGCGAACACCCGGTGCTGGGTGTCTGTCGCGCAGGCCTGGCAGGAGCGCCGCGATAGAACACTGCGGCTCACAGGGCTTCCCGTTGCTCCACATACCGGGAGATCTGGTCGAGGGTCACGGCCTGCATGTCTTGGCCGTCACGGTGGGCCCGATACCACTCGACGATCCAATCGAGGGTCGTGAACAGATCCAGGGCCGGGCGCCAGCCCAGGGTGGACTTGATCTTGGTGCAGTCGAGCTTGAGGAAGGTGTCCTCGTGGGGGAACTCGGTGCCGTCGAGCTCCCAGCGTGCTCCTTCACCCCACTCGTTCGTGAGGTGTTCGACGATCCACTGCACTGGTTTGATCTGTTCGATGTCGGGACCGAGGTTCCAGCTGTCGGCGGCCCGCTCGGGGTTGTGCCACAGCTCCTCGGCCACCTGGAGGTAGCCCGAGAGGGGTTCGAGGACGTGCTGCCAGGGGCGGAGGGCGTGGGGGTTGCGTATCTTGACGGGTTCACCGGCCGCGATGGCCCGCATGATGTCGGGGATGAGGCGGTCGGTGGCCCAGTCACCACCACCGATGACATTGCCGGCGCGGGTCGACGCCACCGCGGTGGGCCCGTCGGCGAACCAGCTGGCCCGGTACGAGCGGATGACAAGTTCGGCTGCGCCCTTCGAGGCCGAGTAGGGGTCGCGGCCACCCAGCTCGTCGGATTCGCGATAGCCCCACACCCACTCGACGTTCCGGTAGCACTTGTCGCTGGTGATCATGACCACCGAGCGCAGGTCGGGGCGGTCGCGGGCAGCCTCGAGCACGTGCGCGGTTCCCATGACGTTGGTGCCGAAGGTGAGCAAGGGGTCGGCGTAGGCCGGGTGAACCAGCGCCTGGGCAGCCAGGTGGATGACCACCTCGGGGTCGGCCTGTTCGAAGGCGGCCGTCACCACATCGGGGTCGCGGATGTCTCCGTGGATCGAGGTGAGGCCATCAGACACCGCGGCGGTCTCGTGGAGGTTGGGACTGCTGGGAGGGTCGAGGGCGATGCCGGTTATCTCGGCCCCTAGGCTGGAGAGCCACAGGCTGAGCCAACTCCCTTTGAAGCCGGTGTGGCCGGTGAGCAGTACCCGCTTGCCGTCCCAGAATTCCCGATTGGGCACGTACATGGTCACCACACCTTCCATGGAGCATTGCCGTCGGCCCATAGCTGTTCGAGCAGGGAGCGCTCGCGCAGTGTGTCCATGGGTTGCCAGAAGCCGTCGTGGCAGTAGGCGGTCAGTTGGCCGGCAGCGGCCAGGGCCTGCATGGGGCCCTGTTCCCAGTGCACTTCGGCATCGGGGATGTAGTCGATGGCGCCTGGTTCGAGGACGAAGAAGCCTCCGTTGATCCAGCCTCCGTCGGCCGGCTTCTCGACGAACGCCTTGACCTGGTTGTCCTGGAGGTCGAGGACCCCGTACCGCGACGGGGGTTGGACCGCGGTCAGCGTGGCGAGCCGGCCTTGGGCCCGATGGGTGGCGATGGTGGCTGCGATGTCGGTGTTGGAGACACCGTCGCCGTAGGTGAAACAGAAGGTGTCGTCGGCGACATGGTCGGCCACCAGCTTGAGCCGACCCCCGGTCCCGGAGCTCTCGCCGGTATCGACCAGGGTTATCCGCCAGGGCTCGCTCGTGGTCTGGTGGACCTCGAGGTCGTTGTCGCGGAGATCGAAGGTGACGTCGGAGGTGTGAAGGAAGTAGTTGGCGAAGTACTCCTTGATCACATAGCCCTTGTAGCCACAGCAGATCACGAAGTCGTTGACGCCGTGGGCCGCGTAGATCTTCATGATGTGCCAGAGGATCGGCTTGCCGCCGATCTCCACCATGGGCTTGGGCTTGAGCGTCGTCTCCTCGCTCAGGCGAGTGCCGAGTCCCCCCGCCAGAATGACAGCCTTCACGTCCTACTCCTTCGAGAATACGGCGGACGAGGATCAATCGGCCACAATACCCGCGTGCTGAGGGGTGGAGGTTGTGGGTCCACATGGGCCATGTGACCAGTATTGGCCCCAACCCTTCCCGGCCAGCGGCTTGACCCCTACCCTTGGCGAGGCGTCACCCCCACATCCGTCGGCGATATCGAATACCTCTAGACCCGTGCCCACCCCTCACCCCCGGAGTCGAGCCATGGCTGGCGGCGACACCCGCCCCGAATCAACTTCACCCCAGGCGCCTGACCGCCTGACCCAGTGGGCTCTGCTCTTCGCGGCCGTGCTGTGGCCGCTGGTGGGCGCGGTGCTCCTGACCTTGCCCCGGATCCCCGATGTCACGCTCGGGGTGCCCGACGTCGTCCTGCACGCCTTCGTGTTCTTCTGGACAGCGGTTGCCGTGTGGGCCCTACTGGTGCGCCGGGGCTGGCTGGTTCTGGCCCTTTCCGCTCTCACCCTCATGGCGATGGCGCTCGGTTCCGAGGTCATCCAGAAGCTCTTCGTGTCGGGCCGGGACGCGTCGTATGAGGACGTGGCGGCCGACCTGGTGGGGATCGGCCTGGCTGCCATCGTCTTCTATCGGTTGGTCTCGCGCCAGGGCGGGGTCCGGGCTCGACGGCTGGTCGCCATCACGACTCTCCCGGTTCTCACCGTCTTCGCCGCTGCGTCAGCCTTCGGCCACATCTCGGAGACCGTGTGGTGGATATGCCGCGAAGGTGCGCTGACCGGGACGGCCGCGGCAAAGGGTGATCCGCTGGCTCAGATCGACTCCGAGAGGGGAGTCTTCGCGGTGGGCGAAGACCAGTTCGAGCTGACCGATCCGGTCGTGAGCCACCGTTTCCGAAGGCTGGGCTGTGCGGTGCGTGACTCGAACGAGCTCACCGTCGAGGTGGTATTCCGCAGCAATGATGCCGAACAGGGCGGCCCGGCCCGCATCATCACCTATTCGAAGGGCACCACCCGCCAGGACGCGAACTTCCACATCGGCCAATCCGGCCCCGACCTCAGCATCCGGCTACGACTGGATACCGCCGGCTACGAGACGATCGAGGTTCCGGATGTGATTCGGCCCGGACGCACCCAGACGGCGGTGGTGAGAATCACCGCGGGCCAACTCGACGTGTGGGTCGACAGCCGGCTCGCGCTCACCACCCAACTGCCCACCGAGTCCTTGGAGGGCTGGGACCCCTACTTCGCCCTGGTGATCGGCGACGAACTGGGCGGCGGGCGCCCCTTCGACGGTGACGTTCTCGGTGCCGAGCTCTACGCACGGGCCCAGCCCGACGACTCGCTGGCCGGCTAGGCCGCTCAGGAGTACCCGTAGCCGTAACGGCCACCGCTGGTGCGGTCCCCCACCAGCACGACGGCCCACAGGTCAGCCCCGGCCCGGTCGAGACGACCAGCGGCGGCGGCCAAATCGCTGCGCGAGGTGGCGCGGGAGCGGGCCACCAGCACGGTGAGGTCGACCAGGCCGGCCAGCAGGGTGGCGTCGGCCACGGGAAGCACGGGGGCGGCGTCGATGATCACATAGTCGGCCTCGACCGACAGATCTCGGATCAGCTTCTCGGCAGGAGGGGCGGCGAGCACTTCGCTGGGATTGGGGGGCAGGCTTCCGGACGGCACCACAGTGAGGGTGCCTCCGAAGGGTAGGTGCGACACCGCGGCCAGCTCGGCATCGCCCAGCATGACCTCGGTGGCTCCCGGGCTCAGCGCCAGGCCCGCAACCTCGTGTAGTCGCGGCCGGCGCAGGTCGAAGTCGACCAGGATCACCCGGCCACCGAGCAGGGCCAGGCTCTGGGCCAGGTTGGCGGCCACCGTGGTCTTGCCTTCGCTCTGGTTGGCGCTGGTGACCAGGATCGTACCGACCTCCCGCGACAGGGCCGAGAACTGGACCCCCGCTCTCAGGGTCCGGTAGGCCTCGGCCCCGGGTCCCGAGGGGTCGCGGATGATCTCGAGGGCAGCCTCTCCCTTGCCCGATAGGGGCGGGATGGCGACCTTGAGGATATCGGGTCGATGGGTGGCGTCTTCGAGGGACGCGAGATCGGTCACCCTGGTGTCGAAGGCGTTGATCATCAGGGCGGCGGCCACCCCGAGGATCAGGCCGACCGCGACGGCCAGCACCAGATTGCGGAACACTTGGGGAGAGAACGGAGCGCCGGGCACCTGGGCCCGCATGGTGACAGTGGCGGAGCTGGCATCGACCAGTCCGGTGCTGAGGCTGAGATTGGCCTGGGCCCTGCTGAGGGAATCCGCTTCGGCATCGAGGGCGGCGATCACCGGTGCCAGCTGCGAGGCCATGGCGGCCCGCTCCTGTTCCACCGATGGTCGGGTTGGGGCGTCGGGCGCGAGGCTGGCCAGTTTGGCGTCGAGCTCGGTGAGGGCCTCCAGCTTGGTGGCCCGCCGGGTGGCCAGGTCGTCGAGCCGGGCCAATACGACGGACACGGCATCGTCGTAGGACTGCAGGGACCGCTCCCGCGACAGCGCCACATAGGAGTCGGCCCAGGAATTGGCCGCTCCTGCCACCTGGTCGGCGTCGGCTCCGGTGGCGGTGAAGATGATGATGTCGGAGTCAGGGTCAGCGGCCGCCGAAGCGTCGATCAGGCCATCGGCCTCGAGGCCTCGGATACCCGCATCGGTCCGCACGGTGTCGCTGCGGGCGAACACCAGGGCGTTGTTGAGCTCGCGCCTGCTGGCCACCACTCCCCCGGTGGCAACCACGTCCTGGACGACAGAACCCTTGACCAGGACGGTCGAGGTGGCCCGATACTGGGGGGTGGCGCGCAGGGTCAACAACAGGGTCCCGATCACGACCAGTGCGAACACGCCGATGATCCACCACTTGCGGCGGTCGGCGATCTGCATATAGTCGCGGAAGGTCAGCTCAGGTGAGAACTCCGAGTCCATTGTTCAGTAAGGCTACGGGACTACGGCGAGTATCAGTGGGATTCTCCTCCACGAACAGGTCGGCCGGCCAGGGGTCAGAGCCCGCTCTTTTCCAGGATGTGGATGCCGCAGGCGGAGCCGAGGCCGATGACATGGGTCATGGCGACCTTGGCGTCTTCGATCTGACGGTCGCCGGCCTCACCCCGAAGGTGGGTGGCCACCTCATACACATTGGCCACACCGGTAGCCCCGATGGGGTGGCCCTTCGACAGCAGGCCTCCCGACACGTTCACCGGGGTCTCGCCATCGCGCCACGGACCGCGCCGGTCGATCCACTCCCCCGCCCCACCCTCCTCACAGAGCCGCAGGTTGTCGTAATGACGAAGCTCGGCAGTGGCGAAACAGTCGTGGAGCTCGACCAGATCAAGATCCTCAGGTCCGACACCGGCCTGCTCGTAGGCAGCATCGACGGCGTTGCGGGTGAGAGTGTTGACGTCGGGCTGCACCTGGGCACCCTCGGTCCACGGATCAGAGTTCAACACACTGGCCGAGATCTTCACCGCCCGCTTCTGCACCTCTTTGGGCATCGACTTCAACCTCTCATCGGAAACCAACACCACCGCAGCCGAACCATCACCAGTGGGGCAACACATCAACAAGGTGTTCGGGTAGGCGATCACTTCGCCCCCCATGATCTCCTCGAGAGTGAACGCCTTCTGATACTGGGCCAACGGGTTCAGGCTCGAATGAAAATGGTTCTTCTCGGCCACCTTGGCGAACTGCTCGAACCCGACGCCGTCGTTCTCGTACGCGTACTCCTGGCCGGCTTGAGCGAACACGCCGGGCATCATGTTGGTACCCAACCGACCCTCGACACCCATGACCGCACCGAAACGGCCACCGGGTTCGAACACCTTCTCCTCACCACGAGCAGCAGCGGCACCGCCGAGCATGCCCATCTTGCCCATCTGCTCAACCCCGACGGCCAAACCCATCTCGGCCTCACCGGCCTTGATGGCCATCATCACCGTACGAATCGCAGTGGCACCCGTAGCACAAGCGTTGGCCACGTTGTAAACGGGGATACCGGTCTGGCCGATCTGCTTCTGGACCCGCTGACCCACCGCCGCGTTGGCCTGGTACAGACAACCGGCGGCCATCACGTCCATGTCGCCCATGTTGACGCCGCCGTCGTCGAGGGCGCCGAGGCTGGCCTCGGACGCCAGGTCGATCAGATCCTTGTCCTTGTAGCGGGCGAACTTGGTCATGTGGGTTCCCAGAACCCAAACAACATCCTCAGACATCGATCTGTCCCTTCAGGTGAGTGGTTCTGGTCACGAAGCGGGCTCGAAGGCGAAGGCCAGGGCTTCGGTGCCCCGGTCATCAACCCCGGCCACCCAGGTGGTGAGCTGGACCTTCATGCCGAGCGTGGTGTTCTCCGGAGTGGGATCGGAGCCATCGGCCTGCAACACATTGCCCTTCACCTGGCCCCCACCGTCGAGGTCGACAACCGCCGAAGCGAAGGGTGCGGGCACCCCCTTGGCGGCCCGATGCACGATCGAGAAACTGCGCACCGTTCCGGTGGCCGCCAAGTCCTTCTTCGAGAACGACCGGCCGAAGCAGTGGGCACACCCATTGCGGCGGTCGAAGTAGATCGCCCCACACCCATCACAGGCATTGGCCACCAAGTGGGGCGAGTCGCCCAACACCAGATAGTCGACCATCGGAATCTGTTCGGCCACGGGTCCCCTCTCGAAGAACTATTCGCGAGGCTAGCGCGCCCGTTTGCGGGCGTAGTCGCTACCCCTGCTGGCCAGTCGGCGTAGGAATCCGAGCGGGCCAGGAGAGCCCACTGCTTCCCGATAGGCCCGGTCGGGTATGGCCATGGTGCGGAGGTGGCGGGGCCAGTGCCAAACGGGCTGGGTTGAGATGGCGTAGCCAATTCCCCACCCGGGCGACGGACGCATGGTCAACTCACCCACCAGACGACTGGCAACCGACGGGGGGAAGCTCTCAGCGCGACATGACAGCTCTGCGTCCAGACCGAAGACGAGAGCGGCTCGCGCTGTCGCCCGGGCGCAGATCGTGGCCAGCCGATGCCGGAGGGCCAGTTCCACTGTCAGATCCCAGTCGAGGTCGTCGCTTCTGGCCAGCGCCGCCACGTCGAACAGCGACGAAAGCCGCGAGGTACCAACCTCGGAGGCCACGCACGCCTGGAGGAACAAACCTTCGAGACGGGGAGAGCGCACGACGACACCTCCCAGCTCGGTCTGGAGTGGTTTGGCGACGAGCCGGCTCGTGAGCGCGTTCCGACCCCAGTCGATGGCCTGATGGAGGTCGATCTCGATCCCCGCTCGATCGCGATACGTGTTGGCCTTGATGATCTCGTCGACCGTGCTCGAGCGAGGTGGCTGCAGGGCTCGATAGCCGGAGTCACCCAAGACGCGGTTCGCTGCCGCGAACTGTGCTGACTCCACCAGGATGTCGATGTCGCTGGACTGCCGTGCCTCCGGGGACACATAGACGAACCGGGCAACCGCAAGGCCCTTGATGGAGTAGGCCTCGATCTCGTTGGCTCGGAGAAGCTCGATTGTCTCGAGTTGGGAGCGTTCGAGCCGGAGGGACATCCGAGCAACATCTGCATAGGCGGACTCGAGCTCCTGACCGCTCTCGTCGTCGAGAACCAGCACTCCGGCGCGGGCTGCGAAGGCGAGGGGGGCAAGTATTCGCTCGCGACGGGCGAAACGCTGAAGCTCCGCGCCGACCGGGGCAGTGACGGCCACCTGGGGCGATGGCAGCCCTACGGCATGGTCGAGCGCAGCCCGCAGATAGGGCTGATACTCGTTGGGAACCGGCCGTTGTTCAGTGCTCACCTTGCAGAGGAGACTACTCCACCCCGATCGACACTCTGTCGTATGCCGGCGAGTAGTCATAGGTCGGACGACTCTTCCGGGACCGGCATCCACGCTCTACACTTGTGACTTGTAGCGGTGGGCGCAACCGACCGGAGAGAACATGCGAACTGTGGTGGTTGGGCAGGGCTACGTAGGCCTGCCCGTCGCGATGCAAGCGGTGAAGGCCGGCCACGATGTGGTCGGCTACGAGATCGACCCCCGCAAGGTTGCCAAGCTCTTGACGGCTGACTCGTTCATCGACGACATCACCTCCGATGACCTTCGGCGTGCGATCGATACCGGCCGCTATCAGGCTACTTGTGACCCGGACGACCTCAAGGGGTTCAACGTCGCCGTAATCACTGTCCCGACCCCGCTCCGCGAAGGCAATCCCGACCTCTCCGCCGTTGAGTCGGCCGCCGAACTACTGGGCCAGCATCTGGAGCCCGGGGCGACGGTCATCCTCGAGTCAACCACCTGGCCGGGCACCACCGATGAGCTCGTAGCTCCCATCCTGGAGCGGGCTAGCGGGCTGGTCGCGGGCCACGATTTCCATCTCGGCTATTCCCCCGAACGCATTGACCCCGGGAACGCCAACTGGCGTTTCGACAACACGCCCAAGGTCGTGGCGGGGATGAACCCGGCGTCTCTGGCTGCGGTGGATGGCTTCTACAGCCAGCTGGTGGACACCACCGTCCCCGTGGCCTCGACCGGGGTGGCCGAGCTGACCAAGCTGCTGGAGAACACCTTCCGCCACGTCAACATCGCCCTGGTGAACGAGTTGGCCATATTTGCTCGTGACCTCGACATCGACATCTGGGAAACGATCGACGCGGCCTCGTCGAAGCCGTTCGGCTTCATGCCCTTCCGGCCCGGCCCCGGTGTGGGCGGCCACTGCCTGCCCATTGATCCCAGCTACCTCTCGTGGCGGGTGAAGCGCTCGTTGGGCTCGACGTTCCGGTTCGTCGTGCTGGCCAACGACATCAACGAGAAGATGCCCGAGTACGTGGTCGAACGGCTCCAGCTGGCGCTCAACGAGAGGGAGAAGGCGGTCAAGGGCACCCGTATCCTGGTGCTCGGGGTGGCCTACAAGGCCAACAGCGGCGACGCCCGCGAAACCCCCGCCTACCCGATACTCGAACGGCTGCTGGCCCTTGGAGCCGACCTCCGGGTGGCTGATCCCCACGTCGAGGCCACCAAGTACGACGACCAGGTGACCCGAGTCGAGGCCAGCGCCGAGGAAGCGGCGGCCGCAGATTGTGTGCTCGTCTTGGTCGACCATGCCGCCTTCGACATCGATGCGATCACCGCGGCAGCCTCCTTCACCCTCGACACTCGCCACGCCGCCAGCGTCGGCGAGATCGAGTAC
>JAAEMS010000198.1 GCA_024225275.1 Actinomycetes bacterium
CCTCCCGGTGCCCGACCAAGACGGCACCGCATCCGCGACCGTCAACCGCAACAGCTACAGCCTCATCGCCAGCCCCCCGAACCCGTAGTCACGACCACAACGGGTTCGACCACGACGAGCATTCCCTGATCCCCTTCAGGCGAAGAACTCTTTGGCCACACTCCAGATCGCGGGGTCCACCGTCTTGAGTTCGCTGGTGGCGTCGTTGAGGTCGACGCGGACGATCTGGCCGGCTCTGAGGGCGACCATGGTGCCCCAGGCGGAGTCGTGGATGGCGTCGACGGCCGCGATGCCGAAACGGGTGGACAGGACCCGATCGAAGGCGGTGGGGGTACCGCCCCGTTGGACGTGGCCCAGGGTGGTGACCCGGGTCTCGACCACCATCACCCGGTCGTGGGACTCGGCGGTGGTGTGTAGCCGGTCGATGGCGTCGGTAGCGATGGCCACCGCGGTGTCGAAGCCGAAGGTGAGCTCGGTGTGTCCGATGTCGTTGTCAATGGTCTTCGGGACACCGACCGCGTGAAGCCCCCGCTTCACCATTTCCCGGGTGACGTTGAGTGTGCCCTCACCCCCGATCGCCACCAGGGCATCGATCTCCAGGTCCGCCATGGTCGCGAAGGCCTGGTCGGGGCCGTCGTCGAACATGAGCGGTTGGACCCGCGACGTCCCGAGGATCGTGCCCCCACGGGGAAGGGTGCCACGTAGGCGAGCCACATCGAGGCGTTCCCAGCTGCGATCGAGCAGGCCCTTCCACCCGTCGTGGAACCCGATGACATCGTCCTCGTAGTACCGCTCGCCCTTGCCGACGACGGCGCGGATCACCGCATTGAGGCCTGGGCAATCGCCTCCGCCGGTCAGCACACCGACTCGCATGCGTTTCAGCTCCTGGGGGGATGGCTGTCCGAGGTCACTATTCGAGCAGTGTTGACCCCGAACCCGGTCGACCGTCAGGTTCGTCCGGTCGTATCGGGAAGGTAGGTTCTGAGCCATGGCTGTTGTGATCGCTCTGGATGCTGGCACGACCGGTGTCCGCACCTATGTCATCGGTGAAGATGGGTTGCCCCGGAACTCGGCGTACCGGGAGTTCACCCAGCACTTTCCCCAACCCGGGTGGGTCGAGCACGATGCCGAGGAGATCTGGGCCGCCCTCGAGGCCACCATGGTCGAAGCCACCGCCGAACTCGACGAACCCATCGCGGCCATCGGTATCACCGACCAGCGGGAGACCGTCGTGGTGTGGGACCGCCAGACCGGCGAGCCCCGCCACCGCGCCATCGTGTGGCAGGACCGCCGAACAGCTGAGCGGTGTGATGAGCTGGCCGCGGCCGGCCACCTGGATCTGGTGCGCCACACCTCGGGACTGGTCCTCGACCCCTACTTCTCGGCGTCCAAGCTCGAGTGGCTGTTCCGCCACGGTGGACTCGAGGCCGACGACCGGCTCGCCTTCGGCACCGTCGACAGCTGGCTGATCTGGAAGCTCACCGCCGGTACCGTCCATGTGACCGACCCGTCCAACGCCAGCCGGACCATGCTCTACGACATCCGAAACCTGGAGTGGAGCGACGACCTTCTCGAGCTGTGGGGGGTACCCCGCTCGTGTCTGCCCGAGGTCGGACCGTCCAGCGGCCGGGTCGGGGTCACTGCGGACTCGTGTGTGCTCGGAGCTGGTATCCCCATCTCGGGCATCGCCGGCGATCAGCAGGCGGCCCTGTTCGGGCAGGCGTGCGTCCACCCCGGCATGGCCAAGAACACCTACGGCACCGGGTCCTTCGTGTTGATGAACGCCGGAACCACATGCCCCGAGCCCGTCGAGGGGCTGCTCACCACCGTGGGGTGGACCTTGGATCGCCCGGGCGGACCGGTCACCCACTACGCCCTCGAGGGCGCCATCTTCGTGACCGGCGCCGCGATCCAATGGCTCCGCGACGGACTCGGCATCATCGACGACGCATCGGAGATCGGACCCCTTGCCGCCTCGGTCGACGACACCGGTGGCGTATACCTCGTGCCGGCCTTCGCCGGCTTGGGCAGCCCTTGGTGGGACCCTTACGCCCGAGGCACGATCGTGGGCCTGACCCGCGGCACCGGGCGCGCCGAACTGGCCCGCGCCACCGTCGAGTCGATGGCCTTCCAGACCCGCGATGTGGTCGATGCCATGACCGCAGCCTCCGGCCAGGCCCTGGCCGAGCTTCGGGCCGATGGCGGGGCCTCGGTCATGGACCTACTCCTCCAGCTCCAGGCTGATCAGCTCGGTGTCCCGGTGGCCCGCCCTCGGATCCAGGAGACCACCGCTCTGGGTGCCGCCTACCTGGCCGGCCTGGCCGAAGGGGTGTGGGACTCGGTGGAGGAGCTCGATGCCATCTGGTCGCTCGATCAGCGCTTCGTACCAGCGCCGGGCCCTGACGTCGACCAGCTCCACGCCGACTGGCTTCGGGCGGTCGACCACAGCCGGGGTTGGGCTCGTGGGTCCTAGACCCCGCCTCACTGGGCGGGACGTTCAGGGGCAACGCTTCGGGTGGTGGCTCCCGCTCCAGCGCACCCCACCGGGGTTGGATCCCGCCGGTTGGCCGCGACCCTCCCGCCACCCTTTCGGGGTCGAGCTCGACCCCGAACGATCTAGTTCACGAGGGAGATGGAGCTTCCGAGCTCGATCACGGTCGCGGTCGGACCCAACGAACGAGCCCAGTGCTCGACGATGGGGTTCGAGCTCAAGACGACGATCTGGAACTCGTCGGCGAGGCCGGAGAGCTGGTCGAGGACCGAGTGGATGACTGATTCATCGAAGTCCTCAAAGGGCTCATCGAGCACCAGCGGCAGCGAACCCACCGTGGTCATCGACTTGAGAGCGGACACAGTGCGAAGGATGTGCCACTGCACAGCCCGGGGATCAAGGTCGCCGGTGGTGTAGGGCAGAGGTACACCGTCGAGCAGGTGGCGCCGTTCGTTCTGGAGTTGCTCGATCTGTTCCACCGCCTCCTGATGGCCTTGCATCCGGATACGGGCTGCTGCGAGCTCGGCGGAAAGCCTCGCGTGGTCGTCAGACTCGATGGCACTCAGACCTTCAACTGACGCGGCGTAGGTGTCGACCCGCTCGCGAAGGGTTTCGGCCCTCTCCTCCCAGTCTGCGATCAGCTGCTGACCCAGCAAGATCAGTGTGTCTGCATCCTCGGCGTGCTCGGATGGGGCGTCAACCAGATCGGCGAGGTGGCCAAGGGCCGCGAACTCCGGACCCTCGGGGGGTGCGGCGACCTCCTCGAGCTGGCAGCCGATATCGCGGTCGGGGTCGAGGTCGGGACCGAGGAAGTCAACGGCGCGATCCTCGAGTTCGGCCATCCGGGAGAACAGACCGGTTGCTTCGAGCTCCTCGGCGAGGTTCTCCCAGTCTTGCTCGGCAGCGGCCAGGGTGGCTTCGGCCTCCACGAGGGCGGCCACCAGGACCGGTGGGCGGACCGTTCGGTGGCGGTTCATCGACCAGGCGGCGTAGGTGGGTTGGCCGACCTCATCGAGCAGATCCTCCATCCGGTCCTGAAGCTCGTCGAGCTGGCGATCATGGTTCCAGTTCAGCTTGCGGGCCCGACTGGCAACCAGCTCGACCATCTGTTCGTGGAGTTCGTCGAGATCGTCGGCGATGGTCTCTGGCACCGGTTGGGGCTCGGCGGCCCTAGCCGCGGCATCACGAAGCTCACCGCACCTCGCGATTCGCGCCTCGACGTGTTCAGGGGTGCGGCCGTCGGCGTCGAGAGCCTTCTGGAGAGCCACGAACTCAGCGGTGGTGGCTGTCCACTCTTCAGCCAACGCCAGCGCAGCAGCGTCGGGCCCGGTCGGGGGAAGAACCTCGACCTCACCGATCAGCTCGGCCACCCTCGTGGGCTCGGACTCGAAATGAGAACTCAGACGCCGGCGGGCGGCAGTGAGATCAGTGTGGAGCTCGAGCGCGAGCTTGAGGTCCTCCATGGTGCGCAAGGCCCGGTCGTAGCGGGCGAAGGACTCGGGGTCGAGAGCCTGACGGGCCCTGCCGATCCGCTGGTTGATCTCAGAGACCAGTTCGTCGGGCTGACCAACACCGGCCGCCAGGCGGAGCTCGGCGAACGAGGCGCTGGTGATGACGTTGTCGACCACCTCTCCGGTACCTAGACCAATCGAACGCAACCCGGTCTCGGAGATGGGCAGGTGGATGCCGTGCACATCGACGAGGCCGGTCTGTCCACCGGGCGCGGCGTGAACGAGCCCGACGAGGGCTTCGACGATCTGGGCCCGTTGGGCGGGTTCAGCCCCGGTGACCAGAGTCACCAATGGGTCGAGCTCGAGCAGTTCTACATCCGCGATGTGATCGAGCCGGGCCACCCTCATGGTTCAACTATCGCCCGAAAGAGGCTGGATCTGAAGGGTCTTGGGCAGCCGTAGGACCGAACGGCCCATAAGGGACTCGGCTCAGGAGATGAGTGACTCGACCCGGAGCTTGAGCTCGGGCAGCGCGGCCCGCAGAATCTTGTCCTCCGCCCGGCGGCGCACGAACCCGGGAAGACCAACGAGGAGTTCCACCTCGAGGTCGTAGGTGACCTCACACGAGCTGGAATCGTCCTGGACCGGTTCGAACTCGTAGTAGCCGTCGAGACGGCCCATCACATCGCCCTCGATCAGATGCCAGGACAGGCGCTGGGGGGCGGCAGAGTGGTCATAGCGGAGCACATAATTGGCCTGACGGCCCATACCACCGGCGCTGAATCCCACATCGAGGGGCCGGCCCTCGGGGTCGCGGGACAGCACCTCGGCCCGGTCGATTCCGTCGGCCCACTCCGGGTACCGCTCAAATTCGAGTACCACGTCGTAGCACCGGTTCGGTGGCGCTGCGATTGTCGATTGCTGGGAGGTGTGTTCGAGCACGGCTGCCTTCCTGTCCGCGGTGATCAGGTTACTCACCGGGAACACCGGTATCCCAGTCGGCCGACCGCGACTCAAACCAACCGAAACGAGCTCCCCACAAACCGCACAGCGCCAGCCCCAGTATCGGGGCCAGGATTCCGAAGGCTGCGGCCGTGAACGGCTTGATCGATGCCGCCCCGAATGCCACCACCAGCTGGACGGCCATGGAGCCCAGGAGGGATCGTCGGACACCCGCGGGGGCCGAACCGGCCAGGAAGAACAGGCCTCCCACCCCCATCGAGTCGAGCCGGCTGCGCCAGACCGCGTAGCCGTAGGCGACCAGAAAGAGGACACAGCCGGCCACGAACATGGCGATCGACACACCGGCCGAAGCCGTGGCGTAGGACTCCGGGCCGAGCAGGCCGACCAGCGAGCTGACGACGAACACCAACGTCGAACCCCAAGACAGCTGGATGATGGCCTCGCCGGCATCAGGTCGGATGGAGTCGAGCGAGGCGGGGCGCTCGACCGCCCAACGGGACTGCGGGGTCGTGGTCATGGTTGGTCCTGGAGGGAATCGAACGCACCGGCCAGGCGGGAGGCAAGGACGTGGTAGTCGAATTCGGCCACCGCCCTCTCTCGGGCCGCGGCACCCATCCGCTGGGCCCGATCGGGGTCGTCGAGGATCTTGGCGATGGCGGACGCCACCGCCTCGGCCGAATCCGGAGGATCGACCACGAAGCCAGTGACACCATCATCGACCGCCTCGTGAGCGCCACCGGAAGACCCGGCCACCTGGGGTACCCCGGCCGCGGCGGCTTCGAGGAAGACGATGCCGAAACCCTCCTGCTCGAGACCGCCCCACCGCACCCGACACGGGATCGAGAACACGTCGCCCATTCCGTACACCTGAGGCACCTCGTCGTCGGGGATCCGGCCCAGGAAGCAGACCGGGGCCCCCTGCCGCTGGGCCCGCCGTTCGAGCCGACCCCGGTCGCGCCCCGAGCCCGACACCGCGAGAGACAACCCCGGGTAGCGAGGAGCCAGGTGGGCCACAGCGTCGATCAGGGTGTCGACCCCCTTGCGGGGCACCAACCGACTACCGGCCACAACCAGCGGGGCGTCAGGGTCGAACCCGTGGCGCTGACGGGCGGCGCGACGGTCCTCGGGGCTCAAGGGGCGGAAGCGTTCGGTGTCCACCCCTGGAGGCACGACCACCGACTCGAGGCTCCGACCCGCCGCCCTCTCCCCTTCGGCCAGGGGATAGCCACCAGCGGCAATGGTGAGCTCGGCGGCCGACAGGACGTGGGCGAGGATCTGCTTGCTCAGGGGCAACCGGCCGGGCACCGTGACCTCGGCCCCGTGGAGCACCACCCCGTAGCGGCGGCCGAGCCGGGGCCCGATCAGCCCCAGGGGCAGGGCCGGATCGAGGACGATGAACTCGGCCCCGAAGTCGTCGGCGAGGTCGGTGATGCGTTGGACCAACCATGGGTAGGGCAGCAGGACCGGTTCGGGAGACCGGACGACGCGGTAGTCCTGGGCGGCGTCGAACTCAACGGCCCCGGCGTGCGGAGTGGTGAGAACACACACGTCCTCGGGCGGCAACCGGCGCCAGAGCTCCCACAGGTAGTTCTGGATGCCCCCGACCTTGGGCGGGTAGTCGTTGGTGACGAGGAGATGCTTCACCCCACCACCTCGCGTACCACCGGCGCAGCCACGGCCAACTCGACCGCGGTCAGGGTGCCCGGGGGAGATTCGAGTCCGGCCAACAGGTCGCCGCGACCCAACCGACCCAGCGCCCACACGGCATGGGCGGCCAGCAGATCGTCGGGCCCGAAGGCGGTTGTCACCAGCACCTCGACCACCTTCGGGTCGTCGGGGCGGGCCACATTGCCCAGAACCACGAGGGCCGTTCGCCGGAGGTGTCGGGGGTCGCGGTTTCCGATGTACCAGCGACCGAAGCGCTCGAGCAGGGTGGAATCGTCGGTGGCCAGCAGCTCGAGCAGGTCGACGTCGGCCTGCCCTGAGCAGAACCCGGGCTGGCGCCGGTCGTCGATGCGGTTCGGCGGGCATACGTCCTGGCACTCGTCGCAGCCGTACAGCCGGTCACCCAGGGCCACCCTCTGGTCGCGGGGAAAGACACCGGGTGCCTGCACCGACCAGGCCAGACATCGGGTGGCGTCGACCACACCAGGTCGGATGATGGCGCCAGTGGGACATCCGTCGAGGCACCGGGTGCACGGTCCGCAGCCGTCGGCGGCGGGACCGTGGGCGTCGGAGTCGACTCCGGCATCGGTCACCACCGCCCCCAGCACGAACCAGGAGCCGTGACCGGGAAGCAACAAGTTGGTGTTCTTGCCGAACCAGCCCAGACCGGCCCGGTGGGCGGCGGCCCGATCGACCATGGCGTTGTCATCGAACACCACTCTGGCCCCCCAACCGGCATCGGTCAGAACTCCGGCCACCGCGTCGAGCCCGTCGCGTAGTGCGCCATAGTGATCGTGCTGGGCGTAGCGGGCCACCCGTCCGCGGGGGCGGGACACCGACTCGGCCTGCGACCGCGCGGGCCGGTAGTGGCGGGCGCCGACGACAAGGGACCGGGCAGCCGGGAGGACGCGGTTGGGCTCGGTTGAACGGTCGGGGTTGCGGTAGGTGAACTGCATCGACCCGGCCAGGCCTTCATGGGACCGACCGCGCAGGCTGACCAGGGTGTCCGAGAAGGGGTCGGCGGCCGCCGCACCCACTACATCGAGCCCATTGGCCAACCCGACCGCTCGGAGCTCGTCGAGAGTGGGCGTCACTGCCTCAGGATGCCACGGGCGCGCCCTCAGTTCGCCATTCGGGATTCGTGGCGTAGATGGGGAACCATGCCCCCATCGGCCATGACCTCCAGGGCGCGGGCCTCGTCACCATCGATGACAACCTGATGCTCCGATTCGGTGCCACACAGATAGGTGACCAGACAGTCGCCGCAAGCATCGGTGTATTGCATGCGGCACTGATCGCAATCAATGGTGAGACCGTCGCCCGGGCCATCAGGCGGGATACGACGGGGAAACGGCACGACGTTCGATGTCATACCCGAGACCATACGGACACGCTGTGACAGTGCTCTGGCCGACCCACGTCGGACCGCCCACACCCCACGAGCTCGCCAATCTAGAGTCGGGGTGTGAGCACCTCATATGACCTGGGTCCGGCCATCGTCGACGGGGCGTGGCTCATTGACCACACCGACGACCCCAACCTGGTGATCGCCGACGTCCGGTGGTACCTCGACGGCCGCGACGGGCGGGCCGCCTTCGAGCAAGCCCACATCCCGGGCGCGGTCTGGATCGACCTCGACGCCTGGGTTGCGGCACCCGCCTCGCCCGAAGCCGGCCGTCACCCGATGCCCACCCCCGAGGTGTTCGCCTACGGAGCCGGTTCCATCGGGATAGGCGACGACACCACGGTCGTGGCCTACGACGATCTCGGCGGACTGGTCGCCGGCCGACTGGTCTGGATGCTGCGCATACTCGGCCGCCGGGCCCATCTCCTCGACGGTGGCCTTCAGGCCTGGCCGGAAGCTCCCGTATCGGGCACCGACTCCCCCTCCGCCCGCACCTTCACGGCCCAGCCGTGGCCGTCGTCAGCCCTTGCCGACATCGACGAGGTGGCCGACGCCACCCGGGCGGGCACCAGGGTCATCGACTCCCGGGCGCCCGAACGCTACCGGGGCGACACCGAACCGGTCGATCCCCGAGCGGGCCACATCCCGGGAGCCATCAACCTCCCGTTCCCCGAGAACCTGGTCGATGGCCGCTTTCGGTCGCCTGAGGAGCTGAGGACCCGGTTCACCGACGCCGGGATCGACGGCTCGTCAATCTTCTACTGCGGCTCCGGAGTGTCGGCCTGCCACAACATCCTGGCCGCCGAGGCAGCCGGACTCGACCGCCCCCGCCTGTACCCCGGGTCGTGGTCCCAGTGGAGCAGCGATCCCGAGCGGCCCGCCGCCACTTCCTGACCGGGAGCCTCAGGCCAGACCCAGATACTGGGCGAAGGCCCGCGACGCGAGGGGCCGAGCTCCGACCCGAACGCCGTCGCGCACCCGGTTGTCGCTGGACACCACGACCAGCGGCCCGGTGCCCGACCAGGTGCTTACCAGGTCGATGAGGAAGTCGTCCGCCTCGACCGCATGGTCGGTGAATCGGACCTGAACCCAACGCGAGCGACCCGATCCCGCGCCCGGCTCGGAGCCGTCGAACACCACCACCGACCGGGCGCTGGTACGGGCGTGAAGATCGTCGAGCGCGGCGACCAGGCGGTCGCGCCCTTCACCCAACGGCACGTCGGGCATGGCCCCGAGGGTCAGGTTGTAGCCGTCGATCAGGAAGGTGAGATCAGGCGTTCGGGCCAGAGCATCGGCGGCCTCGACCGTGTCGTCGAGCAGCCCTCGGCCCAACCCAGGGGGCGCCGGGGGGCCGCTTCGGGCCGGGGCTGACAACTCGACTTCCGGGGCCGGAACCGGCTCAGCCAGCTCGGTGAGAGCTCGGGCCACACCATCGAGCGCGGCGGCCAGACGTCGTTCAATATCGACCAGGTCGGACCGCACGACGTTCATCTCTGCCTCGACGTCGGCCAGGGCCTGACGAGCCGAACGAACCCGCTCCATGGCCGCCTCGGACCGCTGCGACCCCACCGCGTCGGCCACCGGCTCATCGAGCCTGGTGCGGGCGGCCGCCACCTCGGCCCGTTCCTCGTTGCGGAGGCGTTCGATCCGTTTCCACTCACGGACGGAGTGGTTGCGTTCGTCGCGGAGCTCGGCCAACTCCGAGCGAACCCGGTCGGTCTCGGCTTCGGCGTGATCGCGGGCATCGCCCATCTCGACCAGCTCGGCTGAGGTGAGGGCGTGAGCGGCCTGGGCCGAGGCCAGCTCATCACCCAGCTGGGCCAGCTGGGTATCGAGCTGGTTGATCCGTCGCCGGTCGGCCGTCTCCTTGTCGGCGGCGGTCAGGAATTCCCGTAGGCCGTCGAGCTCGATATCCCAGCCATCGGGGCGGGTGAGCCACAGGAGACCGGCGCGACCAACAGCAGACTCGGTGGCTTCTTCGGCCACCCGCGCCCGGAACTCGGCGTCGTCATCAACAACGCGACGGACCACCCGCAGGGTGGCCGGGGGGATGCGGGCGAAACCGACATGGCGCCGCAGGGCGCCAGGGACGGGCCGCCGGGGCTTGGCGAGGTGATCGGCCCGGGCGATCTCGAAGGCGAACCGCGACGCCCGTTCGAGCAGCTCGTCGTCGGCGTGGGTCATAGGACTCAGATGAGCCCGGGGTCGCCCGTGGTGGTTCCATCGAGCTCGACGACATCGTCCGGACGGCCACACCAGCGACAGCTGACGTCATCCACCGTCTCATCGAGCATCTCGGCCGTCTCGATCTCGAGCTCGCCGCCCACGGTGAAGTGGTAGTACTCGCGGGTACGGCGGGTGGCGATGACGTCGAACCGGGTCAGATTTCCGCAGGCGGTGCAGCGGTATCGGGCGGGGATCGTCACCGGACCAACCCTACCGGCGACCGCCCCCGGTGAACCGGTCGTTGACTAACGAACAGGCGTTCGATCATCATGGTGCCGTGTCCCCCTCCGTATCCGCCCAGCGCAGCTTCGACGATCTGGGCACGCCCCTCTCGGACGTGACGTTCTGCGTGATCGACCTCGAGACCACCGGCGGAGCCGCTGCCGATGGAGGCATCACCGAGATCGGGGCGGTCAAGGTGAGGGGCGGCGAGGTGTTGGGCACCTTCCAGACCCTGGTCGACCCGGGCAAAGCCATCCCGCCGGAGATCACGGTCCTCACCGGCATCACCCAGTCGATGGTCATGAGGGCACCGCGCGCGTCTGTTGTCCTACCCAGCCTGCTCGAGTTCGTCGGCGAGTCGATCATCGTCGGGCACAATGTGCGCTACGACGTCTCGTTTCTGGCGGCTGAGCTCGACCGCTGCGGCCAGGCCCCCATGCGGAACCGTCGGGTCGACACCCTGGCCCTGGCCCGTCGCCTGGTCCGCGACGAGGTCCCGAACTGCAAGCTGGGCACCCTGGCCGACCGCCTACGCCTCGACCACCAGCCCAGCCACCGGGCCCTCGACGACGCCCTGGCCACCACCGACCTGCTCCACTTCCTGCTGGAGCGGGCGGGCTCGTTGGGCGTGTCCGGTCTCGACGATCTGCTGGCCCTACCCACCATGGCCGGCCATCCGCAGGCGGCCAAGCTGCGCCTAACCGAACACCTTCCCCGGGCCCCCGGCGTCTACCTCTTCCTCGATCGGGCCGGCACGGTGCTCTACGTCGGCAAGGCCACCGACCTCCGATCACGGGTGCGCTCGTACTTCTCGGGTGACGAGCGCCGCAAGATCGGCCAACTGCTACGTGAGACCCACCACATCGACCACCGGGTCTGCACCAGCACCCTCGAAGCGGCAGTGGTGGAGATCCGGCTCATCCAAGAGCACCTCCCCCGCTTCAACCGCCAGCACACCAAGGCCCGCAAGTACCGGTACCTGCGTCTCACGAACGACAAGTTCCCCCGGCTCTCGGTCGTGCAGTCGGTGAAGGGCGACGGTTTCCACCTCGGTCCCCTGTCGGGCACCCGGGCCGCCCGCTCCATCGCCGAGGCCATCGAGAGCGCAGTCCCCCTTCGCCGGTGCACGAGGCGGGTGCCGAAGTCACCTGTCGAGGCGCCGTGCACGGCGGCCCAGCTCGGGGTATCGACCTGCCCGTGCTCGGGGGCGGTCAGTGCCGACGAGTACGCCGAGTTGGTGCAAACCGTAATCCGCGGCTGCACCGACGAGCCCGGTCTCCTGCTCGAGCCGCTTCGAGAGCAGATGGAACAACTGGCCGGCCAGCAGCGCTTCGAGGAGGCAGCCGACGTCCGATCGCGGGCCGAGGCCCTGGCTGCCACCCTCCACCGCCAGCGCCGGCTCGACACAGTCCGACGCTCGGGTCGCCTACTGCTCGAGCTACCCGGCGGCGCTCGAGCCGAGTTGATCGAAGGCCGGCTGGGCGCCACCCAGCCCCCGACCTCAGGCGACACCAGCCAGCCGGCCCTCGACTGGGCTCCCCCCACCGGCAGGGGCGACGGATCCGCTCCGGCCACCGGCCCCATCACCATCGGCGAGGTCGACGAACTGGTCTGTGTGGCCGCCTGGCTCGACAAGCACGCCGGCCTGGTCCGTATCGAGTACTGCGACCATGCCCTCTGGTCTCCCCTGCCTGCCATTCCCCGCTTCGCCCCTCGCCGGACCGGACTCGAGCGGCGCCGGTAGAATCACCGCCATGGGTGACTTCTTCGTCGGCCTCATCATCGTTCTCGGTGTGCTGGCCGTACTCGCCATCATGGCTGTCGTTGGCGCCCAAATGGCTCTGAACCGTCACAACCGGGTCGTCAGCGGCACCCGGTCGGCGGCCCCCTCCAGTTGGCTGGCATCACCTCGTCCCGAAGCCCAGCTCCACCGCCGACTCCGGGCGGCCGGGCGCCGGCTCGAACTGCTAGCGGCTTCGGAGAGTCTGGTCGAGGTCGTGGGTCGGCTCCGCTCCGAGCTGGTCGAAGTCGACACCCACCTGGTCACCGTCTCCCGGCGCCCGGCATCGAGCCGCCGCCAGGACAGGCGTGAGCTCACAAAGCAGGTCAGCGAGATCGAAGACCTGGTCCGTCGGGTCGAGGAACGGGAGCGCTCCCAGGCCGGCTCGCTCAATGATCTGTCGGACCGTCTCGACATGCTCGAGGCCGCCGACGAGGAGCTCCGGGGTCTCGGGCCGGGCTGAGCCGCAGGCTCAGGCGTTGGTGATGGCGACCAGCTGATCCAGCGCGGCCGCGGCCTTGCCCTCGTCGATGCTGGCAGCCGCCACTTCGAGACCGGCGGCCAGATCGTCGGTCCGCCCACCCACCACCAGGCCGGCCGCGGCATTCAGCAGCACGATGTCGCGGTGGGCGCCGGGTGCTCCACCCAGAACCTCGCGGACGATCTCGGCGTTCCGGTCAGCATCGCCCCCCACCAGGTCTTCGACGGAGGCAGGGCGGATCCCCAGCGCGCCAGGATCAACCTGGTACTGGGTGATCTCGCCGTCGCGCAACTCGAACACATTGCTGGGGGCGGTGGTGGACAGCTCGTCGAGACCGTCGGTGCCGTGGACGACCATGGAGTGCACCGAACCATTGTTGGCGAGCACGCCGATCATGCGCTCGGCCAGGGAACCATCGGCCACCCCCACGACCTGGCGGGTGACCCGCGCCGGGTTCGAGAGCGGGCCGAGCACGTTGAAGACGGTGGGCACGCCCAACTCCACCCGGACGGGACCGGCGTGACGCATGGCCGGATGAAAGGCCCGGGCGAAGCAGAACCCGACTCCGGCCTCGGCCACGCACTGCGACACCTGCTCGGGGGTGATCTCGATATTGACCCCCAGCGCCTCGAGCACGTCGAACGAGCCGCTGGTGGAGCTGGCCTTGCGGTTGCCGTGCTTGCACACCGACACCCCGGACCCTGCCACCACGAACGAGGCCATGGTGGACACATTGAGGGCGGCCTTCCGGAGGGTGGGCGAACCGCCGGTGCCCACCACATCGATGGCTTCGACGCTGAGGTTGATGGGAACCGAAGCCGCCTGCATGGCCCGGACCATGCCGGTCATCTCGTCGATCGACTCGCCCTTCATGCGCAGGGCGACGATCACGCCGGCGATCTGGGCGGGAGTAGCGGCCCCCGCCAGGATCTGCTCCATGACGGCTTGAGCACCCTCAACCCCGAGATCGCCTCCGTCGGTGAGGGTCGACAACACCCCGGTCCAGCCCCCTTGGGCCTCGAAGGAACCAGCGCTGGTCGATCCGGTGTCGGTCATGGGCACGCAGCCTACTGAGACGAAGCCGGACGGTTGCCGCCGATAGGGGCGCTCAGGCCGATCGGCGACGACGGATGATTCGGCGCCGTTCCCGTTCGGTGCATCCTCCCCAGACACCGTTCTTCTCCCGACGGTCGATGGCTGCTTCCAGACAGACGCCCTGAACCGCGCAATCGGAACAGACCGATCGGGCGGGATCGGCCTCGTCGTCGATCGCAGGGTCCGGGAAGAAGATCTGGATGTCGAGTCCGCGGCAAGCCGCCAGGTTGTTCCAGGAACTCATAGCGCTCTCGGGCGATCTCCAAGGGGTCGTTGGGGTCTGGGTTCGGGTCTAGTGCCCTGAGGCGGCACTGTCCAAACCCCAGCCAAACCCCCGTAGGATCGAGATCGTGCCCCAAGCCCCCGTCGACCTCCATGCCATCATCTCGGGCGCTGTAGCCGGACTCGTCGTGATAGTCCCCGCCGCCCTGGCCGCCCAACTCCTCATCGGCCACGACTCGGGGTGGCGCGTCAAGGCCCTCTTCACCGCCGTGATCCTGTTCGGGCTGCTCGCCGCCGGGTTCGGTGGGGCCCGGGTGGGTCACCTGGCTCCCCTCTCCAACGGCATCCTGTCGGCCATGTTGGCGTGGGCCGTCGTTCAAGGGTTCGGAGTGGTGCGCCGGCTGATCGCCGGCGACGACGTGAGCTGGGGAGCCGTGGTCTTTGCCGGCATGCTGGCCGCCACCACGGGCGTTGTCGGGGCCACGTTCGCCAACTGGTTCCAACGTCGGATCGACTCGGCCGAGGCTCGGGCCTGGGGCGACCGGCAACCTCCCGCCTAGACTGGGGCCCGACGGTGAGTCGGCTGGGTGACCGCGGCACGGGATCTTCGGATGATCGTGTCGAGGAAGGTCGGGGCTCCGCAGGGCAGGGTGCTGGCTAACGGCCAGTCGAGGTGACTCGCAGGACAGTGCCACAGAGAACAGACCGCCGATGGCACCGGCTTCGGCCGGTGCACAGGTAAGGGTGAAACGGTGCGGTAAGAGCGCACCAGCACCCGGGGTGACCCGGGTGGCTAGGTAAACCCCACCCGGAGCAAGGCCAGAAGTGGGTATGGGCGGCTCGTCCGCTCCCCCGGGAGCAACCCACTGGTGGGCTGCACAGATGGATGGTCACCCATCGGGACTCCGGCAACGGACCCGTGGACAGAACCCCGCCTACAGGCCGACTCACCGTCACCACATACCCTGACCAGGGGAAACACCCGACCCCAGCGGACAAAGGCAAATTGGGCGGGTTCACCACATAATGTGTAGGTCAACCTGCCCCAGAAGCGCGGTCTCGCCCGGGATCGTTGTGGTGTGTTCACCCAGCACGGGGACACCTCACATCCTCGGGCCGACAACTCTGAACCGGCAGCACCCAAGGAGGCGAGCAGATGGCAGTTTCGTCCGATACCGATACCTCAGCGACCCAAGAGTCCGCAGTAGGGATCGGCCCGTCGTTGCCCCAGGAGCGGCAGCCAGATCCGCAGCTGATCCGGTGGGGTGGTGGGGCTGGTCTGGGCGGCGTGCTCCTCTTCTGCTGCACGGTGGTTGTTGTGGGTGCCTTGGGGCTCCCGGACGCCTCCGATGTCGAGACCCTCACCGACTTCACCGACATTGAGTCGGGCCGTATCGCCGAGCACCTCCTGTATCTCGGCGCACTGATGCTGTTCGCCCTCCACGTCTTCGTCCTGCACCGGCTGCTGGCAACGGCGCATCAGGCCGCCGCTCTGTTCGGCACGGTCATGGCCGCCTTCGGTCTGGTCATCATGGCCGCCTCGAGCATGCTGCACGTCTCGACTGCACCCTTGGCGGATCTCTACACCGCGCCGGACACGACACCAGAGGATCTGAGGGCCATCGAGTACGCCTGGCATGGCACCCAGAGCGTGTTCGACACCATGTTGACCACGGGTGCGTTGCTCGTCCCGATCGGGATCATTTTCTTCGGCGTCGCCATGTGGAGGGCCCCGGAGTTCGGTCCCCGCCTCGCCACGGTCACCATCGGGCTCGGTGTGGTGGGAGTCGTCGGCGCCACGGTCGAGACCATCGACACCAGCACCGAGTTCGTGGCCGCCAGCATTCTCGCCATAGTGGTGTTCCACCTGATCACCGGCTGGCGGACGCTCAAGGTCGGTCAGACCATGAACACTGACCTCACCGACCACGAAACCGGTTGAGCCAGGACCGGATCCATCCGCCGCGAACTCCTCGACCCCACTGTTCAGCCGAGCGTACGGTTGGCGGCGCCATGGCACTTCTTGTACTTGTCACCGCTACCACACGGGCAGGGCTCGTTGCGTCCGATACCGGCGAAGCGGGCCGCCTCCCGTTGTGCGAGCACCGAGGGCAACTCGGCCGGCGCACGCCCCTCGCGGAGCAGGTCGCACATGATCGTCATCGGTTCGTCGATGTGGTGGAAGAAGTGCTGGTACCCCGCGCACAGGTAGTTCACTCCCGGCTCGCCGTCGGGGGTGTTCCGGAACCGATTCTTCGGGCAGCCACCCTGGCACGCGAACCTGACGTCACAACTCCGGCAGAACTCCGGCAGGGTGTCGCGCTTGTCGCGCCCGAAGCGCTCCTGGCGATCTGACCGGACGAGGTCGGCCAGTGGGGTCTCGGTGATATTGCCCAGCCGGTAGTCGGGCTCGACGAAGTGGTCACAGGAGTAGACGTCACCATTGTGCTCCAGGGCCACCGCCGCCCCACATGTCTCGGAGAAGACGCACACCCCGCCCGGTTCGCCGTACCAGTTGGCCAGAGCGGTGTCGAAGTGCTGGACGAAGACCTCGCCCACGTCGTTGCGTGACCACTCGTCGAAGACCGTGGTCAGGAACCGGCCGAACGCCTCGGGCTCCACCGTGCGGTCGGTGACCAGGTTTCCCTCCAGCACGTACAGGGGGCGCTTCTCGTTGTGGTTGTCGCCGGTCTTCCAGCCGGTGTTGGCGATGGGCAACATCGTCTCGGTCGTCCGCTCCACGACGGGTATGAACTGGATGAAGTTGACACCCATCTCGTCGCGAAAGAACCGGTAGACCTCCAGCGGGTGGCCCTGGTTGCCGGCGTGAACCGTGCACAACACGTTCACATCCACCTCGGCCGTCCGCAGATGGTCGTAGCCGGCCATCACCCGGTCGAAGGACCCGAGCCCACGCTTGTCGACCCGGTACCGGTCGTGGAGTTGGCGCGGCCCGTCGACGGAGAGACCGACAAGCACGTCGTTGGCCTCGAGGAACTCGGCCCACTCCTGGTCGAGCAGCACCCCGTTGGTCTGGATCGTGTACTGGATCCGCTGATCCGGTCGCTTGAGCTCGTCGACCAGCTCCACCGAACGGCGGTAGAAGTCCAACCCCATCATGGTCGGCTCACCACCCTGCCACGCCACTGCCACCTCCGGCGTCCGGTGGGACTCCAGCAGTTGGCGCAGGTAGGTCTCCAGCAGCTCGTCGGCCATTCGGAACCGGTCGCCCGGGTAGAGCATCTCCTTCGACAAGAAGAAGCAGTACTCACAATCAAGGTTGCAGATCGAACCCGTCGGCTTGGCCAACACGTGATAACCGGCAGCGAACGTCACGACCATGACCATCCCACCTTGGCATCATGCGCGTCCACGCCCCGCCAAGGGCAACGTCGCCGGTCGTCACAGCCCGCGGGCGCGTTGTTGGCCACGACACCGCGGCGCCGTTCAGCATCACTCGACCTCTTGTCGTGGCGGGGTCGGTCCACTCATGGTGCCGGTGAGCGGTCGGCGGCCGAGGCCGGGCCGCACCGATAGTCGATGAGGACCGCCGACAACCACGACATTGGTGCGCTCGAGGAGTCTGCTGGTCCGCCGCGCACCTTCGTCCGGTGGGCCGCCGATTGCGTGGGTGGGCAGGACGAGGAGGTCGCCTGGTTGCACCTCGTCGAAATCGGGCCAGCCGCTGTCGACAATACGCACGTCGACGTCGCCGACCTCGAAGGACCCGGGGATCAGCGAGGGGTCATTCGTCGAGATGATCATGGGCACCGATGAGGAACGGAGCCTGCCGACCACGTCCAGCACCAGACGGGCGTCGTCACGATCCCATTCGGTGACGGTTCTGCCGAGGGGTGCGACCACCCGGGTCCATGGGCGAAGCAGGTGGGCGGCAAGGGCGGGAACCGGGCATTGCTCACCGATGGTGTCGATGTCACTACCAAAGGCCAGATCGACGACGCGTCGGGGGCCGCTCCACGAGAGTACGAGTGCCGATGCTTCCCTCTCCTCCACCAGGCTCACCGCACCGTCGGGAAACGAGTCGTCGACCCGGATGGCGCTGTCGGCGTCGAGTCCCGTGGCGGAGACCGCCTCGACCGTGCGTGCCACCGCGAGTCTCGTGGCAGGCCCGTCTGTTCCTGCGCCCGCGATCCCGAAGGGTATGACGAGCCCACCGTCGGACCGCGCCAGTCCGGTGGTGAAGGAGACCAAGGCCTCGAGGTCAGACCCGGTCTCGCGTGCGTCCAATAGCAACTGCTCGCCCAGTGGTAGATCATCGGCGGCCGGACGAGGCACCCGCCGAATGAAGTAGCGGGTGCCGTAGGAGGTGAGCAGGGCGGTGAGGACAATGGCCAATACCGCCGCGTTCACCACGTTCTGTCCGAACATGCCCAGGTTCTCCCCCACCTGGGCGATGGCGAGCGTCGACGCGGCCTGGCCGAACGACAGTGAGGACATCACCCCGATCTCGTGGCGCGAGAACCTGAACGCCAGGCCGACGATCACTGCGGCCGCGGTCTTGCCGACCACGACGAACCCGGTGAACAACAGCCCGAGACCGAGAGTCTCGACCTCGACCAGCACTGCAGGCTCGATGTTGAGACCGACCGACACCAGGAATGCCGGCACGAACAGGGAGGTCCCAACGAACTCGAGGCGCTCCATGAGGGGACCGCGTGTCGGGACCAGTCGGTTCATGCCGAGGCCGACGAGGAAGGCCCCGATGAGGCCTTCCATGCCACCGAGCAGAGCAATCGTCGCCCCCGCGGCCATCATGGCCAGGGAGAAGACGAACCGCTCGACCCGAACCCGACCGACCCGAACGAAGAACCAGTCGGCCACACGGGGCAGGATCCACAAACAGACAACGGCGAGAACGGGCAGACCCAGCCACAGGGGCAGAAGCGGATCGATGGTCGTCGGCTCAACGCCTTCCGGCCTGAGCAATTCGACGATGCGCTCATCGAAGGGCAGATCACCGAAAGGCAGCTCGATCGAGTCGATCTCTATCACCGCCGTAGCCGTGGCGAAGGCCAGAACCGTGAGCGACAGCAGATCCGCAACCACGCCGGCCGAGACCGCCGCGCTCACCCCCCGATTGCCCTGGAGCCCGGCCGCCTGCACCTCTGGATATGCCACCAGCGTGTTCGATGCCCACATGGCACCGATGAGCAGAGCCCCGAGGGCCTCGATGCTCTCCCCCTGGCTGACAACCCAGACGCTGAGCACGAACGGGATGAAGAAGCCCAGCAAGCCGTACAGCACGGCGCTCCTCCGGTTCTCGAAGAAGGCCCGGATATCGAAGGACAGTCCCGCCAGGAACATCAGGTAGAGGATCCCGATGGAGCCGAGGTCTTCGACCAGGGAATCGGCCCCGACCCAATTGAGCACGAACGGGCCGAACACGGTGCCACTGAAGATGAGACCAACAATGCCCGGGATCCCGAACCGTTCGGCCAGGATCGGCCCGAACACCACGGCCACCAGCAAGACGAGCAGAGACAGCTCGGCCGTCCCCCTCAGCACCCGCCGCCCCCTGCGTCTACTCCTACCACGGCGCCATCCTGGCATCTTGGCCCGTCGCCGCGCACCTTCGGCCGACCGGGGTGGCCGGCCCAGCAAGGATGCTGGCGCCGGGCGGCGACAGCCACGACTATCGTCGCCTCCCATGGCGTCTGCCCCCCACAGCGACTTGACGTGGCTCAGCTCCGACAGTGCGTTGGCCAGGAACATCGGCCGTCCCCTGAACCGGTTCCTTCACGTGGAGGCGGCCGGGGGTCTGGTGCTGCTGGCCGCTACGGCCGCCGCTCTGATCTGGGCCAACTCGCCGTGGTCGGACACCTATTTCGACTTCTGGCACACCGAGATCGAGCTCCAAGTCGGAGCGGTCGATGTGTTCTCGAAGGCGGGCCACGCTCACTTCACGATGGAGGAGCTGGTCAATGACGGCCTGATGGCAGTCTTCTTCTTCGTGATCGGGCTGGAGATCAAGCGCGAACTGGTCGTGGGGATGTTGCGGAACAGGCGTGACGCCGCTCTTCCCTTGTTCGCGGCTATCGGCGGGATAGTGGTTCCGGCGCTGATCTACGCGGCCTTCAACGCCGGGGGTGAGGGAGCGGACGGTTGGGGAATCCCGATGGCAACCGACATCGCTTTCGCCGTCGGTGTCGTATCCCTGCTGGGTGACAAGATCCCGCGAGCGTTGAGGGTATTCCTACTGTCACTGGCGATCGTCGACGACATCGCAGCGATCCTCGTGATCGCGGTGTTCTACACCGAGCAAGTCTCGATCGAGTGGCTGGTAGTTGCAGCCTTGCTCGGTGTGGTGGTGTACGGAATGCGCAGAGCCCATGTCTGGTACTACCCCGTCTACATCGCCGTCGGGGTGTTGATGTGGTGGGCCGGGTTCAAGTCGGGGGTCCATGCCACTATCGCCGGTGTGGCTCTGGGGCTGATCACGCCCGCCCGTCCCCTGTTGAGCGAGGACGATGCCCTCGAGATCGCTGGTTCGTTGAGCGAAAGACCTGATGTCTCGCCCACCGATGTCCAGCTGGCCAGCTTCCACTTGCGGGAATCGGTCTCGGTTGCCGAGCGCCTCGAAACCGCGATCCATCCGATCTCGAGTTTCTTGATCATCCCGGTCTTCGCGCTGGCGAACGCGGGGGTGGAACTGTCGGCCAGCGGGATCAGCGACGCAGCTCGATCGTCGGTCACCCTCGGTGTGGTGGTGGGCCTGGTGGTGGGCAAGACGGTGGGTATCACTCTGTTCTCGATGGTCGCCACCAAGCTCGGCCTGGCCCAATACCCCACGGGAATGGGCGCGAGGCAACTGCTCGGATTGTCAATGCTGGCCGGAATCGGGTTCACAGTCTCCCTGTTCATCACCGGCCTGGCCGGCTTCGATGACCCGTCTCTGGTGGATCAGGCGAAGATCGGCATCCTGGCTGCGTCCGCCCTGTCTGCCACCGGTGGGTTGCTCATCCTCTCCAGCGCTGCCGCTTCTCCGGATGAGGCCGGCCACGACCCGCCCTCGAGCCCTCGGGGTCAAGGATCGAAGGGGATCACTGATTCAGCACGTTGACGCGAGCGGGCATCGTGGGGGCCACAAGAGTACGGTTGCCGGGTCCCGATCCGAAGGAGCCAGCATGACCAGCGGTGTCACCGAGGCCGCGGTTGACGTATCACCCGACGACAACGTCCTGCATGCCTTGTACGACCGGGCTCGAACCGACGGCTCCGCCACCGCGCTGATGGTACGCGATGGCGCCGGGTTCCGTTCCGTCTCCGTGGAAACAATGATCGGGGAAGTGCGCTCCATCGGAGCAGGACTGGTCGGAGCCGGCGTCGAGATCGGCGACCGAGTCGCCATCTTCGGCCATGCCAGCGTTGCCTGGGCGCTGGTTGACTATGCGGTGTGGCAGGCGGGCGCCGTCGGTGTCACCATCTACGAGACATCGTCGCCCGACCAGGTGGCGTGGATTCTGCTGAACAGTGGGGCAACCACGGCGGTGGTCGAGAACGCCGAGATGGTGAAGGTTGTCGAGGACCTCCGGGGGGAAGCTCCGGCGCTGGGCAAGGTCTTCACGATGGACGATGTCGGGCTCACCGAGCTCAAGGCTCTGGGCGACGAGGTCGCCGACGACGAGCTCGACCGCCGGGCGGCCGGCATCGAACACCAGAATCCCGCGACATTGGTCTACACCTCGGGCACCACGGGCCGCCCGAAGGGGTGTGTGCTCACCCACCACAACCTGATCTGGACGATGCGGCAGGTCATGCTCGCCGCCCCCGATCTGGTCGGCCCTGGCAACCGGACCCTCACCTTCCTCCCTCTCGCCCACGTTCTGGCCCGCGTCGTTCAGCTGACCGCAATCACCGCCGGAGTCCCCGTCGCGTTCGGTGGCGGGATCCAGACCCTCCTGTCGGATCTGGCCGAGCTGAAACCCACCTGGTTGACCGTCGTACCCCGAGTTCTGGAGAAGGTGCACGACGGTGCTGCACAAAAGGCCGGTACCGGGTTCAAGCGGCGCATCTTCGATCATGCGTCGAGCGTCGCCAAACAGGTCGGCGCCCATGCGGTGGCCGGAACGACGCCGTCGCCGCGCCTCCGCATGGAGTACAAGGTCGCCGAAGCGGCCGTCTACCGCAGTCTGCGCGCCGCCATGGGGGGCGAGCTGAAGTATGTGATCTCGGGTGGTGCGCCACTCGATCCCGATCTCGGGTTCTTCTTCAAGGGTGTTGGTATCGAGGTACTCGAGGGCTACGGGCTCACCGAGACGACGGGCCCAGCAACCGTCCATCGGGTGGGACACTCGAAACCGGGGACCGTTGGGCCCGCTCTGCCGGGTGTCGACGTCCGCATCAGTGACGTGGGCGAGATCCTGCTTTCGGGTCCTCTGGTGTTCAAGGGCTATTGGCAGAACGACGAGGCGACAGCCGACGCGTTCGAGGGCGAATGGTTCCGTACCGGCGACTTCGGCGAGGTCGATGAAGACGGCCATGTGGTGATCACGGGCCGGATGAAGGATCTGATCGTGACCGCCGGCGGCAAGAACATCGCGCCGGCGCCGCTCGAGACCAAGGTGGCCGCCCACTCGTTGGTGAGTCATGCCGTTGTGGTGGGCGACGATCGGCCTTTCGTCTCGGCCCTCATCACGCTTGACGTGCAGACACTCAGTGTCTGGGCCAACGTCAACGGTCGTCAGGTGGGAGCACCCGGCCACCTCGTCGAGGACCTGGCGGACGATCCCGACTTGCACACCGAGCTTCAGAAAGCGGTGGACAACGCCAACGTGTCGGTCTCCCGAGCAGAGGGCATCCGCGCCTTCCGGGTCTTGAGGAGCGACTTCACGGTGACCTCGGGCGAGCTCACGCCAACACTGAAGGTGCGCCGCTCAATCGTCGTCGCCAACCACGAGGAAGTCGTTCGACAGATCTATGAACGAGATTGATCTCCCGGGAACCGACCAAGACCAAGAGGCGGCATCGGCCCACCGGTCAAGCCGGCGGTGTGCGTTCGTGCTCGGCGGTGGTGGGCGCTGGGGCGCGGTCGAGATCGGGATGCTACGGGCGTTGGTCGAAGCAGGAATCCAGCCCGACCTGATCTGTGGCACCTCGATCGGCGCTTTCAACGGTGCCATCTTCGCATCGGCCGCCGATACAGATGGCATTGCCGCCCTCGAGCGTCTGTGGGGTGGGGTGGCAGCCGACGACCTCCTCGGTGCCCGGCCGCTGGACCGCGCCAAGACCCTCCTCAAGTTGAGGGTCGCCGTCCAGGACCCAGGGCCGCTCCGGGCCCTCCTGGAAGATGCCCTGCCGGTGAGCCGAATCGAAGACCTGGCCGTACCGTTCCAATGTGTCGCCGCCTCGATCGAGCGTGCGGCCGAGCACTGGTTCGAAGAAGGGCCCGTCGTCGACGCGGTGCTGGCCTCAGCCGCGGTGCCGGCGTTGTTCCCGCCGGTCGAGATCGGCGGCGAGCACTTCTACGACGGTGGGCTGGTGAACTCCGTACCGGTCGACCGGGCGATCGAGCTGGGGGCAACGGAGATCTTCGTCCTCCAGGTCGGGAGGGTGGAACAGCCACTCCGACCTCCGAAGAGGATTCATGAGACGGCGCTTGTCTCATTCGAGATCGCCAGACGACACCGGTTCGGCAGGGTGCGTGACCGAACGATCGACGGCATCGACATACATGTCCTGCCCAGCGCCAACGACATGGCCTTCGACGATCCTCGACAGATCCGCTGGAGCGACATGTCCGAGACCGATGAGTTGATCGGGGGCGCCTACGAAGCGTCAGTCGCCTACCTGGCAGCCCTGGACGGATAGCCATGAAGAAGCCGCCCCCCTATCTCGTTCGCCGACTCATCATCGATCCACTCTTCGTCGTCGGCGCGGTCGCCGCTCTGACGTTTCTTCCCTTGTGGCTGCTCGTCGCGGCGTTCGCCTCACGATTCTTACCGGGCCGATGGCGCCCCCTCCGGGTCGCGTGGTTCCTCTTCCTCTATGTGGCGCTCGAAGCAGTCCTGCTCATCGCCCTGTTCGTGTTGTGGATCGGCTCCGGGTTCGGATGGAAGCTGAAGTCACCAAGATTCCAGGCGATCCATTACACCGTGGCCGGATGGTGGCTGAGACGGGTGATGGGAAGTGCCAGGCGAACGTTCAAGCTGGTGATCGAACCCGAGAACACCGCCGAGGCCGCCGACGACGATCGACCACGGCTCATCTTCAGCCGCCACGCCGGCCCCGGTGACTCGTTCCTGTTGGTCGACGCGGTGATCAATGGGGGCGGCCGCAGACCCCGGATCATCCTCAAAGACCTGCTGCGGCTCGATCCCTGTGTCGACGTGATGCTCGGGAGACTCCCGAATCGGTTCATCCCCAGCACCGGAAGGGCCGGCACGGTGGTCGTCGACTCCATCGAGGAGCTGTCGACCACGATGGTGGGCGGGGATGCCCTCGTGCTCTTTCCCGAGGGAGGCAACTTCACTCCCCACCGACGCCAACGAGCCATCGAGAAGTTGGAGGAGATCGGTCGACCAGGTCTGGCGGCGATGGCACGCGACATGGACCATCTGCTCCCTCCCAAACCCACGGGTGCGCTCACCGCGATCAAGGCAGCACCCCACGCCGACATCGTGTTCGTCGGCCATGTCGGGCTGGAAGCGCTGTCCACCACCAGGGATCTGTGGCGGGGCATCCCGATGGACTCCCATGTGATCTCGCGGGTGTGGGTGGTCTCCGCCGAGGACGTACCCGCGCCTGACGAGCAGGAGGAGTGGCTCTACGACCAATGGGGAACCATCGACGACTGGATCGACGGGCACCTCAGCAGTTCCGAGGATGAGAGCAACGGATGAGACCACCGGGTTCGTCGAGAACCGACTCTCCCCCTGAGGTTGTCCCACCGCGATTTCATGTGATGGCCAAGCCGACGGGGGCAGTGTGCAACCTGGCCTGCACCTACTGCTTCTTTCTGGACAAGGAGTTGTTGTATCCCGGGAGCCCGTTCCGGATGACCGGCGAGGCACTCGAGGCCTACATCCGGCAACTCATCGAGGGCCACGAGACGCCCCAGGTGACGGTGGCGTGGCAGGGCGGTGAGCCGACCCTGATGGGTCTGGACTTCTTCCGCACGGCGATCGAGTTGCAGGAGCGGTATCGCCGGCCGGGGATGACATTCGAGAACACCATGCAGACCAACGGCACCCTGCTCGACGACGAGTGGTGTGAGTTCCTCGCCGAGAACGACTATTTGGTCGGCCTCAGCCTCGACGGCCCGCGCCAGCTACACGACGCGTATCGCGTGAACAAGGACGGCCGGGGCACATTCGACCGGGTGATGCGTGGTGTGCGGCTGCTCCAGAAGCACGGTGTGGAGTACAACATCTTGACCACCGTCAACCGGATCAACGCCGACTACCCGCTCGAGGTCTACCGGTTCCTTCGTGACGAGGTCGGCACCGAGTGGATCCAGCTGATCCCGATCGTCGAGCGCCTCGACAGCGACGGACTCGCCTTGCGCCAGGAAGGCACCGAGGTGTCGGAACGGTCGGTGCAGCCTGAGCAGTTCGGCCGGTTCATGACCACGATCTTCGATGAGTGGGTAGGCAACGACGTCGGCCGCGTGTACGTGCAGACCTTCGAGGCTGCGGTCCGTAATTGGCTGGGCATGGCGTCGTCGGGGATGTGTGTCTTCAACGAGAACTGCGGGGCTGCACTGGCCCTGGAGCACAACGGCGACGTGTATTCCTGTGACCACTATGTCGAGCCGAAGTACCGGTTGGGCAACATCGCCGACACCCAGATGGTGGAGTTGTTGGGCAGCGACCAGCAACGCCAGTTCGGGCGGGACAAGTCAGACACCCTGCCCGGGCAGTGCCGGCGCTGTGAGGTGCGCTTCGCTTGCCACGGGGAGTGCCCGAAGAGCCGTTTCGCGGTGACCGCCGACGGCGAGCAGGGACTGCACTACCTGTGCGCGGGCTGGTACGAGTTCTTCACCCACATCGACCACCCGGCGAAGACGATCGCCGCGTTGCTCGAAGCAGGCCAGCCTGCGTCGGACGTGATGGCGGTCATGGGTAGCGAGGTGCCCGACCTCGAGACGATGGCTTCCCGGGCGCCCCGCAACTCACCGTGCCCCTGCGGCAGCGGTCTCAAAGTGAAGCACTGCCACGGCCGGTCGCGCACCACCCCGACCGAACCGACCACCTTCCCGGTCTTCGTCGCCGAACCCAGGCCAAGGGTCACCAGGACCAGGATCAACAACCCCGAGACCTGATCGCTGCCTGTATGAATTGGGGCGGGTGATAACGTCGCATCCACGGCGAGAGAACCCTCGGATACCGCATCACCCGCGCCGGGGTCCGCTGCGGGGAAGGTGGCACTGTGGGCGCCGCGATCGGTGACATCCTGGGAATGGCCGTCGGGGTGGCGATCAGTCCGGTCCCGGTCATTGCCGTGATCCTGATGCTGTTCAGCTCCCGGGCGGCCGCCAACAGTCTCAGCTTCCTCGCCGGCTGGGTGCTCGGCCTGTCGGCGGCTGGTCTGATGGTGCTGGCGCTCGGTGTCGAGGCCTCCAGTGGTGGCGACGCCAACGGTGGAGGCGTGATCAAGATCGCTATCGGCGCACTCTTCGTGGTCCTGGGCGTCAGGCAATGGTTGGGTCGCCCCCGCGGCGACGAGGAAGCGGAGATGCCCGGCTGGATGGCCACGATCGATGACTTCAACGCGGTGAAGTCCTTCGGCCTCGCCTTTCTGCTCTCTGCGGTCAATCCGAAGAACCTCGGCCTCACGATCGCCGCGGTCGCCTCCATCGGGGCCGGCGGACTGGAGACGGGCGAGGAGATCGGCACCCTCACCGTATTCGTGGTGCTGGCATCGCTCACGGTCGGCGTTCCCGTCGTCGTGAACCTGATCCTCGGGTCGAAGGCCGAGCATGCACTCACGGAGATGAAGGACTGGCTCGTCGCCAACAACAACACAGTCATGGCCGTACTGTTCGTCGTGCTGGGCGCGAAGGTGCTCGGCGACGGCATCGCCGCCATTACCTGACCCGAGGCTTCGGATCACTCAGTCGCCGCGTTGTTCAAATGATTCTCGCGACCATCAGGACGTGGTCGGGGGCCACTACTGGTCAGGAGCGGGGCCTTGTCTGGTCCGTTCCGCCCCGGCCCGGGCAGGTCACTTCGCTGGGTCTTCAGCCCCGTTCTCGGCCGCCTCTTCGACATTGTCCACTTCCGCTTCGACAACCTCGGCAACATCCGCGGCCACCTCTTCCGCGGCCTCGGTGATGTCATCGGTGGTGCCGCTCCGGCGGGCTTTGGCGACCAGTTTGTCCCGCTGCTGGCGGCCGTTCTCGGTGCCGAGCAGGTAGCCGACGGCAGCGGCGAGCAGGAGCACCAGTGCCAGTGGGACCTTGATCTTCATGGGTGTTCTCCTTGTACGGTTCGATGTCGGGTAGGCGACGCAGCCTAGTCGTCTTGGGTAGCGATGACTCCCCTTCGGGAACGGTCACCAGGCCCGGGGGCGGGTGTCGTTGACAGCCAGGTGCGACAACCCAGACATGACCAGCTATCGTCGCCACGAAACGTCGACTTGGGGGTCTTGTTGATGGCATCTTCCGGTTGGTACCGCGACCCGTCGGGCTACGCAGAAGGTCGGTTCTGGGATGGTGAGCGTTGGACTGATCAGGTCATCACTGCATCCGGAGTGACCTCTGTCTTTCCCATCACGAGCGGGGTCGAGACCCCTCCGGCTCCCGCCTCCGAGTATCAGCCGGCGGCTTCGGCTCCATCTCAGCCGGTCGCTCCCGCCCCCAAGGCCTCGCCGGTAGGTGCCATCCTGGGTGGAGTCGCAGTGATCGTGGCAGTGATCGCCTTGGTGATCGCGTTGACCAGCGACAACGGTGATGACGACGATGGTGAGGAAGAATCGCCTCCCACGACCGAAGCCCCGACGGAGCCGGACGGCGAGTGAAGCCCACCCGCGCTCAGGGGGTAGAAGTGGCATCGGACTGGCAGATGACTTTGTCGATGACCTCGAGCCGGGCCGACCCGACCGAGACGAAATCCACTCGGTCACCGTCGCACGGGTCGACGAGGACATAGAGATCGGCGTTCCCGCCGAGGTAGAGCGCATCGAAGGGAGGTCGGTTGCCATCGACATCGACAACCCCCATTGGCTGGGCCCGGAATCCCAACACCCCTGGA
>JAAEMS010000199.1 GCA_024225275.1 Actinomycetes bacterium
CTGTCGTTGGATGAGACATGACTCAAACGCGAAGGCCGATGGAGGACCCAGCGATGGTCCACCGAGCTGGTTGACGCCCCCACCGGTCAGCTGTTGGATGTGGTGGAGGGCCGCACCGCGTCAGCCCCCGCGCAGTGGCTGGCCGGACGCAGTCCAGGGCGCGGATCGGATGCATCATGTGGTGCAGTTGGCCAACCGGCGTCTCGATGAGTGCCGCCGTCGAGTGCAGAACGAGCTCCAGGGCCATCGGGGCCACAAGGCCGATCCGTTGTTCCGGGCTCGCCGGCTGTTGACGATCGCCCATGAACGCCTCGGTCGACTTCAGGGGCGTTGTCGCGGGCCAGCGACTCGTGGAGGAGCCCGATGAAAGCAGGATTCCCGAGGTCCTTCTGGGCGGCCGCCCATGACCGGTCAAGCGCGTCCTGGCGTCGTTGTTCCTCGTCGGTCAGTTGCTCGTGGCGCATGGCGATGGTGAGCTCCTCGGTACCTGACCAGGCTGGATCGCCGTAGTTCAGGCGCCGATCGGTCCCGGTTGTTGCATCAGATGGGTTGCTCGCTCCAAGCCCCAGCGAAGCAGGTCGAGGGAACCTCGCACCCGGACCGTGACGCCCAGTTCGATTACCTCAACAAGGTGGTGGCGGAGCGTCTTGGGGTGTCCGAGCCGGTGATCAGCGTGGACACCAAGAAGAAGGAACTGATCGGCCGCTATGGCAACGGTGGCACCGACTGGCGCCCCCGAGGCGACCCGGAGCGGGTCAACGTGCACGATTTCGCCGACCCGGCATTGGGTGAGCACGCCAAGGCAATCCCCTATGGGATCTATGACATCGGCAACGACGAGGGCTGGGTCAGCGTGGGTGATGTTGCTGACACCGCCGAGTTCGCGGTCGAATCGATCCGCCGCTGGTGGAACACCACAGGCAACGTACGGTTCCCTGACGCCACCACGCTCACGATCACCGCAGATGCTGGGGGCTCCAACGGCCACCGGGTCCGGGCCTGGAAGTTCCACCTCGCCGCCCTCGCCGCCGAAACAGGCCTCGGGATCACCGTCTGTCACTACCCGCCCGGCACCTCGAAGTGGAACAAGATCGAACACCGGCTCTTCAGCTTCATCTCGATGAACTGGCGCGGCCGGCCCCTCACCAGCATCCGCACCATCATCGAACTCATCGGCGCCACCAGCACCCAGACCGGGCTCACCGTCGCCGCCAGCTACGACCCCAACTGGTACCCCAAAGGCGTCAAGATCACCGACACCCAAATGGACGCCCTACCCCTCCAACGCCACGACTGGCACGGCGACTGGAACTACACCATCACCACCACCTGAAACGCACCATCAAGCCCGCGGCGAGCCCTTCCCGGCCGATAGATCTCCCGCCTGGCGCACACTGGGGGGGGCTTGAAGGTGAGTGTTCCCATGCACAAGGGCTTCGAGCTGACAATGCGGAGGACACTGGCCCACCCTCGCCGGCCTCGTCGAAACCTGAGAGCAGATCCCCGCCCAGAAGAAGCACAGCCAGGCCCTGGTGGGCTCGACGCACTCGTGTTGCCGGCCAGCGGTGCCGCTGCGAGCGGGCGAAGTCCCCCGTCTTGGGCGACTTCGTGAAGATCGGCGACCGGCCCGCCCGGGTCACTGACTGACCGGATCGGGCCGGGCCAGTGGGAACGCGACTTGATCATCGGCAATTCCGCTGTCTTCGGTCTGTCGCCTGCGTTCTACCCGATCTGTGGTGTACCCGACGAATGAGAAGACTCTCATGTTCATCTCATGCTGGTCTCATGAACGATTCGTATGGTCCAAGTACA
>JAAEMS010000200.1 GCA_024225275.1 Actinomycetes bacterium
CGCCACCCGAGCCCGATGGGGAAGGATCAGGCCAAAAAGGGCTCCCCAATGAGTACGGCCGGACACTCGGGCAACGCTACTCAACACGGCCGGTGTCCTACACCGGAATTTCGGACTGGGCCACTGACCCCAGAGCGCAGAAAAAGTGAACCCCAAGGGTCCAGGTTCCTCAGAACTCGAAGAGCTCCCGCTCCAGTTGCAGCAGGAGCGGGAGAAGCGAAGCTTCTCCATGGAACTCGAAGAGTTCCCGGCGCAACTGCAGCAGGAGAAGCGAAGCTTCTCCATGGAACTCGAAGAGTTCCCGTGGGCCGAGGAGGATTTGAACCTCCGAAGGCAATGCCGACGGGTTTACAGCCCGTTCCCTTTGGCCACTCGGGCACCGACCCAGGAAGCGACCACGATAGCGGCTCCTCTGGGCTCCGAGACACTAGATTTGGCGGCATGCCCAGCTTCGATGTTGTTTCCGAGGTGGACCTCCAGGAGGTTCGCAACGCAGTCGATCAGGCCTCCCGCGAGGTGGCCAATCGTTTCGATTTCAAGGACACCCACTCCCACCTCGAGCTGGGCGACGACGCGATCACCATCGAGTCCTCGTCCGAGGACCGACTCACGGCCCTACGTCAGGTGCTCGAGGAGAAGCTGGTGAAGCGGAAGGTGTCGCTGAAGGCCATCAGCTACGGCGACGTCCAGGACGCCAGTGGGAGCCGCAGCCGGCAGGTCGTCGCCCTGAACTCGGGCATCTCGTCGGACAAGGCCAAGGAACTCAACAAGTTCATCAAGGGGCTGGGCATCAAGGGAGTCCAGTCCCAGACCCAGGGCGAACAGCTCCGGGTCATCTCGAAGAAGCGCGACCACCTCCAGGCGGTCATGTCCTCACTGAAGGAGGGCGATTTCGGGATCCCCCTGGACTACCAGAACTTCCGCGACTGAGTCGCGAGTTCATCCGTCGCCAGAGATCGACGAGGCGAGCCCGCACGGATTCACCGGAAGCCAGCAATTGGGGTGGCAACCGCTCGTTTGGGCGCGCAATGATGGTGGGGTGCGAACCGAGCTGACCTCCTACGACCGCGAGCGCGACCTCGACGCGGTCGTCCGTATCTGGCGGGAGGTCGGCTGGATCGAGTCCTCTCCCGAACACGCCGCCGCCCTGGACGTCTTTCTCGAGGCTGGCGACGTCGTCGTGGGGCTGATGGAGGGCGACGCCGAGTGCTCGGTCCACCGCACGCCAGGTTCGATCCGGTATCTCGACGACCAACTCGAGGTGTGCGCGATCACGGCCGTCACCACCAGTTGGGTCGGGCGGCTCCAGGGCTTCGCGTCGAAGCTGACGGCTCGAGCCCTGGCCGCGGGGGCAGCCGACGGGGCCGAAGTGGCAATTCTCGGGATGTTCGAACAAGGCTTCTACGACCGATTGGGTTTCGGTAGCGGCCCCTACCAGCATCTCTTCCAATTCGACCCCGCCAGCCTCCAGGTCGACCTCCCGACCCGGCCGCCGTGCCGGCTCACCGCCGACGATTCCGTCGACATCCACCATGCCCTCGAGCACCGCCACCGCGCCCATGGGGGCCTCTTGCTCAATGCCGAAGGAGTCACCCGAGCCGAGCTCGTATGGGCCGAGAATCCGTTCGGCCTGGGCTACCGGGACGACAGCGGTGAGCTCACCCATTTTGTCTACGGCTCGGCCAAGGACGAGAACGGTCCCTACCGGGTCAGCGCCATTGCCTACCGTTCGACCGACGAGCTGTTCGAACTGTTCGGCCTGCTCAAGAGCCTCGGCGACCAGGTTGCCGCCGTGAAGATGATCGAGCCCCCCGAAATCCAGCTCCAGGATCTGCTTCGCCACCCCATCCGGGCCAGCTACGCCAGCCGGGGCTCGGTCTACGCGGCGTCCCACGAGGCCATCGCCTGGTGGCAGCTTCGGATCATGGATCTGGCCGCCTGCGTGGACCGCACCGCCCCCCTGGGTCCGCCCCTCCGGTTCAACCTGCGGCTCACCGACCCGGCAGCCACCGTCTCAGCCCAGGAATGGGAGGGAATCGGGGGCGACTACATCGTGACTCTCGGAGACGGTGCCGTGGTGGCCGACGGCCACGATGCGAGCCTGGCCACCCTCGATGCCACGGTCAACGCCTTCTCGCGTCTCCTGTTCGGAGTGAGGCCGGCGTCGAGCCTGGCCCTGACCACCGATCTCGCGGGCCCTCCAGCGCTGCTGGCCGAGCTCGACACCCTGCTTCGCCTACCGGCCCCCCACCCGGGACTGAACATCTGAGTCCCGGCTAGAAGCTGTCCATCCACTCGCCCGTGCGCAGCTTGGCGATGCGATCCTCGGCCGGGGGGTGGGTGGTGAACAGGTTCTTGAACTGGCTCTGGCGGCCGGCCAGCGGATTGATGATGTAGTGACTGGCCTGGGCCTCGGGCACGGCCGACGGGATGCGCAGTGAGCTCGAGTGGAGCTTCTCGAGAGCCCGGGCCAGCGGCTCACCGTCATTGATGAGGCGGGCGGCGGTGCGGTCGGCCTGGAACTCACGGCTGCGGCTGATGGCCATCTGGATGGCTCCGGCAGCTATGGGAGCGAAGATGGCCACGGCAATGGCCCCGAAGGCGTTACCGCCGTCGCGGTCGCGGTCGCCGCCCCCGAACATGGCACCCCACATGGCCATCCGGGCCACGAAGCTGATGGCCATGGCCACGGCGGCGGCCACCGAGCCGATCAGGATGTCGCGGTTGCGAACGTGGGCCAGTTCGTGGGCGAGGACGCCCCGGATCTCGGCCCAGTCGAGGGTGGTGAGCAGACCCTGGGTGACACAGACCGCGGCGTGATTGGGGCTGCGGCCCGTGGCGAAGGCGTTGGGCTGGTGCTCGGGTGAGACGTAGAGCGCGGGCATGGGCATCTCAGCCTTGGTGGTGAGCTCGCGCATGACCGAGTGGTACTGGGGGAACTGGGCTTCCTCGGCCGGGACGGCCCGCGCCGACCTGATGGCCAGCTTGTCACTGAACCAGTAGCTGCCCCCGACCATGACCAGGCCCAGGACGAGGCCGATCATCAGACCCCCGGTGCCTCCGAGGAAGCCACCGATGGCCATGAACAGGCCGCCCATGGCGGCAAGGAGGACTGCGGTCTTGGCGGTGTTCTTCACTGTCGGCTCCTTCTCAGGAACGGGGCTCTATGGCCGTATTCACCTCCTGGCAACGTATCCGGATCCGCACTGGTTCCCGATCGGGCCCCGGGCTCGACAAGCTCGCCCCTTCCTCCCGCTCTCGCTCGCGGGCCGCTCGGGCCCCGGGCTCGGCAAGCTCGCCCTTAGTCCTCTTCGGCGGTGTCGGCGCCCTCGCGGATGGCTTCGACCACGCCTGCATCGGCCAGGGTGGTGGTATCACCCAGGTCGCGGCCTTCGGCCACATCGCGCAGGAGACGACGCATGATCTTCCCCGAACGGGTCTTGGGCAGATCATCGACCAGGAACACGGCCTTGGGCCGGGCGATCGCCCCCAACTTGGTGGAGACGTGCTGGCGGACCTCCTCGCGGAGCTCCTCGGTGGCCTCATTGCCACCCCTCAGGATCGTGTAGCCGATGATGGCCTGACCGGTCGTGTCGTCCGCGGCACCCACGACTGCGGCCTCAGCCACCGCCGGATGGTCGACCAGGGCCGACTCGACCTCGGTGGTGGAGATCCGGTGACCCGACACGTTCATGACGTCGTCGACGCGACCCAGCAGCCACAAGTAGCCGTCTTCGTCGAGCTTGGCGCCGTCGCCAGCGAAATAGCGACCCTCGTAGGCGGACCAGTAGGTCTCCCTGTAGCGCTCGGGGTCGCCCCAGATACCGCGCAGCATCGACGGCCACGGCTTGGTGATGGTGAGGTAGCCGCCACCCTTGGTGACCGGGTCGCCGTTGTCATCAACCAGCTCGGCGGTGACACCGGGGATGGCGAAGCAGGCCGAGCCCGGCTTGGTGGTGGTGACCCCAGGCAGGGGGGTAATCATGTGGCCGCCGGTCTCGGTCTGCCACCAGGTGTCGACGATGGGCGCCGAGCTGCCACCGATGTGCTCGTGGTACCACATCCACGCCTCGGGGTTGATGGGCTCACCCACGGTGCCCAGGACCCGCAGCGACGACAGATCGTGCTTCTGGGGCTCCTGGACCCCCCACTTCATGAAGGTCCGGATGGCCGTGGGCGCGGTGTAGAGCTGGGTGACCCTGTAGCGCTCGACGATGTCCCAGAGCCGGTCCTGGCCGGGCGTGTCGGGTGTGCCCTCGTACATGACGCCGGTACAGCCGTTGGTGAGCGGGCCATAGACGATGTAGCTGTGGCCGGTGACCCAACCGATGTCGGCGGCACACCAATAGATGTCCTCGTCGGGCTTCATGTCGAAGGTGTACTTGTGGGTGAACGCCACCTGGGTCAGGTAGCCACCGGTGGTGTGCATGATGCCCTTGGGCTTGGCCGTGGTACCCGACGTGTAGAGCAGGTACAAGAGCTGCTCGGCGTCCATCGGCTCGGCCGGACAATCGTCGGAGGCGTCCGCCATGATTTCGTGCCACCAGTGATCGCGGCCGCTGGTCATGGTCACGTCGGTGTCGCACCGGTTGACGACCACCACGTGCTCGACGCAGGTGGCCCCTGACTCGAGAGCGGCGTCGACATTGACCTTCAGACCGGATGGGGCGCCCCGGCGATAGCCGGCGTCGGCGGTGATGATGAGTTTGGCCTCAGCGTCCTCGCAACGGTCGGTGATGGCGTCGGGCGAGAAGCCACCGAAGATCACCGAGTGGGCCACACCGATTCGGGTGCACGCCAACATCGCGATGGGGAGCTCGGGGATCATCGGCATGTAGATGGCGACGCGATCTCCCTTCTCGAGCCCCAGCCCCTTGAGCACATTGGCGAACTTCTTCACCTCGGTGAGAAGGTCGGAGTAGGTCAGGGTGAGCTTGTCACCCGGCTCTCCCTCCCAGTAGTAGGCGACCTTGTCGCCCCTACCGGCCTCGACATGGCGGTCCAGACAGTTGTACGAGACGTTGAGCTTGCCGTCGGCGAACCACTTGGCGAAGGGCAGGTCCCACTCGAGCACGGTGGAGAAGTCCTGGTCCCAGGTCACCAGCTCACGGGCCTGGCGGGCCCAGAAGGCCTCGAGATCGGCTTCGGCCTCGTCGTAGAGCGACCGGTCGTTGACCAGGGCCGCGGCCGTGAATTCGGGCGATGGTGGAAAGGTCCGGTCCTCGATGTAGTAGTCCTCGATGGTCGGTTCGCTGGCCATCGCAGCTCTCCCTGCTCGCAGTCGTGGGGTTCGGTCCTTATCGGAACCGGCAGCGAGCCTAGCGGCGAGGCGGGGAGCGGGGGCCGTGGGGCACCCAATGGGCAGAGAAGCTCCAGGTCTGGAAGAATCCCCTGCGCTGGCTTAGTGTCAGCCGTACTGCCGAGAACGGGTGTACCAGGAGGACAACGGTGAGCGACGCAAAGATCGAACGACTGAAGGGCATGCCTCTCTTGAAGAGGTGTTCCGACGAGCAGGTTGCCCACCTCGCGGAACTCGCCGATGAGGCCCAGATCGAGTCGGGTCGCACCATCACCGAGCAGGGCCACGTAGGCCACCATGCCTACGTGATCGTCAGCGGCACCGCCGACGTACAGGTCAACGGCAACTCGGTGGCCACCCTCGACGCCGGCGACATCATCGGCCAGATCAGCCTGTTCGACCAGGGTCCCCACACCGCCACCGTGACCTCGAGCTCCGATATGGATCTCCTGGTCGTCGACCACCAACAGTTCGGCGATGCCCTGGCCAACGTCCCCGGCCTGGCCGTCAACATGCTCAAAGAGCTCGCCCACACGGTGCGGACCCTCGACTCTGGTCTCGGTTAGACCAGGTCCGGGCCTCAGTCGTTGAGCCAGGCGTAGTCACCGGTGAACCTGACCTCCACGAGAGGCCCCTCGGCGATCAGAACCTCGGTCGACGGCGAGTTGTCGCGGTACCACCGGGTTTCGGGAGCCATGAAATAGGCCCGCCTCCGGGCCAGATCACGGACCTCGTGGGCCTCGGCCGTGAGCTCGGCCTGCACTGACTCCTTCAGGCAGAACCAGAAACGGGGCTCAGCCCGCAGGTTGGCCAGCCAGTCGCGGGGTGTGTGGCCACCATCGGTGGCGCCGGCGCTGGCCGTCCCACCAATCACGATCTGCCCCGAGATGGTAGTGAACCAGATCTCGATTCGCCGCGCCAGGCCCGACCTGGCGCCCGTCGTCACGATGTCGATCGTGAGATCGTTGGCCAATGCATCGCGGATGGCGGCCCCCGATTCAGCGGCGCTCACTGCTCACTCACCCTGGGGGGAACCGGGTGGAGCAGGCTCTCGAAGCCGGAGAGGAGAAGTTCTACGCCGGTGTCGAAGTCGTCGTCGCCACCGCGACCGCTCATGCGACCGAAGAGGGCGACGTCGGGGTCGTCGGTGGCGAGATCGCTGAGGTCGATACCGTTGGGGGCAGCAGTCTCGGCCATGCGCCCGTGCTGGGTGGCCACGAACCCGACTACATAGCTGGCCGACACCTGGAAGGCTCGCCACGCCTGGAGGTCGTCGAAGCCGGCGATGCGGTAGACGGCAAAAACCCGGCTGAGGACCCGCAGGGACTCGACGGACGGGGCCGCCCGTTGGGTGAGCAGGGCGAAAGCCTCGGGATGCTCGACGCCCACCTGGCGAAAGCCCCGGAACACACCCCGGGCCTGTTCTCTCCAGGGCAGGTCAGCCGCCGGCAGCTGAACCTCCGCGTAGACGCGCTCGACGATCGCATCGAGAAGGTCGCCCTTGTTGGTGACATGGTTGTAGAGCGACATGGCCTCGACGCCCAGTTCGGCTCCGAGGCGACGCATGGTCAGGGCCGTGAGGCCTTCGCGGCCGACCAGACCTAGAGCGGCCTGGGCGATCCGGTCGCGATTGAGAGGGGCTCGCTCCGCGCTGGTCACCACTGACGATTCTATGGGCCCCACTGGCAGACCGAGAAGCCTCCGAGGCCATCAGGATCGAGGAGGGCCTCGGCCTCACTGATCCGGCTGCGAGCCTTCATGGCTTCCAGATCGGGGTTGGCGGCCTTCTCGGCCCAGATCCGCCGGCCGTCCTCGACCAGTTGCTGAATGCCGTGACGACCCAGGAACTCGGCCTGGGAGGAGGTACGGGGATCAGTTGGCCCCACCGGCAGCCTCACATCGCAGGTGATGTCCTGTTGGCTCGGATCGTCGAGGGGGTGACCGCCCCGGTGGTGGTGGCGGTAGGTCCGCACCCAGGCGTCCGCCTCCAGACCGATGAAATCCGCGAGGGGTCGGAAGTAGTCGAGAGCCACCACCCGGCCACCGGGCTCCAGGAGGCCGACGGCTCGCACCAGCCAGGCTTCGGCGCGGCGTGGCGCGGGAAGGCGTTGGCCCGTGGGGACCCGTTGCTCCACGGCGTCGAGCCGAAGGTCGACCGCTACGGCCGCCGCGTCATCGGACGGGACGGGCACGAGCACTTCCGCCAGCCCTTCACCGTGGGCACCAACCCGGACCTCGGCCCACCCATTGGCCGTCAGCTCATAGAGGTCGACCGGAAGGTTGTCCAGCAGCTCGTTGGCCACAACCACATGGGCTGGCCCCTCCGGGAGATCCAGGTGGGAGGTCACTCCGTCTGGGTGTTGAGCCCGAAGGGGGGCTGAGATCTCCACCAGATGGAGCTCGAGGGCGGCGCCACACCGGGGGCGGGCGGCAAGGAGGGTACGAGCCAGGGTGCCGACCCCGGCCGCCCCTTCGACCACGACAAAGGGCGCTGGTCGGCCCAGCTCGTCCCACCAGGTGTCGAGGGCGTTGGCCAGCACCGCCCCGAACAGGGGACCGACCTCGACCGAGGTCATGAAGTCGCCCCGCCGGCCACCCGCCTGGCCCTGGGTCGCGTAGAACCCGGTGTCGGGGTCGTAGAGGGCCAAGTTCTGGAACTCGCTGAACGAGATCGGGCCCTCGTCGGTCACAGCCCGCTGGATGGTCTCGGGAATCGGCACGGAGGGGGCGAACGCCCGACCTCAGCCCCCGAGGGCGAGGTTGCTGAAGTCGGTGAACTGGGTGACCGCCGCCGGGTAGACACCGGCGAGGATCGTCAAGATCACACAGATCACCATGGCCGCAGCCAGGGACACCGGCACCGGGATGGTGCGCTCGTCGCCGTCGGGGGCGGGCAGGAACCACATCTGCCGGGCGACGTTGGCGTAGTAGAAGAGGGCGATCACCGAGTTGACGGCGACGATGACACCCAAGACCGAGGCCTGCCAGGTGCCGGCATCGATCAGAGACTCGAAGACCCGGAACTTGGCGAACCAGCCACCGAGGGGCGGGATGCCGGCCAGGGAGAACAGGAACACCGTGAACAGGACCGTGAGCCCCGGTGCGTACTGGAAGAGCCCACCGAACGAGGAGATCTCACCCGAACCGGTCCTGCGGGCCACCGCGATGACCGCCGCGAAGGCTCCCAGGTTCATGGCCGCGTAGATGGCGAGGTAGGTGACGACCGCCGAGAGGGCGGTATCGGGGACGTCGCCCACGACCGCCAGTGGGGCGAGCATGAAACCGCCCTGAGCCACGCCCGAGTAGGCGAGCATGCGGATGATGTTGGTCTGGCGGAGAGCGATGAGGTTGCCCACGGTCATGGTGGCCGCGGCCAGCGCCCACATCATGGGTTCGATCACGTCGGAGCGACCGAGGAACCCGATGAAGATCAGCTGGATCAGGCCCACGAAGCCGGCGGTCTTGGAGCTCACGGCCAGGAAGGCGGTGAGCGGGGTGGGCGCGCCTTCGTAGGTATCAGGCGCCCAGGTGTGGAACGGCACCGCCGAGACCTTGAAGGCGAACCCGACGAGCACGAACACGATGCCGAGGGTGATGATGGGCTCGGTATCGACCGAGCCGCCCACAACGGCGCCGATATCGCTGAGCTTGGTCGAGCCAGCCACGCCGTAGACCAGCGACATGCCGTAGAGCATGATGCCCGACGCGAAGACGCCCATGAGCAGGTACTTCAGGCCTGCCTCGTTCGACTTGGGATCGGCCTTGCGCCAGGCGGCCATGAGGTAGGCCGGGATGGACAGAAGCTCGAGGGCCACGAAGATGGTGACCAGATCACGGGCCGAAGCCATGACGACCATGCCCATGATCGAGCTGAGCAGGAGCTGGTAGAACTCGGCCTCGTGATAGTCGCCCTCGGCGATGTAGTTGGTGCTGAGCAGCACCACCACGTAGCCGGCCAGGACGAACAGAGCCTTCAGCACCAGGGACAGATCGTCGACGGCGTAGGCCCCGCCCCACATGAACCGATCGCCGGTGTCGTCGGCGGCCAGAGTGATGATGGGCACCATCGTGGCCAGGAGCCCGATGCCCGTGAGGGCCGGGATCAGGGGCCGGATCTTGTCGAGGAAGAGGATGTCGAGCAGGGTGATGAGCGCGCCCACGCTGAGGATGACCAACTCCGGCGAGATGGCGTGCCAGTCGATCGCGGGTCGCTCGAACGCGCCCTGGACGACGGGTGCGACGTCCTGGGCGAGAACGGTGACGAGGGCGCTCAGCACATCAGCCTCCGAGGGCAGCGACGCCCGCCACCGTCTTGACCACGGCGGGATCGGTGATATCGAACAACAGGCCCGGCATCACACCGAGCACGACGATCAAGACGAGCAGAGGCGCCCATGCAACCCACTCGGTCCACTCCATGTCGTGGATGTGGGGGTCATCGGCGAACTCCTCGGAGGGAGTGCCGAACGCGGTGCGCTGGAACAGCCACAAGAGGTAGCCGGCGGCCAGCACCGTACCCAGAGCGGCGATGACCATATAGGTGCGGAAGACCTCGACCGGCACGCCCTCGGCCGGGTTGTAGGCGGCGAGGATGGCGGGGAACTCACCCCAGAAGCCGGCCAGGCCAGGCAGACCCAGCGAGGCCATGGTGCAGAAGCCGAGGATCCAGCCCATGTGGGGGGCCTGTACGAGCAGGCCGCCGAGCCGCTTGATCTCGAGGGTGTGGTAGCGCTCCTTCACCGAACCGGCCACGAAGAAGAGCATGCCGGTGATCAGACCGTGGGCGACCATGCCGAACACTGCGGCATTGATGCCGAAGTCGGTGAGGGTGGCGATACCCAGCATCACGAAACCCATGTGGGCCACCGACGAGAAGGCGATGAGTCGCTTCATGTCGGTCTGGGCCAGACAGCCGAGGGCACCATAGATGATGCCGATGACGGCCAGGAGCCCGATCCAGGGCGACCACTCGATCGCCGCTTCGGGCAGTACCGGAATGGCGATACGGACGAAACCGTAGGTACCGAGCTTCAGGAGCACGGCGGCCAGGATGACCGAACCCTGGGTGGGCGCCTGGGTGTGGGCGTCGGGCAGCCAGGTGTGGAACGGGAACATCGGCACCTTGATGCCGAAGCCCATGAACATGCCACCGAAGATCCAGAGCTGGGTGCTCTTGACGATGCCGGCACCGGCCACCTCGGACAGGGCCCGCATGTCGAAGGTGCGGAGGGCCTCACCGGTGACCGGGTCCTTCGAGAGGAAGAACAGGGCCAGGAAGCTCAGGATCATGAGCGCCGAACCCATCAGGGTGAAGAGGAAGAACTTGATGGCGGCGTACTGGCGGTCCTCGCCACCCCAGACCCCGATCATGAAGTACATCGGGAGCAGGACGACCTCGAAGAAGACGAAGAAGAGGATCAGGTCCTGGGCGATGAAGCTACCCATCATCCCGGTGTGGAGGACGAGGATCAGCATCAGGAAGGCCTTGGCGTTCCCGGGCTCGGGGATATGGTTCCACGAGTAGATGATGACCAGGGGCACCACCAGGGCCGTCAGGGCGATGAGGGGCAGTGAGATGCCGTCGACCCCGATGATGTAGCGGCTGTTGATGACGTCGATCCACTCCTTGTCGACGACGTACTGCAGCGCGCCGGAGTTGTCGTAGTCGAAGTCGATCAGCAGCCATGCCGTCAGCGCGGCCACCGCCACGCTCGTGAGCAGGGCGATCTGCTTGTGCAGTTCCTCCTCGGCCCTGGGCACGGCCATCATGACGACCGCGCCGATCAGAGGTAGGAACACCAGGCCGGTAAGGCCCCAGCCGCTGAGCAGCTCGTTCTCCATCGTTCAGCTTTCCCTCGTTGTCAGAGCGCAACCACGAGCACGACGGCGAGCACAACGGCTGCACCGAACATGAGCGTGGCGTACTGCTGGATCTTGCCGGACTGGATACGGCGGAGGACTCCGCCGGCTTCACTCGAACCCGCACCGGAGGCGTTGATCGCCCGGTCGACGACCCCTTGGTCGATGTGGTCATAGACCCCTTGGCCGACGGCCACCGCGGTCTTGGCGGCACCGTCGACAACCCCGTCGAGCACCTTCTGGTTGAAGGTGTTGGCCATCTGGGCCACCGGGCCCTTGGTGCCGGCGGCGATGACGTCGGTGTAGAGGTGGTCGAGGTAGTACTTGTTGACCAGGAAGGTGTGACCGGCCCGCAGGGGGGGGATGGTGGTGGTGAGGCCGTTGGGGAGCTCGGTCTGGGAGCCCTCGAGGGCGTCTACCCGTTTGAAGTAGTACACCCACGCGACCACACCACCTCCGAGGGCGATGAGGCTGGACACAGCCGCGAGGGTCAGGCTCGGGTGGGCGTGAGCGATCTCCGGGAAGTAGGCCACCCCGGTGGGCTCGAACCAGTGCTCGAACTGGAGGGCCAGATCCTCGTCGACGAGCTTGGCCACTCCCTTTGGCAGATTGAGCAGCCCGGCGAAGAATGCGAACGCGGCCAGGATCCAGAGGGGGATGATGATGCGGGGACCGGACTCATGGGGGGTGCCGTGGCCCCGGTACTCGCCGAAGAAGGTGAGGTACACACAGCGGGTCATGTAGGCGGCGGTGAGGGCGGCGCCCGCCATGCCCATGATGAGCATGAGGTGGTAGTTGCCGTTGCCGTCGGTGCCCGGCCACGAGCCGGCACCGACCAGGATCTCGTCCTTGGACCAGAAGCCGGCCAAGGGCGGAATACCGGCCAGAGCCACCGAGCCGATCATGAAGGTGGCGAAGGTGTGGGGCATGTACTTGCGCAGCCCGCCCATGTCCTTTTTCATGTCGAAGCTGTGGTGGACCGCATGAGACACCGAACCCGAGCCCAGGAACAGGCAGGCCTTGAAGAAGGCGTGGGTGAAGAGGTGGAACATGGCGGCGGTCCAGGCACCCATGCCGAGGGCGAGGACCATGTAGCCCAACTGGGAGATCGTGCTGTAGGCCAGCACCTTCTTGATGTCGTTCTGCACGAAGGCCAGCAGGCCGCCGATGATGACGGTGGTGGCCCCGATCATGGCCATCAGGTTGATCGACGAGCCGGCGATGGACAGGCCTTCGAAGAAGACGCCGTAGAGGCGGGCGATCAGGTAGACGCCGGCCACGACCATGGTGGCCGCGTGGATGAGGGCCGAGACCGGGGTGGGGCCGGCCATGGCGTCGGGCAGCCAGGTGTGGAGCGCAAACTGGCCCGACTTCGACATGACGGCGGCCATCAGGCAGACCGACGCCAACAACAGCATGTTGTGGCTGGTGACCCCGGCATTGGCCAGGCTATTGATCTCGATGATGCTGAAGGTCTCGCCCGAGGCGAAGAACAGCACGATCATGCCGATGAGCAGGCCCATGTCGCCCACTCGGTTGGTGAGGAAGGCCTTGAGGGCGGCATCGGAGTTGGGCTTCTCTTCCCACCAGTGCCCGATGAGGGCGAATGAGCACACCCCGACGAGCTCCCAACCCACGATCATCTGGAGGGTGTTCGCGGAGACCACGAAGAACAGCATCGAGGCGGTGAACAGGCTCAGGAAGGCGAAGAAGTGGGTGTACCGCACGTCGTCGTGGACATAGTCGGTGCTGTAGACGTGCACCAGTAGTGAGATCAGGCTGACAACGAAGAGCATCATCACCGACAGGCCGTCCACCATGGTGCCCACGGTGAACTGGACACCCCCGTTCGACCACCAGTCAATGGTGTTCACGACCGGCTCGGGCGAGGCGTGGTGACCCTCTTCGCCCCCTTCCCCTTCAGGGGCATCGGTGGCGGGCAGAGCCTGTTCGCCGCTGACCGAAGCCGGCAGGATGAGACCTTCTTCGTGGTCGCCCTCTTCCTCAGCGTGGGTATCGGTGTCCTCAGAACCATCGACGTGGGCAACGTCGGGCTCGTAGCCGATCCAGGAGACGGCAGCGACACAGGCCAGGACGAAGGCCACACCGACCGTGGCCAGACCGAACTCGGCGCCCTTGAAAGGCATCTTCTTCCCGAAGAACAGGATCAGCAGGAACGACAACGTCGGGAGCGCCGGGATCACCCAGATGTTGTCGAGGATCCACGGCGCGGACGGGGCGGCGGCTTCTTGTGCGGCGAGCAGCATGGAGATGCGTCAGCCCTTCAGCAGGTTGGCTTCGGAGACGTCGATGGTGCGACGGTTCCGGTAGATGAGCAGAACGACGGCTAGGCCGACACCGACCTCGGCGGCGGCGACAGCGATGATGAACAGGGCGAAGACCTGGCCACCGATGTCACTGTTGTGGGCCCCGAAAGCTACCAGGTTGAGGTTGACCGAGTTCAGGATGAGCTCGATCGACATGAGCACCATGACCCCGTTGCGGCGGGCCAGGACGCCATAGACGCCGAGGCAGAACAGCACGGCGGCCAGGAGTAGGAACTGGTTCAGCAGCATCAGGCCTCACCTTCGCAGGTCGGGGGATGCACGGACAATCTCCGGCGTGCTCGACTCATGTCAGTCCCTCCGAGCCACGACGATGGCCCCGATGAGGGCGGCGAGCAGGAGCACCGAGATGGCCTCGAACGGCACGATGTAGGTCGAGAAGACACTGTCGGACACCTCGGCGGTGCGTTGCACGGTGAGCTCGGCACCATCGGCGATCTCGTCGTCGGCGAAACGGTCCCAGAGGGCGTACCCCATGACCGCAGCCAGCAGCACCGACACCATGACCGCCCATGTCTTGTTCTCGTGATCGAGCTCCGCGTCGCCGATCAGATTGGACGCGTGGGTGAGCATGATGCCGAACAGGAACAGCACCACGATGGCGCCGATGTAGACCAGCACCTGGACGCCGGCCACGAACTCGGCCCCGAGCAGGATGTACTGGCCGGCCACGCCGGCCAGGACCAGCACGAGGTAGAGGGCGGCGTGCAGCACATTGTTGGTGGTGACGACCCGCCACGCTGAGACCACGATGATCGCAGCGATGATGTAGAAGGCAATGTTCTGAGCAATGAGGAGTGCAATCATGATCCCGCCTCACTCCGTGTTGCCTCAAGGGGGCAACGACTCGGGTGTTGGCTCCCGTGCATGTCGGTGTTTCTCTTCATCGGGGGACACTCTTCGCTTTGACATCCGAGCCCGCCTCGTAGGACTCGAAGTCGGGGACGGTTTCCATCCACTCACCCAGGCGGGACTTGTCGTGGAGCAGGTCGGCGATCTTCAGCTCCGAGTATTCGTACTCGGGGCTCCAGAAGAGGGCTTCGAACGGGCAGACCTCGACGCAGATCCCGCAGTACATGCAGAGCGAGAAGTCGATGTCGAAGCGGTCCAGCTTGTTGACCGACCGGGGCTTGCCTCCCTCGCGGCGAGGCGGTGCCAGCGTCTTGTGACCCTCGATGTAGATGCACCAGTCGGGGCACTCACGGGCACACAGCATGCACGCGGTGCAGTTCTCCTCGTGCAAGGCGATGACGCCGCGGGCCCGAGGGGTGAGCTCTTCTCTGACGTGGGGGTACTGGACCGTGTGGGCACCCTTGGTAATGGTGTCGACCATGGTCTTCATGGTCACCCCGAGGCCCTTGACGATTCCGCCTACGACTGACATCTAGAACACCACCTTGAGTACGCCGGTCACGACGATGTTGGCCAGAGAGATGGGAATGAGGTACTTCCAAGCGAAGGTCTGGAGTTGGTCTTCCCGGAAGCGGGGCACGGTGAACCGCACCCAGAAGATGAGGAAGGCCACCAGCATCATCTTGCCCAGAATCACCAGTGGGCCGAGGATGTTCAGCGCGTTGGCGTTGAGGTCGAAGCCCGGGATCCACCAGCCGCCCAGGAACAGGACGGCGGCCAGAGCCGAGAAGACGCCGGCCGAGGCGTACTCGGCGATGAAGAAGAGCAGGAACCGCACGCCGGTGTATTCGGTGAGGTAGCCGGCCACCAGCTCGGATTCGGCGATGGGCATGTCGAAGGGGGGCTGGGTGAGCTCGGCCTGGGCGGCGATCATGAAGATCAGGAAGCCCACGAACTGGGTGAGGATGAAGGGGTTACCGATGCCACCAAAGCCGAAGATGTCACCTTCAGCCTGAGCGGCCACGATGCCCTGGAGGTTGAGGGTGCCGGCCTGGATGACCACACCGACCACCGCGAGCACCAGAGGCAGCTCGTAGGCAATGAGCTGACCGGCGGCCCGCAGACCTCCCATCAGGGAGAACTTGTTGGCCGACGCCCAGCCGGCCATGAGCACACCGAGTACCGAGATCGACGAAACCGCCAGGGCGAAGAAGATGCCTATGTCGAGGTTGACGAAGAAGGCGTCAGGGCCGGCCGGTACGACCAGGACCACCAGGAAGGTGGCCATGACCACGAGGAAGGGGGCCATGGCGAAGACGCGTTTGTCGGCCTTCTCGGGGAATATGTCTTCCTTCTGGATCCACTTGCCGACCTCGGCCATGAGCTGGAGCGAGCCGTAGGGGCCGGCTTCCATGGGGCCCAGCCGGCTCTGCATGAAGCTCATCATCTTGAAGAGATACAGGTACACGATGGCGCCGGCCGGAAGCAGCACAGCCACCAATGCGGCCCCGACCCTGATGAGGGTCTGACCCCAGTACGGGACCTCGGCGAAGAGTACGGAGGTCATCGGTCGATATCCCCCAGGATGAAGTAGAGGCTGGCCAGGATCGAGATGATGTCGGGAACGTAGACACCCTTGAGCAGCCACGGGGTGATCGACATGTTCGAGAAGCTCGCCGACCGGATCTTCACCCGGTACGGCTCGAGCCCGCCCTTGCTGACCACGTAGTAGCCCATGACGCCGAGCGGGTTCTCGGTCTCGACATAGGCTTCACCCTCGGGGACCTTGATGATGCGGGGCACCTTGGCCAGGATCGGGCCGCTGGGAATGTTGTCGAGGAGCTGCTCGACGATGTTGCAGGCCTCGCGGGTCTCCTGGAGTCGCACCCAGTAGCGGGCGAACGAGTCACCGTCGGGGTGGGTCCAGACCTCCCAGTCGACCTGGTCGTAGACCAGCCCGCACGGGTTGTCGCGGCGGACATCCCAGTCCACACCCGAGGCCCGGATGTTGGCCCCCGAGAGCCCGTAGGCCAGACCTACGTCGGCGGGGATGACACCCACCCCGCGGCAGCGTTGCTCGAAGATCACGTTGCCGACCAGCAGGTCTTCCATCTGATCGCAGAAGGTACGGATCTTGGCCAGGGCCGACTTGGTGCCCTGGATCCATCCGGCCGGCAGATCGTCCTTCAAGCCGCCGATGCGATCGAAGTTCGGGTGGAACCGACCACCGGTGGCCGATTCGATCTGGTTGAGAATGTATTCGCGATCGCGGAAGGCGAAGAATACCGGGGTGACGGCCCCCAGCTGCACACCCATATCGCCGAGGAACAGGGTGATATTGGCGATGCGTGACATCTCGAACAGGATCGTGCGGATCCACTGGGCTCGGGGCGGGGCTTCGATCCCCATGAGCTGCTCGGCTGCGAGGATGAAGGGCACTTCGTTGGCGAAGCTGCCCAGCCAGTCGATGCGGTTGATGAGGGCGGTCACCTGGGGGAAGGTGCGGACCTCGGAGAGCTTTTCGTAACCCCGGTGCATGTAGCCCATGAGAGGCTCGGCCGCCACCACCTGCTCCCCGTCGAGGCGGGCCACCAGGCGCAGGGTGCCGTGGGTGGCCGGGTGCTGGGGTCCGAGGTTGAGGGTCATGCCCTCGGTCTCGAGCTCCACATTGATGCGAGCGTCGGCCGCTTGGCCGGCAATGTACGCCAGCTGCCTCTGATCAGATACGGCCGTCACGATTCACCTTCGGTTTCTGGCATGGCTTCCACGTCGACGAGGCCGGGCCACGGCTTCATGATGCGGGCCACCAGGGGGTAGTCCTTGCGCAGGGGGTAGCCCTCGAAGTCACCGGGAAGGTAGATGTGGCGCAGGCCGGGGTGACCCTCGAAGGCGATGCCGAACATCTCCCAGGTTTCCCGCTCGTGCCACTCGGCCCCGGCGTAGGTTGACACCCACGAGGCGATCGAAGGGCTGTCGTCGGCCACGTCGGCCTTGAGGGTGATGCCGACGTGGGTGTGCAGCGAATACACGCGGGCGATGACCTGGAAGCGGGTATCACCCCCGGCCACACCTTGCTCGATGGCGCCGGGCTCGTTGTTGCTGGCCTCGATCAGGCCCATGGCCCGATCCTCTTCGGAGTCCATGCTCCGGCCGTAGGGCGAGGGCATCCAGTCGATTCCCGAGATCCAGCTGAAGAAGCCGAAGCCCATCTTGTTGCGCAACACCCGGCCGGCCTCGGCCCAGGAGTCGTTGCTCAACCGGACCCAGAGATCAGTGCCCGGCATGATGTGGCTGTCGACGACACCCTCGGCAAGCTCATTGGTGAGGGCGCGAACCAGGTCCTCCCTTTGCTCGTCGGTGGCCGGTTCTTCTTCGGTGGCGGGTTCGTCAGCTGACGACAAGGGGATCTCCCTTCCAGCGCTCGGCCATGTCTTCGTTGCCGATCATCTCCTGGAGCAGGACGATGCCCTCGAGCAGGGCCTCGGGCCGCGGTGGGCAGCCGGGCACATAGATGTCGACCGGGATGATCTGGTCGATGCCTTTGGTGACCGAGTAGCTGTCCCAGTAAGGGCCGCCGCAGTTGGCGCAGGAGCCCATGGAGATGACGTACTTGGGATCGGGCATCTGCTCGTACAGACGACGGATGGCGGGAGCCATCTTGTCGGTGACGGTGCCCGAGACCACAACCAGATCAGCCTGGCGGGCGGATGCGGGCATGGGAATCACGCCGAGCCGCATGACGTCGTAGCGCGGCGACGCGAAGGCGGCGCCCATCTCGATGGCGCAGCACGCTAGGCCCCACTGGTAGACCCACAGCGAGTACTTGCGGCTGATGTTGAGCATCTTGGTGAGGGGCTTGGGAAGACGCCCGCTCTCGACCAGACCCATTCAGCAGGCTCCTCTGTCTTGGTACTGCGCTCTGTCTTCGGACCTCACAGCCACCTCAGCACACCCTTCCGCCAGGCGTAGGCCAGGCCCAGGACGAGGATGAAGATGAAGATGGCCATCTCGACCAGACCGAAGTAACCGTAGGCCTCGAGCCGGGTCGCCCACGGGAAGATGAAGACGGCTTCGACGTCGAACATGACAAAGAGAAGGGCGAAGATGTAGTAGCGAACCTGGCTCTGCGACCACTCGTCGCCGACCGGATCCGAACCACTCTCGTAGGCGATGTACTTCTGGGCACTGGGCCGCGTCGGGCGGAGCAGGCTGGCGAGTCCGAGGAACGCACCAACCAGCCCGACGCCGAGTACGCCAAATATGACCACGATGAGGTATTCGCGGAGAAAGTCCGACACGGCCCTGGAGACTATCTGTGCTCGGGCGGCTGTACCAAAGTCTCCGGCCTGGCTTCCGAAACGGGTCGGAATGGTCCCGTTTCGCGGCCGCCGAATGGCTAGAATCCGCGTCCCGAGTGACCTGTCCCCCGCCTCCCGCGCCCACTGAGCGTCCCCAGCCCGACGAGCCCAAGGCCACCTGGCGGATCTGGGCCCGATCGGTTCCCGGCCGCGCGACCCTTCCCAGGGGCGCGATCGACGAGCTGGCGGGCCCCTCTGGTTGGGTGGTGACCTGGCGTCCCCTCTCCGACGAACCCGCCCCTCACCCAGTCGAGATCGGGCTCGAGCCCCGACTCGCCCTGACCCGAACCCCCGATTCCGGCGGCCTGACGGTCCATCCGGCCGACTCGCCCACCGAACAACACCCCTATGGTTTCGAGCAGCCGGCGGGCGGGTCACCCGTGGTTCCCCTCGATGACATTGCCGTGGTCCTGGTGCCCGGCCTGGCCTTCGATCACGCCGGCATCCGTCTGGGCCGGGGGGCCGGTTACTTCGACCGGTTCCTCGCCGATCTGGCCGACACGGTCCACCTGGTGGGTGTGTGTGCCCAGGCCCGGGTCGTCGACCTGCTCCCCCGCGAACCCCACGACATCCCCATGACCCACCTCCTCACCGAAAAAGGGGTCAACCCCACGAAATCTGTGTGAAAAGGGTGATCTGATCACCCTTCCTGGCCAAATTTCGGAGGTGGGGGTGGGGCTAGCCGAAAGCGACGAGGGTGGGAACGGCGTCACCCACGAAGTCGACCAAAGGCTGGGGGAAGAACCCGAAGATGAGGGTCAGGGCCACCGCAATGGAGATGGCGAGGCCCGCCCGGAACGGCACTTCGACCGCCTCGGACTCGGTGTCGTCATCGGTGTCGGCCAGAAACATGGACACGATGATCCGCAGGTACAGAAAGGCCGCCACCACGGCAGCGAGCATCGCCACGATGGCCAGCCAGAAGCTCCGGGCCTCTACCGCGGCATCGATCACGTAGAACTTGGCGAAGAAGCCGCTGGTGAACGGCACACCGGCCTGCGACAACAGGAGCACCGCGAACGAGAAGGCCAGGACTGGACGCGAACGGCCCAGGCCCCGGTAGTCGTCGAGCTCGTGGGCGGCGTCGCCGGTACGGCCCACCAGGGTCATGATACCGAAGGCGCCGGCCACCATGAAGGTGTAGGCCCCTAGGTAGAAGAGGGCGGCCTCGACACCCTCGTCGGTGGCAGCCTGTACAGCCACCAGCACGAACCCGGCGTGGGAGATCGATGAGTAGGCGAGCATGCGCTTCACGTCGGTCTGGACCACAGCCAGCACCGAGCCCACCACCAAGGACAGCACGGCCAGGGCGTAGACGATGGGCTGCCAGTCCGACGAGTAGCTGTTGAAGGCCAGGAAGAAGACCCTCAACATGGCGGCGAAACCGGCAGCCTTGACCGCCGAGGCCATGAACGAGACCGTCGGGGTGGGGGCGCCCTGGTACACGTCGGGTGTCCAGACATGGAATGGGGCGGCTGCCACCTTGAACCCGAACCCCACCAGCAGCAGGGCCAGCCCGGCCATGAGCACGATGTCGTCGGTGAGGACGGTGGTGGCCAGGAAGTCGGCGATCACGACCAGGTTGGTGGAACCCGTCGAGCCGTAGACCAGGGCGATCCCGTACAGGAAGAACGCCGACGAGAAAGCGCCCAGCACGAAGTACTTGATGGCCGCTTCCTGCGATTCGGTGCGCCGCAGATGCATGGCTGCCAGCACATAGACGGCGATCGAGAGGATCTCGAGGCCCAGGAACAGCACGATGAGGTCATTGGCCGCCGCCATGACAATGCCTCCGGCGGCGGCCAGCATGACCAGGACATACAGTTCAGGACCGTCGAGGCCCTCACGGCGTAGATAGTCGTCGGCCAGCAGGGCGGTGAGGATCACGGTGAACGAGATCAGCACCATGAAGAAGACGGAGAACCCGTCGATACCCAGCGCACCGCCCAACGCCGTGAACGGGCCCTCCTGGGCATCGGTGACCCGCAGCCAGACGGGCACGGAGTTGATCACCGCGATGGCACCGACGAGGACCGTGAAGAGGGCCGGGAATCCGTCACGCCACGACTTCATGAGTGACGTGATCGTGAGCAGCACGATGGCGCCGGCCACGAGGGCGATCAACGGCCAGAGCACCGACCATTCGATCTCGGGGGTGACCAGGGGCTGAGCCTGGGCCAGCAGATTCATCACTCGCCCTCCGTGCCTTCGCCGCCTGCGGCGGCCCCGTGTTCGTCCTCGCCGTGGCCGCCTTCGTGGAAGAGATCGGACACATCGGAGTGAGGGACCTCGACCGCGCCGGGCTCGGTGAAGCCCTCGACGTTGGCCTCGACGTGAGCCACCAGGGCCTCGATGGCCGGCTCCATACGTTCGAGCATGGGCTTCGGATACACCCCGAGGAAGACGATGAGGGCCAGAAGAGGAGCCAGGACCAAGCCCTCACGCAGGCTGAGATCGGGGGTGTCGAGATCGGCCTCTTGCGGCGCCCCGTGGAAGACCCGCTGGTAGGCCCACAACAGATAGAGGGCGGCGATGATCACACCCGCCGCAGCCACGACGGTCCACCAGCGGTGGGCCGAGAATGAACCGAGCAGGATGAGGAACTCACCCGGGAATCCGTTCAGACCGGGCAGGCCGATCGAGCTGAGCATGACCAGGGTGAAGACGGCGGCCATGACCGGCGCCACCTTCTGGAGCCCGTTCAGCTCAGCGATCTCGCGGGTGTGGCGGCGCTCGTAGAGCATGCCGACCAGGAGGAAGAGGGCACCGGTGGACAGGCCGTGGTTCACCATCTGGAGTACCGAACCCTGGAGGCCCTGGGTGTTGATGGCGAACGTGCCGATGACGATGAAACCCAGGTGGGCCACCGACGAGTAGGCCACCAGACGCTTGAGATCCTTCTGCATGGTGGCGACCGCGGCCCCGTAGATGATGCCGACGACACCGAGGGTCACCATGACCGGCGCGAACCACACCGTTGCCTCGGGGAACAGGTAGAGGCCGAAGCGCAGGAACCCGTAGGTACCCAGCTTCAACATGACACCGGCCAGTATGACCGAGCCGGCCGTGGGGGCCTCGGTGTGGGCGTCGGGCAACCAGGTGTGGACGGGAAAGACCGGCACCTTCACCGCGAAGGCCAGGGCGAAGCTCAGGAAAATGAAACGCGCCGTCCAGGTCGCCAACGACTGGGTCTCGGCCAGGGTGACCAGATCGAAGGTCATGGCCGAGCCAGTGGCCCGCGCGTTGAGGACGACCAGGGACACGATCCCGACCAGCATGAGTGCCGATCCGAACATCGTGTAGAGGAAGAACTTGAGGGCCGCGTAGATCCGGTTGCCGTGCCCCCACCCACCGATGAGGAAGTACATCGGCACCAGCACGATCTCGAACATGATGAAGAACAGGAACAGGTCGAGGGCGACGAACACCCCCATCGAGCCGGCCATGAGCAAGCAGAGCCAGGCGTAGTACGGCTTGGGGTCGTGCTCGGGCTCGATGCCCACGATCACCAGGGGGAACAAGAACCCGGTGAGAACCACCAGGAACAGCGAGATGCCATCGACGCCCACGGCCCACGAGATACCGAAATCGGAGACCCATTCCTGGCGGGAGATGTACTGGAAGCCCGAGTCGGCCTTGTCGAAGTCGGCCATGACGAACAGGGACAAGGCACCCGAAGCGGCGGTGCCCAGCAGGGCGGTGAGCTTGAAGAGCTCGGGCCGGCTGTTGGGCATCACGGCCACCAGCAAGGCGGTGAGCGCGGGCAGCAGGATCATGGCCGTGAGCACAGGGAAACTCGGGTTGGACGAGGAAGCGAGGAGCATCGACATCAGCTGAGGGCTCCCGTGACGAAAGCGATGAGCATCACCGCGACGCCCAGGGTGACGATGAGGGCGTATGAGCGTACGAGACCACTCTGCACCTGACGCAACGCTCCACCCCCGGCCCGTACGGCGGTGGCGGCCCCGTTGACGGCACCGTCGACGATGGTGCGGTCGAACCAAGCGGCGAGGTCGAAGAGCTTGCGGCCGGGCCCGCCCATGAAGGCGGCGTAGGTTTCGTCGAGCCGCCAGGCCCGCGCCAGGATGGGCTTCTCGACCGTCGCGGGTTTGGCCCAGCCCTTCAGGTACATGGCCAGGGCACTACCGATACCGGTGAAGGCACCGGCGATGGCGATGCCGGCCAACACCCACTTGGTGTCACCCCCGAGCTCGAGGAGAGTCTCGTTGCCGAACACCGAGGGCTCGAGCCAGTGCTCGAGGTGATGCCACCACTTGGTGAACGGCAGGTTGAGCAGACCGGCGACCATGGCCAGACCCGACAGGGCGATCAGGGGCACGGTCATGGTCCATGGTGATTCGTGGGGGTGATACTCGCGGCGCTCGGCGATCTCGGGACCGAGCTCTTCGGCCACCTCACCCCCATCGAACACAGGAGCGTTGGCGACATGGCTGGGAACCGGTCGGTCGACCGCCGCGGCGCTGCGGACCTGACTATTGCTGACCTCGGCGTCGGCCAGGACGACCAGGGCCTGGGCCAGGTAGGCCTCAGCCTCGGGCACGGCGTCCTGCGCAGCGGCGGCGGCCGCCTCGGCCTGATCAACAGCGGCCTGGGCCTGATCGACGGCGGCCTGGGCGGCGAGGGCCGCCTCCTCGTCGCCATCGGCCACCGCGCCGAGAGCCTCGCGGGCCGCTGCGAGGGTGGTTCGGGTGGGCTCGATGGCCTCGGCTTTGTCGACCAGCCCCTGTTGGGCAGCCTCGAGCACGGCCTCGGCATCGACGACCGCCTGGGAGGCTCCGCTCAGTGATTCCTCGGCGCCAGTGACCCGGGCTGCCCAGGCGGCATTGACCTCTTCGAGGGTGGCATCGGCATAGCGGAGGCGCCCGAGGAAGGTCATGACCACCTGGCGGGTCATATAGAAGGCCGTGAGGACCGCGGTGATCAGACCGACGGCCCAGAGGTAGACGCTCTCCTCGTAGGCGTACACGAGGATCTCGTCCTTCGACCAGAAGCCGGCAAAAGGGGGCACCCCGGCGATGGCCAACCAACCGATGATGAACGTGCCGGCGGTGACGGGCATGAGCTTGGCCAGCCCACCCATGCGGCGCATGTCCTGCTCGTCGTGCATGCCGTGGATGACAGAGCCGGACCCGAGGAACAGCAGGGCCTTGAAGAAGGCATGGGTCACCATGTGGAAGATGGCGGCCACGTACGCCCCGGTGCCGACGGCGAGGAACATGTAGCCCAGCTGGCTGACGGTGGAGTAGGCCAGCACCTTCTTGATGTCGTTCTGGGCCACCGCCACGGTGGCCGCGAACAGGGCGGTGAGGGCACCGGTCCAGGCAATGATGTTGGGCGCCCACCCGTAGGCCTCGGCGATGATCGGGTTCATCCGGGTCATCAGGAAGACGCCGGCGGTGACCATGGTGGCCGCGTGGATGAGGGCCGAGACCGGGGTGGGACCGGCCATGGCATCGGGGAGCCAGACATAGATGGGCAGCTGGGCCGACTTGCCGATGGCCCCCACGAACAGGAGCAGCACGATGGAGGTGGCGGTGACCCCGGCCAGGGAGCCGGCCCCGGACAGGACGTCGACGTACTTCAATGAGCCGAGCGAGCTGAAGATCAGGAACATCGCCACCAGGAAGCCCCAGTCGCCGATGCGGTTGGTGACGAAGGCCTTCTTGCCAGCAGTGGCGTTGGCTGGGTCGGTGAACCAGAACGAGATCAGGAAGTACGAGCACGCTCCCACTCCTTCCCAACCCAGGAAGGTGATGAGCAGGTTGTCGCCCAACACCAGCATCAGCATCGAGAAGGCGAACAGGTTCAGGTAGACGAAGAACTTCGAGAAGTTCTCGTCGCCGTGCATGTACCCAATGGAGTAGAGGTGAATCAAGGTGGCCACGAAGGTGACGAAGAGGCACATCGTGACGGCCAGGGGATCGACGAAGAATCCGACATCGACCGAGAAGCTGCCGGCCGGAATCCAGCTGAACAAGGTCTGGTTGAAGAAGCGTTCGCCGGAGTCCTCGCCCAGCAGGCCCAGATAGACGATGAGGGTGGCCACGAACGAGCCACCCATGGCCGCGGTGGCGAGCCACCCGGCGAGGGGTTCGCCCATGCGCCGACCCAGGAAGACCAGGGTCAGGAACCCGGCAAGCGGGAGGGCGGGAATCAGCCAGACGGCTTCGAGCACTACGTCAGCCCTTCAACGAAGCGAGATCGTCGGCCGTGGCACCAGGCTGGCGACGCAGGATGGACACGATGATGCCGAGGCCCACGACCACCTCGGCGGCGGCGACGACGAGCACGAAGAACACAACGACCTGCCCGGCCATGTCGCCCAGCTCACGGCCGAAGGCCACGAAAGACAGGTTGACCGCGTTGAGCATGAGCTCGACGCACATGAACATGATCAGCGGGTTCCGGCGCACCAGAACCCCGATGGTCCCGATGCCGAACATGAGAGCCGACAGGATCAGGTACCAGCTGGTGGTAACGGTCATCGTTCACTCCCGCTGGAGTGGCTCAGTGGGTTCTGCATCATCGGCCGGCCTCCCCGGGCTCGTCGACGACGAGGTCCTCGGCGCCCCGGTTGCGCACCAGGACCACTGCTCCCACCACGGCGATGGTCAGCAAGATGGCAGTGAGCTCGAAGGCGAACACGTAGTCGGTGAACAGGACCCGGGCCAGCTGGTTGACGTTGGGCACCGACTCGTCGATGGCCTCGGTGGATGCCGGCCGGCCGGTCACCGCCCGGGCACCGTTGGTCAGGGCGATCAGGATCATGATGACAGTGGCGCCGCCGGCCACCACGGCGGCGGGACGTTGCCCCACCAGGGGCTCGGTGCTCACGTCCTCGGTCCGATCAACACCGAGCAGCATGATCACGAACAGGAACAGCACCACGATGGCACCGGCATAGACGAGGACCTGCACGGCGGCCAGGAAATGGGCCTCCATGGCCACGAAGAGCACCGCCACCCCGAACAAGGTGGCCACCAGACTCAGGGCGGCGTGGACCGGGTTGGGGAGCGCGACGACTCCGAGGGCGCCGCCCAGACAGATCAGGGCACATACGGCGAACACGACGACCTCGACCATCAGTGATGACCTCCGTGGTCGTCGGCTTGGGCGGGGACCGGCGGCGGTTCGGGGTCTTCGCCCCTCTGACCGAGCTCGGGGGCCCGAACGCCGTAGCCGAGCTCACCCGACCAGGCGACCTCGCCCTCGTAGGACGCGTCACCAGCCGGGGCGGTGGCCCTCATCCAGGCCGAGGTCTGCTCGTCCTCGCCCGGACGCCAGTCTTCCCAGGGCAGGTGTTGGGGCTTGCCGTCGTCGCCCACGACCAGTTCGGCCTTGGTGTAGATGGCATCGGACCGGTTGACAAACGAGAACTCGAACAGCTTCGACTCGGTGATGGCCTGGGTGGGACAGGCCTCGACGCAGAGGTCGCAATGGATGCACCGCAGGTAGTTGATCTCGTAGACGAAGCCGAAGCGCTCGCCCGGTGAGGTGGGGTTGCCGGGCTCGTTGTCGGCGCCCCGCACATAGATGCAGCGGGCCGGGCACACCCCAGCGCACAGCTCGCACCCGATGCACTTCTCCATACCGTCCTCGTACCGGTTGAGCACGTGGCGCCCGTGGAGTCGGGCCGGTTTGTCGCGTTTCTCCTCGGGGTACGAGGTGGTGGTGCGGGCCTCGATGAGCTTGGCGAAGGTGACCTTGAAACCGTCGAGGTAGCCCATGGATCAGACCTCCTCGGCCTGGCGAGCGCGTCGGGCGGTGATCACCGCGGAGGTGATCAGGGCGTAGGCCCCGGCCCCGATGACCATGGCACCCACCACGACGATGGCGACATCGCCAGACGAGTTGTCGAGGATGTCGAGGTTGCCGTCTTGGGCGATGCCGATGCCCGACAGGACGAGGAACCAGACGAGGGCCAGGGGAATGAGGAGCTTCCAGCCCAGGTCCATGAGCTGGTCGTAGCGGAGGCGGGGCAGGGTGGCCCGGAACCACACGAACGTGAACAGGAAGATGAAGAGCTTCAGGAAGAACCAGAAGACCGGCCAGAGGAAGTCGGGGCCGAAGAGGGTTGGTCCGGCCGGGCCCCCCAGGAAGAGGGTGACGATGATGGCCGACATGGTGACCGTGTTCATGAACTCGGCCAGGAAGAACAGGGCGAAGCGCAGGGAGCTGTACTCGGTGTGGAAGCCACCCACCAGCTCCTGCTCGGCCTCGACCAGATCGAAGGGCGGCCGGTTGAGCTCGGCGGTCCCGGCAATGAGGAAGATCACGAAGGGGACGAAGCCGGTGACGATGAGGTTCCAGTTGGGCAGAACACCGCCGAAGCCCTCGCCGGCCTGCACGAAGACGATCTCGTTGGTCGAGAGGCTGCCCGAGAACAACAGCACCGAGGCCAGCGACAGACCCAAGGCGGCTTCGTAGGACACGACCTGGGCCGAGGCCCGCACCGCACCGAGCAGGGGATACTTCGAGCCCGACGACCAGCCGGCCAGCATGATGCCGTAGACACCAATGGAGGACATGGCCAGGACCAGCAGGATGCCCACCGGCGGATCGGCCAGCTGGAACAGGGTGTCCTTGCCGAACCAGGAGACGACACCGTGCTGGTCACCGCCGAAGTTCCCTCCGAGGGGAATGACCGCGAAGGTCAGGAAGGCCGGCACCAGGGAGAGGTACGGAGCGAGCCGGAACACGAACGGGTCGGCCTTCTCGGGCACCAGGTCTTCCTTGAAGAACAACTTGATGCCGTCGGCCAGGGTCTGGAACAGACCCCAGGGACCGGCCCGGTTGGGGCCGATCCGGTTCTGCATGTCGGCCACTACCTTGCGCTCGAACCAGACCATGAACATGACCGCGACCATGAGGAACACGAACGTGATCACGGCCTTGAAGAGCACGAGAGCGACGTCGCCCAGGCTGATGTCGCCAACGAGAAGGGGGTCGAGTGCGAACATGCTCAGCCCTTCTCGATCCGGATGTCGGTCACGGGGCTCGAGTGGTCGATCAGTTCACCGACATGGTGATCACCCTGGGCGAAAGCCACCGCGGCGATGCCCGCGGGAACCGATGGGTCACGTTCGAGGGGGAGGCGCAGGGTGCCGGCGGGACTGACCACCGAGACGGTGGTGCCGTCGTCGATGCCGAGCTTGTCTGCCTCGACCGAGGCCACTCGAACGGTGGTGCCCGGCGCCAACCCGGCCAACGACGGCGAGAACCGAACCTGGCTACCGGCATCGTAGAGTTTGCGGTCGACCACGAGGCGGAAACCGTAGCCGTCGTGAGCCGGAACCTCGGCTTCGGGGAAGGCGGGGACCGCTACCGAACCGGCGCCGACGACCAGGCCATCCCGATTGCCCGGAGCGCTCAGGGTATCGAGATCAAGGTCGGCGTGGGCCGCGGACTGGGCCACCACCTGGGCCCACAGCTCGGTCGGGGAGTTGGCGTCGAAGTCGGACCCGAGGCGACGGGCGAGCTCGGCGGCAATCATCCAATCGGCCCGAGCGGTGCCCGGGGGGTTGACCTTCTGGCGCAGGACGGTGACCCGACCCTCGAGGTTGGTGGTGGTGCCGTCGGTCTCGGCAAACCCGGCGGCGGGCAGGACCAGATCGGCCCGGTCGACCGACGCGGTGTGGAACAGGTCGACAGCGATGACGGTGCGGGCTCCGGTTACGGCCCGCTCGGCCAGATCGGTGTCGGGGAAGTCGACGAGAGGGTCGGCCCCCAGAAGGACCAGGACGTCGAGGCGACCGTCGGCCGCGGCGTCGAGGATGCCCGTGGAGTCGAGGCCGGGCATCGCGGGCGTCTGGCCCCACCCGGCCTGGAAGCTCGACCGGCCCGACACCAGGTCCTGCCGGCCGGGCAGGAGGCCGGGGGCCATGCCCATGTCGAGGGCGCCGTGCACATTGCCCCGGCGTAGGGCCGACAGGAAGCGGACCCCATCGATCGAGGCCAGGGCCTGAGCGGCGTCGACGGTGAAGCTGGCATCGTCGGCCAGCGACGCCCGACCGAGCACCACCGTGACCGGACCGTCAGCGGCCACGAGGGCGTGGGCGGCGCGGAGGTCGTCCTCGGCCACCCCCCCGACCTCGCCGCTGATCTCGCCGGTGGCGATGGCCCGGGCCACCACCCCCTGCTCGCCGGGGCGGGCGTGGAGCCGCACCTGAGCCTGGCCGCTGAGGCCGGTGCCCTGAGGGGTGAGCTCGATGAGCTTGGCCCCGTCGAAGACGGCGGCATGGCGGAGCCGCAGGAACAGGGCCGCCAGCTCCTCCTTGGGGTCGGGCCCCAGGAGGATGATCGTTCCGTTCTTCTCGCATGCCTGATCGATGGTGGCTCTGGGCAGACCCAGGACCAGCTCGGCCGGTAGGCCGTCGGCCAGCTGGGCATCGAGGTTGTCGGTACCGATGACACCCTTGGCGAGTCGGGTCCAGGCGTACTGGGCCTCGTTGGTGAAGCGGGCACCGCCGACGAAACCGACGGCTCCGGGTTCGGCCCCACCGAGGGCCTCAGCGGCGGCGGTGAGCGCGGCCGACCAGGTGGTCTCGACGAGATCGTCGCCGTCGGCCACCATCGGCACCGTGAGCCGCTCGTCGGAGTTCATGTACTCGAAAGAGAAACGCTCCTTGTCGGAGAGCCAGCCCCAGTTCACCGGATCGGAGTCCACCCCGAGGTACCGGAGCACCTGATCGCGGCTGGACTGGATCACGATGCGGCTGCCTACGGAGTCGGTGGTGGAGGTCGACTCGACGGCCTCGAGGTCCCAGGGGCGGGCCTTGAAGCGGAAGGGCTTGGCCGTGAGGGCGCCCACCGGGCAGGCCTGCACGGTGTTGCCCGAGAAGTAGGAGCTGAAGGGCTCGTTGGGGAAGGTGTTGACCTGGGTCTGGTTGCCCCGCTCGATGAAATGGATGAGGGGGTCGCCAGCCACCTCGTCGGCGAAACGGGTGCACCGGTCACAGAGAATGCAGCGCTCGCGGTCGAGGTAGACGTTGTCGGAGATGGCGATGGGCTTCTCGTAATGACGCTTCTCTTCGACGAAGCGGCTCTCGCCCGGCCCGTAGGCCATCGTCTGGTCCTGGAGGGGGCATTCGCCACCCTTGTCGCAGACCGGACAGTCGAGGGGATGGTTCGCGAGGAGGAGCTCGAGGATGCCCTCCTGGGCCCGCTGGGTGCGGTCGGACTTGGTGTCGACGATCATGCCGTCACCCACCGGCACCATGCAGGACGGCTGAAGCATGGGGCCCCGGCCGGTGTCGACGTCGACCAGGCACATGCGGCACATCCCCACCGGCTGCATGCGGTCGTGGTGGCAGAAGTGGGGGATGTCGGTGCCGGCCCGCTGGGCGGCCGTGATCAGCATCTCGCCTGGGCAGGCCTCGACCTCGCGGCCGTCGACGGTGATGGTCACCGGGGTTTCATCAGTCACCGGTGGACACCTTCTTCAGCTCGACCGGCACGCTGGTGGACAGGCTCGGGAGATCACCCGCGAGACCGGTGCCGGGATCGTCGTCGGAGACCCGGTCGGCGAACTCTGCGGGGAAGAGGGTGAGGGCCGAGTGCACGGGGGCGAACGCCGACGGGCCGACGAAACAGATGGTGGTCATGTTGTAGGGGAAGGGCACCGCCTCGAGGCCGAGTCGTTCGCTGGCCGCGTGGGGAAAGTCGCCCGGACAGATGGACTGGCCGACCTCGAGCAGGAGGCTCAGGTCGCGCTTCGAGCCATGGCCGTAGACGACGCGACTGAGGATCTTCTCGAGCCAGGTTCCGCCCTCGCGACAAGGCACGCACTTGCCGCAGGACTCGTGGGCGTAGAACCGGGTGAGGCTCAGGGCCGCCTTGGGGATGTCAGTGGTGGAATCCATCACCATGATGGCGCCCGAGCCCAGCATCGAACCCTGGGGGCCGACCTGGCTGCCCTCGAAGGGGAGGTCGAGCTGGTCGGGCAGGAACCACGGGGCCGAGCCGCCACCGGGCACGAAGGCCTTGAGATCGTTGTCGTCGCGGATGCCGCCGCAGTAGTCCTCGCCGTAGATGAGATCGCGGAAGGTGGTGGTGCCGTTGATGATCTCGAACACACCAGGACGCTTGACATGACCCGACACGGCGACCATGCGGGTGCCGGGCGACGTTTCGGTGCCGATCTCCTTGTAGGCCGCCGCTCCGTTGTTCATGATCCACGGCAGGTTCGAGAGGGTCTCGACATTGTTGACGATGGTCGGCTTGCCGTACAGGCCGATGGCGGCCGGGAAGTAGGGCGGCTTGAGGCGGGGCATACCCCGGTTGCCCTCGAGGCTCTCGATGAGGGCCGTTTCTTCGCCGACCACGTAGGCGCCGGCCCCCCAGTGGAGGACGATGTCGACCGAGAAGTCGGTGCCGAGGATGTTCTGGCCAACGTACCCGGCGGCATAGGCCTCGTTGAGGGCGTCAGCCACCCTCTCCTGGGCCACCGCCATCTCGCCGCGGATGTAGAGGAAGCACTGGCTCAAGCCCACGGCGTAGGAGGCGATCAGGCAACCCTCGATGAGTTGGTGGGGGTCGCGCTCCATGAGAAGGCGATCCTTGTAGGTGCCGGGCTCGGACTCGTCACCATTGACCACGAGGTACTTGGGCCAGACGTCGCCGGGCATGAAGCCCCACTTGATGCCGGCCGGGAAGCCGGCTCCACCACGACCCAGGACCGTGGCATCGCGGACCTCGCCGTGAACCTCGCCGGGCGCTCGGTCCAGCGCGGCCCGCAGGCCTTGGTAGCCGCCGGTGGCCTCGTAACGTTCGAGGGTGAAACTGTCATCGTGCTCGAAACGCGAGGTGACGATCTGGGGGGTGTCGTTGGCCACGAATCCGGCCGCGTGGGGAATGGGAGTGCCGCGCATCAGCCCTGCTCCTCGGTGGGCAGCCAGACCGGCGGACCGTCAACCTGCTCGGGCGGCACCGCGCCGACACCCTTGTCGGAAGGGATGTGTTGACGGCTCAAGCCGAGAGTGCCGTGGGGCGGGATGTCGTCGCGACGGTCGCCGTTGCGGATGGAGTCGACCAGCTGATCGAAGTCGCCCTTGCTCACCCGGTACTCGTGGCGGTAGTTCACCTGGAGGCAGGGGGCCTCGGTACAGGCGGCCTGACACTCGGCCCGCTCGAGGGTGAACAGGCCGTCGTCGGTGGTGGCGCCCACCTTGATACCGAGCTTGTTCTCGGCGTGATGGATGAGCTCGTCGGCTCCGAGCAGCTGGCAGGACATCGTTCCGCAGATGTTGACCAGGTACTGGCCCACCGGCTCGCGCTTGAACATCTCGTAGAACGAGCAGGTGCCCAGAACCTCGGCCGAGGTGGCGCCCACCAACTCGGCAATCTCGGCCATGGCGGCCTCGGAGACGTAGCCCTCGGTCTCCTGGGCCAGGTGGAGCAAGGGAATCATCGCCGAACGCTTCCGCGGGTACCGACCAATGATCTCGCTGGCGAGGGTCTCGACATCACCCCTGAAGACAGTCATCAGCGATCAACCTCACCCATGATCGGGTCGACCGACGAGATGATGGCCACTGCATCGGCCAACAAGCCGCCAGCCATCATGTGAGGAAGGGTCTGGAGATTCACGAAACTGGGGCCTCGAACGTGCATGCGGTACGGGTGGGATCCGCCGTCGCTGACCATGTAACAACCCAGCTCGCCGCGGGGAGACTCAACGGCCACGTAGGACTCGCCCGCGGGCACCTTGAAGCCCTCGGTGAAGATCTTGAAGTGGTGGATGAGGGCTTCCATCGACTCGTCGATGCGGGCCCGCGGGGGTGGGGTCACCTTTTTGTCCTGGACCCGGAAGTCGCCCTTGGGCATCAGCTCGAGGATCTGGTGGACGATGCGGATCGACTCGCGGATCTCGTTGAGGCGGATGGCGAACCGGTCGAAGCTGTCGCCATAGTTGCCGACCACGACGTCGAACTCGACCTCGTCGTAGGCCAGGTACGGGTCGTCGCGGCGAAGATCCCAGGCCACCCCCGTGCTACGGAGAATGGGTCCGGTGGCCGACAGGGCGATGGCCTCGTCGGCATTGATGACCCCCACGCCCTGGAGGCGCTCGCGCCAGATGGGCTGGCCGGTCATGAGGATGTCGTATTCGTCGAGCCGGGGGGGGATCATCTCGAGCAGGCGCATCACATCATCGCGCCAACCGTCGGGCAGGTCGGCGGCCACTCCGCCGGGGCGGATGTAGTTGTGGTTCATACGAAGGCCGGTGACCTTCTCGAAGAACCGCAACACCTCTTCGCGTTCGCGCCAGCCGTAGATCATCATCGACACCGCGCCCAGGTCCATGCCGTTGGTGGCCATGAACAGAAGGTGGGACGACATCCGGTTGAGCTCGCTCATGAGCATCCGGATCCAGGTTGCCCGTTCGGGAATCTCAATGCCGAGCAACTGCTCGGTGGCGAGGGCGAAAGCCAGCTCGGTGAACAGGGGGCTGGCGTAGTCCATGCGGGTGGCGTTGGTGCCGCCCTGGAGATAGGTGAGCTGCTCGCCCGTCTTCTCCATGCCCGAGTGGAGGTAGCCGAGGATGGGCTTGCTGCGAACAACGGTCTCGCCGTCCATCTCGAGCATCAGCCGAAGCACACCATGGGTGCTGGGGTGCTGGGGCCCCATGTTCATGAGCATGGTCTGGTCGTCGGCGGGCTCGCCCTCGCCCAGTTCGGCGGCCTGGACCTCGGACATGCGCAGAACACCGTCGAGGCGGTGCAGATGCTGGAGGGGGGTGTCGGTCATGAGAGCTCCACGTCAACGACCCGAAGGGGCGCCCTTGAACTGGACCGGAATACGGCCGACGGCGAAGTCCTTGCGGAGAGGATGGCCTTCCCAGTCCTCGGGCATGAGGATCCGAGTCAGGTCGGGGTGATCGGTGAACTCGATCCCGAACATGTCGAAGACCTCGCGCTCCATGGCGTCGGCCCCCGGGAAGACCTCGAAAAGGGAGGGCAGGACGGGCTCATCAGCCGGGACCTGGACACGGAGGCGCATGCGGCCCGCGGTGGCCAGGGATCGGAGGTTGACGACAACCTCGAACCGTTCGGGCTCGATGACCACGGGGAGATGGCGGCGACCCTCGTAGGTGAGGTAATCGACGGCGGTGAGGTCGGCACAGAAGGTGAAGCCCTCGCCCGCCAGGGTTCGGGCCAGCTCGACGACCTCGTCGGCTGACGGATGCAGAACCTGTTGCTGGCCGGACGGACCCCCGGACCACGAGACGGGCACACCGTGCAGGCGTTCTATCTCCGGCTCTGGGGGTAGGGCATCGTCGGCCCCCTCTTCTGTGGAGGCCTCGGCGTCGGTCATTGCCCCACCATCGCCTTCTGGCGGGCCCCAGGGGGCCCTTCCGTGCGGCTCATTGCCCCCGGCTCCCAGAAAGGGTCATGCCCGTGGCCGGCGGGACGTCGCGCTGCTCGATGACGATGCCGGCTCCACCCCCGCTGGACGCCCGGCGACTCACCAGCTCGGTGGACTCGATCTTCTCGTGCAGGGTGATGATGGCGTGAAGGAGGGTCTCGGGGCCCGGGGGGCAGCCAGGGGCGTACACGTCGACGGGGACGATCTGATCTACACCCTGGACAATGGCGTAGTTGTTGAACATCCCACCGCTCGAGGCACAGACACCCATCGAGATGACCCACTTGGGTTCCATCATCTGGTCGTAGATCTGCCTCAGGACCGGGGCCATCTTCTGCGACACTCGGCCGGCCACGATCATCACGTCAGCCTGACGGGGTGACGCCCGGAATACCTCCATGCCGAACCGGGCCATGTCGTAGTGCGAGGCACCGGTGGCCATCATCTCGATGGCACAACAGGCGAGGCCAAAGGTGGCAGGCCAGACCGAGCGGGCCCGCGACCAGTTGACGAGATCCTCGACCCGGCCGGTCAGGACATTGTGCTGGAGACCGCCCAGTCCGTCGTCGAGTAGGCCCATGTCAGACTCCTGCCGGCTGATCTTCGGCGCGGGGCTGGGCCGAGGCCGGCAGCGTGTCGATACGACCCTCGAGCCCGACGCGACGCACGGTGGACGAGGTAGTTCGCTCCGCGGTGACCAGCGGGTCCATCCGGCGAGCCTGCTGGAGGGGGGCCCAATCGAGAGCACCCTTGCTGATCAGGTACACGAACGACTCGAACACCGCGACCGCGAAGATGAAGATGGCCACGAACCCGAACAGGGCCAACTCACGATGGGCGACCGCGTAGGGGTAGAGGAAGATGATCTCGATGTCGAAGACGATGAAGATCATCGCCACCAGATAGAAGCGGACGGGGAACCGCTGGGGCGGCTCGCGACCGGGCACGATGCCGCACTCGTACGGCGCCGACTTCTTGTCGGTGGGGCGCGGTGGGGCGAGTAGCCCCGATGCCACGAAGCTCAGGCCGGCGAACAGGACGGCCAGAACGAGCAGGACGAAGATCGGCAGATACTGAGCCATCAGCGAACGGTGGCGATCATCATGCGGCGTCGACCTCCGCCCGCATCTGAGCCTCCCGCTTGTCACGCTCGTGGAGGAGCCAGGCCAACACGAAGAAGATGATGCCCGAGGCAAGGGTGACCATGGCCGGCACGAAGCGGAGTGATCCGAGATCGCGCACCATCACCACCGAGAGGACGGGCTCGTTCTCGTCGATCATCGGGGTGGGAGGCGGAGCACCGGGCTCGGTATCCTGGGGCACGACCGCCTGCACCTGCACCACCGAGTAGTGAGCGGGGTGGGTGATGAAGATGGTGTTGCGGATCTTGTTGGTGACCCGGTCGACCATGGCGTTGCTGTCGCGCTTGGGCTTACCGCCCACCTCGAAAGCACCCGACTCGAGGGGCAGGTAGTCAGCCGTGCTGGAGAAGAACCCTTCCTCGATCAGTGCGGCGTCGGCCACGGCCTGGGCGTCGCCCCGGGCGGCGGGGGGCATGACGATCCAGTCGGAGTCCGAGGAGTCGAGGGCCGAGGTGAGCTCATCGGCCGAGGCGTCGGAGAAGTTGATGCCGCCGAGATCGTCGCCCAACTCACGGACCTCATCGAGAGCGGCATCGGACATCTCGGTGTGGACCTCTTCGAGATGCCAGGCCGGTTGCTCACCTCTCCAGCCGATGCCGTAGATCCACCAGATGATGGCCATGATGAATATCCAGCCCATGAGGCCGGTGAGGGCGATCATGAAGCCGGTCCGGAAGCCGCTGTTGGTGGCCAACAGGAGGAACACCGAACCCATCAACACGACCACACCCACGAGAACCGAGAGGAACCCGCGCAGGAAGGGGTCGAAGCCGATCCCGTCGATGAATCCGATCAGGGTGGCGATCACTGGCCCTCCTCGCTCTGGAAGCCACCATTCTCGGTGAAGCCCGGGGGGTACGGAACATTGCAGCTACCGGTCCGGCGGTACTCCGCGAGGACCCCGCCTTCGTCAACCGGGTCGGGGTGGTCGAAGTTGCGTTCGTAGACCACGACCGCACAGATCTGCTCGCCGGTCAAGACACTGCCGAAGCCGGGCATCCGGCCCGACCCCAGACCACCGGATCCGTAGCCGGCACCGTCGTCTGAGCCCTCGAAGATGAAGTCGTAGTGGTCGTTGCTGTTGGGGAAGCGGCGGATGGTGGCTCCGTCACGGAGGCTGAAGCCGAGGTTGCCGCCGCCCCCGTCGGGGTCGTCGCCTTCGAGGAGTCCCTCTGACCAGTCCTTGGTGTGGCAGCGGCCACAGCCGTAGCCGCCGGCGGCAAAGCTCCGGCCGGTGTCGTAACCGAGATTGAAGACGGCCTGGCCGAGGCTGTCGTACTCGCCGTTGTCGAGTGACGTGTCGATCTCTTCCTGGACCGCACCCTGGAGGGCTTCGATCTCGGCCCTCTGCTCCTCGGCCAGGGCCTCGTCGGTGTCGGAAATGTCGAGGGGGTCATAGCTCTGCACCTGGATGGTGCGGAGGAAGTCGATCAGGTTGTCGACCTGCTGGGTGGTGAGGGGTCCTCCACCCGGGGTACCCCAGGCCTGCATGGGCGAGCCGGGACGGCCGTAGTTCAGGACGTAGCGGACCTCGTCCTCGCTGTAGCGGGAGAGAACGGTGTTGAGGGAGGGAGCCCGCCAGAGGACCTCGGCCCGGAACTCGGGTTCTTCACCTTGTTCGTGGAAGGTCAGGGCCTGGGCTACCCCGCCGGCGCCGTCGGCGTTGTGGCAACCGGCGCAGCCCAGGTCTTGGTAGAGCTCACCACCCCGGTCGATGAAGATCCTCTCGAAGTTGGCGATGGCACCGTCCTGGCGTCCGGGTTCGGCCAGCCAGTAGACGGGCAGCGATACGGCCACGATGACCAGCATGCCGAGAGCCAGCGACAGGGAGACATCGAGCTTCTTGGTCTCGAGCTCCTCGTCGGAGTAGTAAGGCTTGCGGTTGGGGGCCAACTCGATCTCGGCCCCGAGCTCGCGGCGAGCGGTGCGGCTGTTGAAGAAGAACGCCACCAACGTGGCGATGAATACAACGGCGGCGACGGTGAAGCCGATGGCTGAGAAGTTGGTTGCGGCGTAGATCACAGGGTTCATTCCGTGGGTCGGGTCGGATCAGGGAATCTGAATCAATGGCCTTCAGCAGCGCTGATGCAGTTCGGCCCCTCGGCCGACTGCTTCGTGGTGTCGGTGCCGATGGGGGGACCAGGGATGATGGTGCCGGTGTCGACCACGAACTCACCGCGATCATTGACCGACATGGCAAAGCGATCCATGCCGCGCGGGGCGGGGCCACCCCGCTTCTCACCCACCCGGTTGAACTGGGAGCCGTGGCAGGGGCATTCGAACCACTGTGAGGTCAGGCAACTCGGGACCCGACAACCCAGATGGGGGCACTTCTGGTAGATGGCGAGCAGGCCCTCGCGCATGCCCTCGATCTCGGCTTCGGAGTAGGCGTCCTCGGCGTCGACTACGGCGGTGTCGGGGAACTCGACGATCCACATTCGACCCTCGGGCACGTAGAAGAAGCCGTCGTTGGCCTGGATGGTGTCCTTGATCGCGCCGACCTGGCCCACATTGATGGCCGAGCCAAAGCCACCACCGGCCTTGGGCCACAGCATGGCGATACAGGCGGCACCGAAGCTGGAGAGGCCCAGGCCGAAGGAGACGACGATGCTGCGGTTGAGGAACTGGCGCCGGTTGACGCCCAGGGTCTCTTCGTCAGGCGGGACGTAGGGAGCCGGAGGAGCCGCTGTCTCGGCGGGGACCAGGGCGCCCACCCGGGCCAGCTTCTCGATCTCCTTGCCTGGGACCGAGGCCTTGGCTTCGCCCAACGCGGGGGTGGCCGCGTCGCGACGTTGGGTCTCCTGGGAGAGCCGACCGATCGCCGAGGTGATGTCGCGGCTGCGGGCGGCGGCCACGAGGACCACCACAGCCAGCACGACAAGAACCGGGATGGTGAGGAGGAGGATGGTGGAGGTGTCCATTTAGTCTCCTTAGAGCTCGAAGAAGAGCCCGTCGGTCCACGGGAAGACGAAGTTGAATCCGGGGCCCCGGAAGAACGATCCGATCATGACCAGTACCGCCCAGAACATCAGATGGACGGTCATGAGCGAGATCGCGAACTTGCGATCCTCGGGCTTGTTCGAGGGGTTTTTGTCGACGTACGGTGCCGCGCCGAGCACGATCAGACCCACACCCGGGATGGTCACGCCGGCGACCATTGGGTGGAACATGGTGAGCAGCTCCTGAAGACCCAGGAAATACCAAGGTGCCTTCGAAGGATTGGGCGTCTCGTTGACATTGGCCAGCTGGAGCAGGGGAGCGTTCACGAAGATCGAGAAGATCGTGGTGAAAGCGGTGATGAACAAGGCAGCCACGAACTCGATGACCAGAAGGTGGGGCCAGACGTGAACCTTGTCTGAGGGGGTGGCCTTGACGTCCTGGATCGAGCCGGACTTGACCACGGTGAGGAGGCGCTGGGTGTGCCCCCCGGGCCCGGTGGGCACGGGCGGCCCGCCGCCCGCCGGGGCGACTGCGGTGGCTGCCGCCACCGAGGCCTGGTCGACAGCGCCAACGCCCCGGTCGAGGAGGTGGGACGGGATCTTGTCGCCGCCACCGGAACCGGGGGCGGCAGGGGCGGCAGGCGCGGACTCGTCGCCGCCACCCGAGGACTCGGCCTTGGCCTTGGCCGCTTCGGCCCGTTTGCGGAGATGCTCTGGGATCTCAGTCATTTCGTGTCTCCTTGGTCCCGCCGCCTACAGCGGACCCGAGATGCCGCCGTCCTTGCGCACCCGCCAGAAGTGGATCGCCATGAAAATGACGGCCACGAACGGGAGCATGAGGACATGCAGTACATACCAGCGAAGCAGGGTGTCGGAGCCTATTTCGGCACCACCCAGCAGGACGAACCGGACCTGGTCACCGAAGACGGGGGTGTAGCCCATCATGTTGGTGCCCACAGTCACGGCCCAGAGCGCTAACTGATCCCACGGCAACAGGTATCCGGTGAACGAGAGCAAAAGGGTGAGCTGGAGCAGCATCACGCCGATCACCCAGTTGAACTCGCGGGGTGCCTTGTAGGCGCCGTGATAGAAGACCCTGGCCATGTGGAGGAACACCGTGAGCACCATGAGGTGGGCGCCCCATCTGTGCATGTTCCGCACCAACAGGCCGAAGGCGATCGAGGTCTGAAGGCTGTAGATGTCGTCCCAGGCCGCGGCCGCGGTGGGCCGGTAGAAGAACATCAAGAAGATGCCGGTCACCGTGAGCAGGATGAACATGAAGAAGCTCAGGCCACCCAGGCACAGGGTGTAGGACACCTTGACCGCGTGGCGCTTCACCTTCACCGGGTGAAGGTGGTACAGCACGCTGTTCATGATGACGTAGGAGCGGTTCCGGGGGCTGTCGCTGTAGCCCTTCCGGAAGATCGAGCCGGGCCGGAAAATCGAGTTCCAGGCCTGGGAGCTCTGCATGTTGTCAGTGAATTGGCCCGCCTTCTCGGCGGCCCGGTCTGCGATCGAGGGCTTTGGCCCCTGCATCGACTTCGCCACGGAGTTGTCTCCCTGTCGTGTCGTGGATGGCGGTTGGGTGAACTGGTCCGGATCTCTTCGTATCCGGTTTGGGTGGTTAGGTGCGAATCGAGATCCGTGGGTTGCTGGTCAGTGGCGGCTAGGCGAGACGCATGCCATAGCCGTAGCCGTGCGATGACGTTCTCTGATGGCGATCCCCGTTCGGGGCGGGATCGGAGAGCTTGCCGAGAATGATGACACCGGTGGGGCACCGATCGACGCATAGGGCACATCGGGTGCACACATCGTCATCGATGATGAACATGGCGGCATCGGAAGGATCGAGACCGGGCTGCTCGACGCCGATGGTCGACTCGATGGCTTGGGGCCGGACCAGGTGGATGCATTTCCACGGACAGATGTCGACGCAGCCTTCGCAGGTGATGCACTCGGACTGGTCGATATGGATGAACTGCTTGGGCTTGACCGCCTGGGTGAGCCAGGCCGCGTCGACTTCCTGCAGGACGTAGTCGTCGCGGAACTCAGGGAGGGGCGGATTGGCATCGAGGTAGGACACGGTCAGGACCTCTTGACCAGGGGACGTCCGTAGCCGCTGGCCGGCACTTCGACCTTCTGGCGATCACCCCGGGCCTGCCAGGCGGTGATCAGCTTCATGTTGCCGGTGATGGCCACCAGGTAGATCAACACCGCCACGATGTCGCGCAGGTGGAGATGGCTGATCGACATCGGGAAGTTGCCACCGTTGGCCTCGGGCTTGAGGAAGCCGAGGGGACGGGTGCCGAAGAGATCGAACTCGTAGAGGAGACGGTCGGGGCGCCAGTTCCATTCGTTGTCGGCGAGGGTCAGCCACTGGTGGGGAACAACCCCGTACACCCAGAACATGAGGAAGAAGACGTAGGTGGCGCCGAGCATGGCCTCACCCCACGTGACAGGAGCGCCAGCGGGCCGGCGACCCATGTACCACAGGATGCCACCGGTCATGATCAGCGTGATGATGATCGAAGCGACGAACGCAACCACTCGGATCGTTCCCTCTCTCTGGTCAGGGCACTTTCGTGAAGGCTCACAATGTACCCGCGTGCCTGCCCGGGGTGGACCACCCGGGTCTCGTTTCGAAGCTCGGTCTAGCACGAGTCGATCCCGCGGAGCACATTCCACACCGTCGGCTGCTCGACAGGCCATGATGATCGGAGACGGCCGGGGGGCTCACTTGGCCGACCAGCCGTCCACCGGCCTACAGTACGCACCGTTCCCGACATTCGTCGGCCGGGTAGAACCGAATCGACCCAGCCCCCGGGGGCCGCACGCGCGGAGCCCGAAGGCAACCCGAGATCCAGAGCAATAGTCCCGGAGGACACCGTGACCGAGATCCCCGATCACCTGCTCGAGCGGACCAGAGCGCGCCGTCGCGCCCTCGGCCTGCCCGTGGCCGGTGACGACGGTGGGGGCGCTGGCGGCGACGCCGGTCCCGCCCCAGGTGGGGCCCCAGCCCCCTCAGCCCCCGCTCCGATGAAGAGCCCGGTGCCGATTCCCGCCGGCGACGCCGCTCCCGATGCGCCTGTGGTCGACTCACCCCAGGTGGCCGCCCACAAGGCCCGCAAGAAGGTGCCGGTATGGGCCATGCCCGTAGTGGCCGCTCTGCCCATCTGGGCCTTCATCTATGCGGGTACCGTCCAGGAGCCGGGCGCCCCGGCAATCGGCCCCCTCGAGGTGGGAGCCACCCTCTACGACGTCAACTGTGCGGCCTGTCACGGTGGCGGCGGCGAAGGCGGCGCCGGCTACGCCCTGGACCATGGCGAGGTCATCGCCACCTTCCCCAACGCCACCGAGCAGGTGCTCCATGTGGCCCGCGGAAGCAGCCCCATTGCTGGTGAACCGTACGGTGATCCCGACCGGGCCGGCGGTCAGCGGGTGGCCGGTGACCTGGGCGCCATGCCGGGGTTCGCCAGCTCCCTGACCGACATCGAGATCGAGCTCATCGTCTGGTACGAACGCATCACCCTCGCCGGCGAAGAGCTGGAGCCCGCCCAGCTGGCCACCGTGCTCGAGGATCTCCAGCACCGTATGGAGACCGTGGGCCAAGAGGTGGACATCGAGGATCTGGCCGAGAAGGTGGCCAACGGCGAGAACCCGGTTCTCGAAGGCCACGCCTAGGAGTAGGCGGGCTCACCCGTGTCCATGACCGATCCTCTCGTCTCGGTCGTCATCGCCAACCACAACTACGGCGACCACCTCAGCGACGCCATCGCCAGCGTCCAGGCCCAGACCTACTCCCATTGGGAGCTGATCGTCGTCGACGACGCCTCCACCGACGATTCGGTGGACATCGCTCGGACCGCGGCGCCGAACGCCACGATCATTGCCCTCGACGACAATATCGGGTCGCTCGCCGCCTTCAGCCGGGGGTTTGCGGGGAGCCAGGGTGAGATCATCGCCACCCTCGACAGCGACGATTGGTGGCATCCCGAGAAACTGGAGCGGATCGTCCAGGCCCACCAGGCAGATCCCGACCTGACCCAGATCTCCCACTGGTTCGGTCCCGTCGACCGCGATGGGGTACCCGTCACCGGGTGGTCGAAGAACTCACGGATCCGCCGCTGGCTCAAGCACGATCCCAACCTCAGCACGGGAGACGTGCACGGTCTTCTCCTTCGCTGGGGGCGGTACAGCTGGGGGATCACCAGCGGCCTGAGCTGGCCCCGCGAGGTGGTGGCCCAGGCTCTGGCGGTGGACCCGAGACCGCGGATGGGGGTCGACACCTACCTGACGATTGCGGCCGCCTTCCAGGGACGAGTAGGGATGGTCGAGGGTCAGCTCATGGGCTACCGCATCCACGGGCGGAACGTGATGGGCGGGTCAAGCGACCTCTCCCATCGGCTGCGCGTGCGCCAGAACACAGCGGCCGTCATCGACTCCTGGGCGGAACACAGCGGCGAGCACCAGCGTTATGACCTGGACTCCGACATCCAGTACACACTGGTCCGCTTCCTCGACGGCGAGCCGGTATCGCTGGCCCTCCGGCTGGCCGCGTTGGCCCGCACGGTGCCCGAGCTCATCGCCCTCCGGGCTCAGCCCGCCAGAGGGCTGGTGGAGCTCATCGAGAGGTCGATCATGGCGCTGCATAGAGGCCACGGCAAGAAGGTGATCACCATCGGTCTGAACCGCTGGCTTCGGTCCCTCACCACCCGCCCCTGACCTGAACGGCCCCCAGGGCCGTTCCCGGGCGCCGCGTCAACGCTGGGAGAGGTAGCGGCGGATGAGGGTGTTGGTCGAGGCGTCGTGCTGGAGGTCGCGGCCTTCGCCGTCGAATTCATCGAGGATCCGGGTGGCCAACACCTTGCCCAGCTCGACACCCCATTGGTCGAACGAGTTCACCCCCCAGATGACCCCCTGCACGAAGACCTTGTGCTCATAGAGGGCGATCAGCTGACCCAGGGCCGATGGGGTGAGCTGGGTTCCGAGGATCGTGGTGGTGGGCCGATTCCCCGGGAAGGTCTTGTGGGGCACGAGCCGCTCCTCGACCCCCTCCCGCTCGACCTCGACCGCTGTCTTGCCGAACGCCAGGGCCTGGGTCTGGGCGAACAGGTTGGCCATCAGCTGGTCGTGGTGGACGTCGAGGTCGTGGCCCGGCTTCGAGAAGCCGATGAAGTCGCACGGCACCAACTCGGTCCCCTGATGGAGGAGCTGGAAGAAGGCGTGCTGGCCGTTGGTGCCGGGCTCACCCCACACGATGGGACCGGTCACCCCGTCAACCGGCTGGCCGTCACTCTTGACCGACTTGCCGTTGCTCTCCATGTCGAGCTGCTGGAGGTAGGCGGGGAAGCGGGCCAGGTCGTGGCTGTAGGGCAACACCGCCTGGGTCGAGGCCCCCAGGATGTTCCGATACCAGACGCCGATGAGGGCCATCAGCACGGGCACGTTGCGCCTCAGAGGGGCGCTGGCGACATGTTCGTCGACGAGCCGGAACCCGTCGAGCATCTCCCGGAAGGCCGACGGTCCGACCGCGATCATCAGGCTCAGGCCGATGGCCGAGTCCATCGAGTACCGGCCCCCGACCCAGTCCCAGAACCCGAACATGTTGTCGGTGTCGATCCCGAAGGCGGCCACCTCGTCAGCGTTGGTGGACACGGCGGCGAAGTGTCGGCCCACCGCTTGGTCGGACCCGAGCCGGTCGACCAGCCAGCGCCGCGCCGTGCGGGCGTTGGTGAGGGTCTCGAGAGTGGTGAAGGTCTTGGAGTTGATGACGAAGAGGGTGGCTTCGGGATCGAGGTCGACGATCACGTCGTAGATGTCGGAACCATCGACGTTCGAAACGTAGCGACAGTCGAGGTTGGGACGGGCGAAGGGACGCAGAGCCCGATAGGCCATGGCCGGACCGAGATCGGAACCACCGATGCCGATGTTCACGACGGTCCGCACCGGCCGACCGGTGTGGCCCGTCCACTCCCCCGCCCGGACCTGGTCGGCGAAGGCCTCCATACGGCGGAGCACGGCGTGGACGTCGGGGACGACGTTCTGGCCATCGACCATGATCTCGGCCGTGGCCGGTGCCCGAAGGGCGGTGTGCAGGACCGAACGACCCTCGGTGCCGTTGATGGGCTCGCCGGTGATCATGGCCTGGTACCGGCCGGCCACGTCGGCCGACTCGGCCAAGTCGACCAGGAGGTTCAGGGTCTCGTCGGTGATCCGGTTCTTGCTGAGGTCGACGTACAGGTCGCCCAGCACGTAGGCGAGGCGTTGGCCTCGGTCGGTGTCGTCGGCGAACAGGTCGCGCAGGCTGGTGTCGGCCAGCTCATCGGCGTGGGCGCGCAGTGCAGCCCAGGCGTCAGTGTCGGTCATGGGCAGTACTCCTGGCCGGCGGGAAACGGGCTCACCCGGGAGGCTAGTGGTCAAGCCGGATACCCGGTGAGACCGCCCAACGGAGGGCAGTCACACGGTGGTGAGTCCCCGGACCACGGACTGGGCCGTCGAGAACCCCTGGTCGGGATGGATGGTGGGGAACGAGCCACGACCGCCCCGAGACGGGCGGAGGCGCTGAACGCGTTGAGGATGGCATCGACAACCAGTAGCCGGGCCAACCGGTTGGCCCCCACTCCGACGATGAGAGTACGGGCCATAGCGTCGCCACCGAGCCGGCCGGGGAAGGCCTCGATCATCGGTGGTTCCCGCCGGCCCCGGTCGGGTGGTCAGCCGTGGGCCGCCGCCACCCGTTCCGCGGCGGTGGCCGCGGCTTCGACGGTGCGGGCAATATCGGCCTCGGAGTGAGCCAAGCTCGGGAAGAGGGCCTCGTAGGGTCCGGGGGCCAGAGCGATGCCCTGGTCGAGCATGCTGTGGAAGAAGGTGGCATAGCGCCCGTTGTCGGCCGCCACCTTGGCGTCGTCGTAGTCGCGGATGGTCTCGTCGGTGAAGAAGATCCCGAGGAGGGGGCCGACCCGGGGAACCGAGACGGCCACACCAGCACCCGACACGGCCTCGAGCAATCCAGCTCCCAGCCCCTCGGCGATGCCGTTCAGCCGGTCGTGGGCCTCAGGCGTGAGCTGGGCCAGAACCTCGAGACCGGCGGCGGTGGCCAGGGGGTTACCCGACAGGGTGCCCCCGTGGTACACGGGTCCGAGAGGGGCGACGGTGGCCATGATGTCGCGGGGCCCGCCGAAGGCACCGACTGGCAGGCCGCCTCCGATCACCTTGCCAAAGCACCAGATGTCGGGGGTGACCCCGGACCACTCCACGGCTCCGCCGTGGGCCAGCCGGAACCCGGTGATCACCTCGTCGAACATGAGGAGGGCACCAGCATCGTCACAGGAGTCGCGCAGACCCTGAAGGAAGCCCGGCTCGGGCTCGACCAGACCCATATTGGCGGCCACGGGCTCGACCACGACAACCGCGGTGTCGACGTCGAGCACGGGGATCACGTTGTAGGGAGCAACCACGGTGTCGGCCACAGAGCCGGGGGTGACGCCGGCGGATCCGGTGAGACCCTGATTGGCCACACCACTGCCACCGGCCGCGAGGAGGCTGTCGGAGTGGCCGTGGTAGTTGCCCGCGAACTTGATGACCTTGTTGCGCCCGGTGTGCCCGCGGGCCAGGCGGATGGCCGCCATGGTGGCTTCGGTGCCGCTGCTGGCCATACGCACCATCTCCACCCCTGGGATGCGGGCAACGATGGCCTCGGCCAGCTCGACCTCGCCCCGGGTGGGGGCGCCGTAGGTCGTGCCGGCCAGGGCGGCCTCGCGCACGACCTCGATGACCTTGGGGTCGGCGTGCCCCAGAATGCTGGCGCCATAGCTCTGGACGTAGTCGATGTACTCGTTGCCTTCTACGTCGAAGATTCGGGAACCTGCTGCCTTCTCGACCACGAACGGCGACCCGCCCACCGACAGGAAGGCCCGGACCGGCGAGTTCACCCCGCCCACCAGGACCTGCTGTGACCTCTCCCAGAGAGAGGCGTTGGTGTCGGTCACGAGAGGGCTCCCGTCTCGGCCAGCTCACGGGCCAGGTAGGTGAGGATGACATCGGCACCAGCTCGCTTGATGGCGGTGACGTGCTCGAGGGCGACCCGTTCAGCGTCAATCCAGCCGTTGGCGCCTGCTGCCTTGATCATCGCGTACTCGCCCGACACGTGATACGCCGCCACCGGTACGTCGGTGAGCTCGCGGGTTCGCTGGATGACGTCGAGGTAGGCGAGGGCAGGCTTCACCATCACCATGTCGGCCCCTTCGGCCAGATCGAAGCGAACCTCCTCGAGTGCCTCGCGGCCGTTGCGGAAGTCCTGCTGGTAGCTGGACCGGTCGCCGCCACCGACGATCTCGACGTCCACCGCGTCGCGGAAGGGGCCGTAGAGGGCGCTGGAGTACTTGGCCGCGTAGGCGAGGATCGACACCGCTTGATGGCCGGCCCCGTCGAGGGCCCGGCGGACGGCGGCCACCTGGCCATCCATCATCCCCGAGGGGGCGGTGATGTCGGCGCCGGCATCGGCCTGGGCCACCCCAGCCCTGGCGTACAGCTCTAGGGTGGGGTCGTTGTCGACGTCGCCGTTGGCGTCGAGAACACCACAGTGTCCATGGTCGGTGTACTCGTCGACACAGAGGTCGCCCATGAGCACCATGTCGTTGCCGAGGTCGGAGCGCAGATCCCGCAGGGCGCTCTGAACGATGCCGTCCGGGTTCCAAGCCTCGGACCCCTCAGGGTCCTTGCGGGCGGGAATACCGAACAGGATCACGCCGGGGATGCCCAGGGCGGCCAGCTCGGCGACCTCCTTGCGCAACGACTCGCGGGTGTGTTGCACGATGCCGGGCAACGACTCGATCGGTTGGGGCTCGCTGATGCCCTCGCGAACGAACAGGGGGGCGATCAGATCGTCGACTCCGACCCGGGTCTCAGCGACCATGCGACGCAGGGCCGGGGTGCGGCGGAGCCGGCGCAACCGGCGTTCGGGAAAAGTCACCGCCCCAGGGTAGGCCGACCCCCCAACAGTTTGTGGCCGCTCGGTTCAGGCTTGGGGGGTCGGCTGGGTCAGTGCGGTGAGGACGGCCTCGACGAGGCCTTCGACGGTGTGGGGGTCGGCTACCAGGGTGACGTCGATACCGGCCTCGCGGGCCGTCGACGCGGTGACCGGGCCGATGCACACGACCTTGCGAGGCAGCCGATCGACGCCGGCCGCCGCCAGGAACCGCTCGACGGTGGAGGAGGCGGTGAAGGTCACCAGGTCGGCGGTGGCCACCCGGTCGAGGAGCTCGGGCGGGTGGGTGGGGGTGACGGTGCGGTAGGCAATGACGGGCTCGACCGACCAGCCGATGGCTCTCAGTCCATCGACCAGCTCGGGCCGGGATCGAGCCGCTTGGATGGCGAGGATCCGGCCCCCCATCGGGGGAGGACTGGGTACAGATTCGGCCAGGTGGGCCCCCGTCGAGACGTCGGGGATGACATCGACCACGACCCCACCCCGTTCGAGCATGGAGGCGGTGGCCGACCCGACGGCCCCTACCCGGACATTCTCGGGCACCCCACCCTTGGGCAGGACGGCCAACAGGGCGCGGGCCCCGTTGGCCGAGGTGACCATTACCCAGTCGTAGCGATGGATAGCGCGCCCTGCAGCCTTGATCGCCGCGCCCTCATCGAGCGGGGCTATCACTTCGATGAGAGGTAGCTGAACCACCTCGGCCCCCCTCTCTTGGAGAGCAGAAACCAGGGATCCGGACTGGCCCCGGGCCCGAGTGACCACGATCCGCCGACCCGCCAGGGGGCGGTTGGCTGTCTGCTCACTCATAGACCCAGCTCACTCATGAAGCGAGCAGGCTAGAGCCCCCAGCGTCGTCGAGGAGGTACCTGGCCAGGTCGCGGCCGAGTTGCTCGTCGTCGCCGCCCGTGCGGGTGGCGCGCAGAACCCGGTGGCCATCGAGCGATGCCAGCAGCCCTTCGATGGTGATGGGAGCCTCGTCTTCACCGTCGATGACCGCGTAGGCCCCGGCCGGAAGATCGCAGTCGCCACCGAGCTCACACAGGAATCCCCGCTCGGCGTCGAGCACCCGATGGGTGCGTCGATGGTCGATGGCCCCCAACACCTCGATGAGCTCATGGTCGTCGGCGCGGCACTCGACCGCCAGGGTTCCCTGACCAACCTGGGGCACCATGACGTCGGGGGCCAGGATGTCGGCCTCGATGCCGAGCTCGAGTCGATCCAGCGCGGCGGCAGCCATCACGATGGCATCGAAGTCGGAGGCCTGGGCCAGACGGGTGGCGATGTTGCCCCTCAGCCCGGTGAAGCTCAGGTCGGGCCGCAGCCACTGGAGCTGGGTCCGGCGGCGCACCGAGCCGGTGGCCACCCGGGCCCCGGTGGGCAGGTCGGCCAGGGTGGTGCCGACCAGGGCGTCGCGGGCGTCCGCCCGCGCCGGGACCGCGGCGATGACCAGACCCGGGGGGGTCTCGGAGGGTAGATCCTTCGCCGAGTGCACGGCTATGTCAGCCTCACCCGCAAGCACCAGGGCCTGGACCTGCTTCACGAACACGCCCTTGCCGCCCATCTCCCAGATCGGGATGTCGAGGCGCTTGTCGGCGTCGGTGGTGACTTCGACCACGGTCACGTCACGGCCGGGATGAGCGGCCGCGACGAGTTCGGCGATGAGGTCGGTCTGGTAGAGCGCCAAAGGACTGCTCCGGGTGGCGGCCCGGACGGCGCGAGGGTCGGTCATGAGGGGGCCTCAGAAGTCGAAGAGCTCGCGCACCGCTTCGGCGAGGCGCTCACCCTGGGGCGTCCCGGCTGCGTCCTTGAGCCGGACGCTGGGCTGGTGCAGGAGCTTGTTCACCACACCACGGGTGATGGCCTCGACGGCCTCGATCTGTTCAGGCGAGAGATCACCCAGCTTGGTCCACTGACGGTCGAGCTCGGTGCGGCGGACCGCGTCGAAGCTCTCACGCATCCCGGTGATGAGGGGGGCCAGTTGGCGGGCGGTCACCTCAGCCTGATGGCGTTCGAGCTCAACGGCGATGATCTGTTCGACAGCTCCAACCTCGCCCCGCCGCTCGGCCTGACCGGCTTCGGCGAACCGCCTCAGGTCGTCCATGTCGAAGAGGGTCACCCCGTCGAGCTCGGCGACCCCGGGATCGATGTCGCGGGGGATGGCGATGTCGACCACGAGCAGGGGACGGTGGGGACGCTGGGCCATGGGACCGGCCAGCTCGTCGGCCCCCACGATGAGGGACCGGGCGCCGGTGGAGGTGAGTAGCACGTCGACGTCGGCCACATGGGCATCGAGCTCGGCCAGGGGTACGGCTCGGCCGGCCACCCGTTCGGCCAGCTCTTCGGCCCGAGCCGGAGTGCGATTGGCCACCATGATCTCGGACGCACCGGCACCGCCGAGGGCAACGCCCATGCCGTCGGCCATCTCGCCGGCCCCGAGAATGAGGACCTTCTTGTCGACCAGGCCGCCGAGGTGGTCGCGGGCCATCTCGACTGCCGCGTGTGACACCGACGCGGTGTGGCGGGCAATCGAGGTCTCGGTGCGGGCCCGCTTGCCTACTTCAATGGCCTTGCGAAAGAGGAGGTTGAGGGTCGGTCCGACCGCCCCTTCGCCCTGGGAACGTTCCCAGGAGGTACGGAGCTGGCCCAGGATCTCGTGCTCGCCCAGCACCGCAGACTCGAGGCCGGCCGCCACTCGGAACAGATGCTCGACGGCCTGCTGCTCGTAGTGGACGTAGAGGTGATCAGTGAAGTCGTCGGCGTCAACTCCAGCCATCTCGGCCAGGGTGGTGCGCACGTCCTGGTAGGCGCCGTGGAACCGCACGGCGTGTATGTAGATCTCGGTGCGGTTGCAGGTCGAGAGTACGACCGCTTCGCTCACATGATCATGGCCCACCAGCTCGGTGAGCACCTTGGGCAGTCCCACAGGGTCGACGGTCAGCTGCTCGAACAACTCGAGCGGTACCGAATGATTGTTGAGGCCTATGGCCACGACTGACACTGGCGACTACCCCTTGGGGGAGGGCGATGGGACAACGCTATCTTCCAGCATCGCCCGTTTGGGGCGAGTGACACCAATCTAGTGTCGAGTTCGGACCAAGGCCGGGCCCGAGGTTCACGATCAGACAGCAGTCGGAATCAGCCGGCGTCGAGCCGGCCCTCGTCCTGTTCTTCGTAGAAGCTGAGAATCTGGAGCTCGCTGACCAGATCGACCTGGCGGACCCGTACGTGGGCTGGGCCGGTCACGACCACCGGCGCGAAGTTGAGGATCGAGGCGACACCGGCATCGCAGAGCTGGTCGGCCACGCCCTGGGCCACCGACGCCGGGGTGGCAATGACCCCGACCCGGATGTCGCGTTCGCTCACGATGGTGGCGACCTCGGCCATGGGTTCGACGCTGAGATCCTCGCCCACCTGGTCGCCGTATTTCGACGGATCGGTGTCGACTATGGCGGTGACAGGGAAGCCCCGTTCACCGAAGCCCCCGTTGTTGGCCAGGGCCCGGCCGAGGTTGCCCGCTCCGACCACTATCACCGGCCAGTCGTGGGTCAGGCCCAGCTGGCGGCGGATCTGGAACACGAGGAACTCGACGTCGTAGCCCACGCCGCGCGTTCCGTACGAACCGAGGTAGGAGAAGTCCTTGCGGACCTTGGCGGCGTTCACGCCCGCCAACTCGGCGAGCCGCTCCGAGGAGATGGTGTTCGCCCCCGAACGGGCGACATCACCCAGGCAGCGCAGGTAGATGGGCAGCCGGTTGACGGTCGCGTCGGGGACCCGGTGGGCGGGGGAGTCTGGGGTCGGGGCCGGAGGGGCCGACCGGCCGTTCCTCTGTTCCAACATCGGCCGAGAGTACGGGCGCCCCCTCGCTTTTCACAAGTTCACACAATTACTGTCGGACCGGTGACGACGGTGGCGCTGGCAGCGGGAACGACTCTCATGGCGACCGCCTTCTTCCTCTCGATCCTCGACCGCTGGCTCGACCGGGGCCGAGCCCACGAAGGGGCCTGGGCTGGGTCCCTGGCCCTGTTCACCCTCGGAGCACTGTCTCTCTGGGGCGGCGCCTCCTTCGGCTGGGACACAGCCTGGTTCCGCAGCTTCTATCTCACCGGAGCCATACTCAATGTCCCCTTCCTGGCCCTGGGCACACTCTTGCTCCTGCGTCCCGGACCAACCACCCATCGGGTAGGTCAGGTCTTGGTCGTACTGGGCGCATTCGCCACCGGCGTCATGGTCACCGCGCCGATGAGCGGCACCATCGACCCCGACATCCTTCCCCAGGGCTCTGACGTGTTCGGCGTGCTGCCCCGGCTGATGGCCGCAGTGGCATCGGGGGGCGGGGCGCTGGTCGTGTTCGGCGGCGCGGCCTGGAGCGCCGCGGCTCTGGTTCGACGGGGCCGGCGTTCGGCTCAGGTCGAACCGATTCCCACTCATCCCCGCCCGGCGGCGGCGGGCAATGTGCTGATCGCCCTGGGTACCGTGGTTCTGTCGACCAGCGGTGCTCTCAACTCGGTGCTGGGCGAGATGGACGCCTTTGCCGTCACCCTCACGCTGGGCATCACGATCCTGTTCGCCGGCTTCCTGGTCAGCACCTCGGGGTCGACGCGTCCGCTCGGAGTGAGTCGGCGCCTGATGGATCTCATC
>JAAEMS010000201.1 GCA_024225275.1 Actinomycetes bacterium
GTGGCTCATCGGATTTGAGCGGGCAGTAGCTGGTCGAGGAGGTTCCAGTTGGGTCGTCCGGCGTAGAGGAGAGCGCGGATTCGGTAGTTCCGGAAGTTGCGGAATCCGAACCCGATGCGTTTGGCGAGTTTGATCATGTTGTTGGCTCCTTCGGTGGGCCCGTTCGATACCTTTCGGCGGTGCCAGTTGGTGATCTGGGTCCGCCATCGGTGAAGGGTCCGGCCCAAGGAGTTGACCTCGGGCGGGAACGTGTTGTCGATCATCAGCTCAGCGAGTTCGTTGATGGCCTCGACCGCGTCGGTGTAGCTGGTGATTGCATACAGGTCGCGGACAGCTTCCCACGCCCATTGCACCTCCCCGTGAGGATCACCTTGGGCGAGACGCAGCGCGAGTTTCGATTCGGCCCGAACATCGAGACGCTCAGCGGCTGTGGTCAACAGGCGCCGGATCCGATACAGCGGATCGTCCTTGCGGCCGCGATGGCTCAGCGTGGCGTTCTGCACCCGCCGCCGGCACTCATCGACGCGCTGGTTGGCGTTGCGGACCACATGAAACGGATCTGCGATCTGGATCACCCAACCCAACGCGTCGTTGAACACCTTGCGATAGGGGCCTGACATGTCCAAGACCCCGAACCGGATCTGTTGCACCCACGCCTGGGGTTCGGTGTTGAACCAGTCGATCACCGCCTTGGCAGTGCGAGCCTCGACCATGTCGATCAACTGGCCCGTGTCGACATCAACAATCGAGGTCGCCCAGCACTTGTGACGCCACTGGCCCCGCCGCACAAACAACGTTTCATCGATCCCCACCGCGGTCACCGCCCCAACTCGGTTGGTGTCAGCATCGATCAGAGCGCCACCCCACCCAATCACCGCGTTGTTGACCGTGTGCCAATCCGTACCCAGCTCCTTGGCAACCGAAGCGACACTACGCCGGTGTTGACCAACCTGACGCGTCGCCCACCGGCCCGCCCTCGTCGTGAGCTTGTGCCCCGCTGAAGCGATCCGGTCATCGACTTCGGTGAACGACCCGACGCCACAACAGCGCTTCCAACGCCGTTTCACCCACACCAGACAAGCTGGGCGCCCAAAGCACGCCAGATCCGTCAACGACACCGCCGAGCGGTCCTTCAACCGATGCTCGACCCCGCACGAGACACAACGCGGCGGCGGGTTCGTCGATGACACCCACACCACCAACCCATCACCGCGGTCATCGACCCCATCGATGTTGACCTCTTCGAGACCCACCAGGGCCTCACACATCGCAGTAGCATCAACCAACACAGGGACTCTCCTGGATCTGTAGGCCTACAACACCTCCAGAATCGTTGAGTCCCTGTCTCGCGTCGCGGACCTACCCCACCATCACTGCCCGCTCAAATCCGAAGCGCCACTTTGCGAAGGTGAGCCGCCCATTGCTGCTGATCCTTGGCGGGGCAGTGACCCGGCCTGCGTAGGTGTTTGCCACTTCGTCGGTGATCACCATTGAAGCCGTTGCGCCAGATTCGTCGAAGATGCTGTCACCGTCAGAGTCTCGATCGTGAGCAACAACATCGGTACCGTTCTCAACCCAAGACACGAACCGCGAATCGGGGGAGACATCGAGCGCGAAAACGGGGCTGGTGGCGGTCGCAAGTGAAGAAGTCGTTCCGGTCGCAGTCGTCACCACCGCGATCTCGGTATTGGTGGCCACGATGATTTCATCACCGTTGGTGACGGGGACGGCAGTGACCAGATTCTCCGAGTTGGGCAGCAGCGCCGGCGCAGCCCCGACCTCAATGACATACCAGTCGATGTCGGTATCGGCGTCACCTGGATCGAGGGCCTCTGCCGTACCAACGGTAACCGTGGTTCCGTCATCGGAGAGACGAGCATTGATGGGCCGGACAACCCCAGAAGCGATCGAGGTCGTTGTTCCGCCCGGGTTGGCGACAAGGGCAAGATCGCCGCCGATGTCGACAAGTATCTCGGTCCCATCCGGGGTGGCATCGAGGACGCGAATGTCGAGACCGGTCACAAGGGTTGTGATGGACCCAGTGCTGAGATCACGGACCTCTAGGCGGAGATTGCCAGCAGCGATATCGGCCTCAGTGTCCGCCGCGGTCGCGAACAGGAGATTGGCCGTGTCCGCGTACTGGACAGTTGTCTGAGGCTGAGCGGCGCCAGTCAGCCCTAGTTCATGATGGTCCGCAACCTCAACCGGGGTGATCGCCCGGTCATAGAAGGCCAACTCATCGAATCGCACCGGCTGTCCGATGAACTGCCCGAGGACCAGCCGGTCGTCAGTTGGGGAGAAGAAGGTCTGCTCTCCGCCTGTCGGGTTGGCATCGACCTCAACCCCGTTCAAGAACATCCGAAGCTGCGCCGAGTCCTTGGTGATCACAACATGGTTGGGCGACGCCAGCGTCACCGGCGACGAAACCGACGCCAGCGTCGAACCGGTCGATCCAAGGCGCATATCGAACACAAGACGCTCGTTGTCGTTGTTGTAGCCCATATTCCAGCCCGATGACGAGCCGCTCTCCACCGTCTTGAGGAACACACCGCCCCACCCGAACGGGTCGTCGAACCAAAACTCCACCGAGAACTCATCGTTCAAAGCAGTACCCGGCCCCTGCCCCACAACCCCGGACAACATCGCTTGCGGCGAGAGCCCGACCTCGATCGAACTATCGGCAAGCGAAGGAACAACAGACGCTGTGCCCGAGACAACTGCCTCATTCACCACCCAAGGCACTCCCGCGATCTCATCGACGAAGGGGCCCTTTGAGGATTCGCCAGGCGGTGGACGCCCCTACCTGGTGGCCGGTTGGGTTGGTGGCGGAGCACGATGATCTCGAGGTCCTCGAGCGGCCGGAGCGCGCAGAGAGCTGTGCCAGCAAGGTGAGGAACCGGTAGAGGATGCGAAACATGAGGGCTCAGGATGCGCTGCATCGTGCCTGGTCAGCACCCACGGCCGAGCATTGGGCACCCACACCCTCTCAGTGACACTCGTCGACGATCGACAGAGATCACAACGCTTCAAGGACCATTCTGCGAGGGGCACGTCTCCTATTGCCTCATTGGGAGCGTCGAGTATCCTGACAGAGAGAACGTGTGACCACGGAACGTGAGGTCGTGGTCGAGCTGAATGCGTGCCTCACGCTTGTGGTCTCACCGATGGAGATGCAGGAGAGAGGGGACCACATGTCGGAGTCGAGCTTGTCAACGCATTCGCTGGTGTCGGCAAGACCCGAGTTGTTGTCGACCGGCCTGAGTTCCACCGAGGTGGTGCTGCTCGACATGGACTCGGGCCGGTGCTTCGGTATGGACGCGGTGGCCAACACGATCTGGAAATCGATCAAAGAGCCGCGGACGGTCGACGAGGTCTGTGACGCGGTGCTGGCCGCCTTCGAGACGCCGCGCAACGAGGTCGAGTCCGACGCGTTGTCGTTCCTCGCCGAGCTCGGCGAGGCCGGTCTTGCACAGGTTCACGAGGGCCCCAGCCGAACACTGCGAGCGCAACGGTATCCCGAACGCGGCGATCGAGGCTGCGGAACCTCGCGTCACGGCCACGCGACGACAAGTTGCTCGTCGTCCAGGCGGCCCTGTTGGTCGGTGCGACGCGCCTCGCGATCAGCCGTCTCCGGTTCGAACGCCTCGAAGACTTGTTGGGCGAGCGTCTCGCCGAGTCCCCCCGCGAGATCACGCCGTGGCAGCTGCGGCAGGCTCGCATGATCGCGTGGGCGGTTCGAACTGTGAGTCCCTACACCCCCTGGAAGAGCAACTGCTTTCCGCAGGCACTGACGACGAAGCTCCTGCTTCGTCGTCGAGGTGTCGAGTCCACGCTGTACATCGGAGCCGCGTTCACCGAGGACAAGAGCGCTCTCCAGGCGCATGCCTGGCTGCGCTGCGGCTCCTACTTCGTCGCCGGTGGGGACGGAGCGGAGAGTTTCGGTGCGGTCGCCTCCAATGCATGACCGGAACCGCCGACCCGTGAGCTCCACCCGTAGCGATACGCAGTGGAGCCTGACGTCGGGGAGATCCCGTTCGGTCTCGCGAGTCGGAACGCTCGTGCGGGCGGGCCGCCTGGTTGCCCGGGCGGCACGAGCCTCGATGCTGGCTGTGGCCGCGGTGCAGGTTACCGCTGGGTTGCTCGGCGGCCTCCTGCTCTATGCGTCGGGTCGGGTGATCGACGGACTGGCGGGTGGGGAAGCAGACTGGGGCGCCACCTGGCCGTGGATAGCTGCCCTTGCCGGCATCACGACCGTGAGCGGTGTCCTACAGGCGGTCGGGAACGAGCAGCAACGCCTGTTCACCGCCCACGAGCGAGCGGCCGATCGCGGCTTCGGCCGATTTGCCGTTCGAGCGGTTCGATTCGGGCCGATTCGGGCCGCGGCGGGCGAACGAGGGCTCGCGGGGCAGCGCAACGAGCATCGCGTGGGGCACGCTCGGCACCACCCGAACCGTCATCGACGGAGTCGTGATCGTGGCCCCGCTTCTCGTGATCGTTCCCGTGGAAATCCCGATCGCTCTCGGCGCCTCTGTTCTGCTGTTTCTCATGAGCCGAAGGAGCAACCAGATCCGACACCGCTTCGCCTGGGATCTGACGGAGGACGATCGACATCGCGGTTGCTTGGCCCAGGTGTTCTGCGACCGAGACACGGAGCGCGAGGTCCGCATGTTCGACCTCGGCCGATGGCTTGGAGAAGCGCACAGCACTCTCTGGGGCAAGCGTCTCGTGAGGCTCCGTCGGGTGGTGTGGACACGGGTGCGCAACGCGGCGGTCGGGTCACTGGCATCGTCCACGATGATCGCGGCGGCCCTGGGGCTGGTCGCCTGGCTGGCAGCGACCGGCAATCTGAGTCTGGCCGACGCCGGCGTCGGGATCCTCGGCGTGCATCGGTTGGCGGGCGCCACCGCCAAGCTCAACACGCATACGGCCAACCACATCAGGGCGGTCTGCACGTGCTCGACTATGACGACTTCCTGACCGACGCCGAGCATGAACGTGAAGACACCGGCGGGCTCGACATCCCCGACTCGTCGAGCAGGGCGGGCTGTACCGCTCACATACGGGCGGGTAGGTCGTAGACGTCATGGGCGCGCCGCATCCGAGTCTGTTGGCAATGGTTGTTGACGGGGCAGCGCCGGCCGATCTGCATGTGGATCGTCGGATGGCGGCCGACGCCATCAACCAGCGGGTCTCGAGTCTGTTGCTGACCGAGGTGATGCGACAGAATCTCAGAGCCGATCGCCATGCACTGAACACTCTCGCCCGCAACGTGTTGAACACCAAGCGGCAACACGCCCTTCAGACAAACGCGCTGTGTACGGTGCTACGCCGGCTCGATGGGGTGGCTCCCGTCGGATTGGCCAAGGGGCTCGCAATCGAATTGGCCCTCTATGCCGAGCGGGGTCTTCGGCCGTCCGCCGACATCGATCTCTTTCTGCATCCCGACGACCTATCCCATTTTGGTGAGGTGGTGTCCGCGATTGGCGGTTCCTCCGACATGGGTGAGTCGCTGCGGTGGGTGGCCCGGGCCGGACGGGTCTACGAGCACACAGTCCAAGCCGAGGGCGCCACGTTCGACATCCACACCGACATTGCGAATCTGATCCTGCCAATACGACAGGTCGAGCTGTTCTGGGAGCGGCTCACCCAGATCCCGTGTCCGAACTGTCACGGCGATCACGGGCCATGGGTGATGGATCTTGACCTGTCGCTGGTCATGGCCGTATTGCACTTCGCTCGGGATCGCTTCGTCGACCTCCGGCGCCTGAACGATCTGAAGCAGATGCTGGATGCCGGTCCGGACTGGGACTTCATCTCGGAGTTCGTTCAGGTGGAGGGGATGCGGGATCTGATCTCGATGGCGCTCGACGTGATTTGCGATCTGCTCGGCCGGACCCATCCGCTTCCATCTGCTTCGGTAGCGAATCGGTGGCTGGCGAGCCGAGTGGTTTGGCCTGAGCACTTGCATCTTCGTGGCTACGACGAGCGCAAGCGACGACAACGGACGGCCCAGGCGGCGGTGTCGCTGCTGCTCAGCGGACGGAGAGCTGAGGTCGCACGAGCGGTGGCCCGCCGAGTCTTCCCGCCCCCAGACCTGCTCGACGCGTTCGGATACTCCGAACGCGGCCCCTATCCGGTGAGGCTGGTTCGTTTCAGGGTCGACCAAACGAAGGAGCTTCGGAGCCGACTCGCCGAGGATCGTCGGCGTGGGCTTCAGCGGCAATCAACAGGAGGTACCAGGGCACCGTTGCGTTGATCGATCGGCGGGCACGGTTCTGCCGGCTTGGTGTCGGGGTTCGGTCAGATCACCGCGGCGAGCTCATCGAAAGCGGCCGCCAGGCGTAGATGCTTGCGGTCGGTTTCCACGCCGAGTTCGTATTGACCGCGTCGAAGACTCTGAAGGAACGCGTGACCGCTGATCACGATCGACGCGGTCCGATCAGTGCTCAGACCGCGCATCGGTCTCAGCCTCGCCTCGAGGCGGCCGTGGTCCCATCCGATCCTGTTGCGTCGCGTACTGCTCGGTGTCATGGGCTGCTCCTGGGATCAGCTCATCGACAACGCGTAGCAGGGGTGCAGCCAGATCGGTGGTGCCGCTGATCGTTGTGGTGTCGGGGTGTCTCGCCTGGCTGGATGTCAGGCTCGGTAGATGTGGACTGCGTCGGCGTGGGTGGCGAGGGCGCGGAGGTCCTTGAGGTCGCTGGTGAGCACGGCGCCGCCGGTACACCTGCATCCGTGGCATACGCCTACTATTCACACTTCATGGGTGTGCCCCCAGTAACGGAGGGTGTGTCGGCCTGCCAACGGCAACCAGCGGCAGCGAGCGGGGGGAGCGCCTCGTGAAAGTGCTGCCAAATGCTCGAATCTGCCGCTCGTTGGCGGGGGCTGTTGGTCGGGCTCGTTGGGTCTCGGTTCGGGGGAGCGAATGTGTGCCCGGCCGCGCTGAAGCTGGCGACTGGCGGGGTTCGGCTCATCTCGGGGTCAGGCTGCTGGTTGGTACTCGTTGATGAGTCGTGTGCAGGTGGTGGTGCGTTGGATCGGCGGATGTGGGGGCGCGCGACTGTTCGTCCTTGGTACTGGTGTCTCGCTGTTGCCCAGCCCGGACGGGGCGGTCAGCGTTGGCGGCGCAGCGCTGACTGGTAGGTATCACCGAGGCGTTCGGTGAGTTCTGCGACGCGAACACTGTCACGATTACCACAACCGACCCAGTGCTGATCGTGGATCAGCGTGGGGGCAGATTGAGGCTAGTTCTCGCCGATCCGACGAACATCCTCGACCCGGATAGTCACTGCGTTCTGAACCGGTGGGAGCTTGAGTCCCTTGTCGGCGATCGCCTGGACCAGCATGTCGAACACGGCACCGTCTGAGGTGAGCGCGGCGGTTCCCTTGAACTGGAAGCCCTCGAACGTCTCCGGCTTGCAGACCATCACGGCGACCCGGGGGTTCTCCTGGAGGTTCTCGCGGGTGTGCGGACTCATGATCTCGGCGAACGCGATGTGATCGTCGTCGACCACAGTTATTGAGCCTTTGGGGCTGACGTTTGGTGTGCCATCGGGAGCGGCCGAGGCGGTGTAGCAGAGCCCGACTTCCTTGATCAGATCCCTGTGAGCTTGAGTGATCTTCCCCATCGGGTTGTCCCTTCACAATGACGTCTACGGATCCGGTGACACTATCGAGCGGTGGTCGACTCCTACGTATCCTTGGGTGGAAGATCGATCTGGCGACTGATGAGCTTGCCCGTCTCGTCGTAGATCTCGGTCACCTTGCGCCCTTGATCGTCGTAGGACTGCCGCACCCTTGTGTCGGCGATTCCATCTTCGTCACGGTCGAGCGTCATGTCGTACTCGGCGCGACCTTCTTCGTCGAAAGTGATGCGTCCGGTGTCGTCGAAACCACCGTCGCCGTCGATGTCGCTGCGGACCAAATCGGCCTTCCCGTCGTGGTCTTCGTCGCGGAACTGCATGAAGTCGTTTCCCTTCCAGGTCCGGTCGGAGGGATCATCGCCCGCGTAGAAGTCAGCCATATCGCTCCCGAAGGACTCGACGTTGCCCCCATCGGGAAGGGCGACGTCCTCGGGGGTCGGCCCCTGGGCATCGCTCACGAAACGCTGGGTGCCGTCCTCATCGGTCACGAAACGTCCTCTGGTGCCATGTCGATCACCTCCATCACCGCGTCGTTCAGCGGCTCGGCCCTCTGGGCGGGGAGCGGATTCCCTTCCTCATCTCGGAGGTAGACCTCACCATCGCGACGCTCGAGCCGGCCGGAGCGCTCCGCGATGCCGTCACCGTCGGCATCCTGTTCCCAGCGGTCATAAACGCCGTCCCTGTTCGTGTCGAGGAAGCGGCCATCCTGCATCTCCAGCGAGCCGATGACCTCCAGGACAGGACGTTGGACGGTCGAGTCATCGGTGATCCGATGGGGAGCAACCACACGGGCGAACGTCTTGGGACACAATGAGTCTCCATGACGCAGCGGCGATGTTGCGGCCTGCTGGCCCCAAGACGATGACGAGCCCGACTTCCCAGTCTCCGGTCTTGGTGTTCAACTCGACATCAGCAGTAGGGCCCACGATGCAGATTGGCGAATCGAAAGGTCATGACCCGATCCCTGCAGATCCGTCCTGGCCGGCTCACGCCTCCAACCCGGCCAGCAGCGAAATCAGCGTAGGCTGAGCGGTCGCAAAGATCAGAACATGAACCTCCGTTCTTGGGGAGCCGGAGAAGAGGGGGATCCCATGGCCGCGACAACGGCTCACATAGACACCTTTGTGATCGATCGGCTGCCACCGGCCGACCAGTGGCCTGACCTCATCTTCTCGATCCCCGAAGTCCGACACCCCGAGCGCCTGAACGCGGCCGCCGAGCTCCTCGACTCCGCCGTTGCCCGTGGCTGGGGAGACCGTCCGTGTGTGGCCGGCGACGGCATCGAGTGGACCTACGCGGACCTCCAGACGTGGGCCAACCGGCTGGCCAATGTCCTGGTCGACGACTGCGGGATCGTCCCCGGCAACCGGGTTCTGCTCCGAGCGCCGAACACCCCGTGGTTGGTGGCGGCCTGGTTCGCGGTGCTCAAGGCCGGTGGAGTGGTGGTGGCCACCATGCCCCTTCTACGGGCCTCCGAGCTCAGGAAGATCCACGACAAGAGCCTGCCCACTGTGGCTCTGTGCGACGCCGCTCTCGACGCCGAGCTCAACGCCGCGGACCTCCCCATTCCGGCTCTGTACTGGGGGGCCTCGACCGACAGTCTCGAGGCGCGGGCCGAGGCCAAACCGGCCACTTTTGCCAATGTCGACACCGCGGCCGACGATCCCGCCCTGCTCGGCTTCACGTCGGGCACCACCGGCGAGCCCAAAGCGGCCATCCACTTCCATCGCGATCTGCTGGTGATCGCCGACACCTTCCAGCCCCTCCTCAAGGCCACCGCCGACGACATCTTCTGCGGTAGCCCTCCCCTGGGGTTCGTCTTCGGTCTCGGCGGACTGGTCGTGTTCCCGATGCGGGTCGGTGCCTCGACCCAACTCTGCTCGGCCCCCGGTATCGACGTGTTGGCCGATCTGATCGCCCAACGTCAAGCCACCATCTGCTTCACGGCGCCCACCGCCTACCGGGCCATGCTCGACCTCGAGGGCTACGACCTATCGTCGCTACGACGTTGTGTGTCGGCCGGCGAGACCCTGCCCCAAGCCACCTGGCAGGCCTTCTTCGACGCCACCGGCGTCAAGCTCATCGACGGTCTGGGGGCCACCGAACTGCTCCACATCTTCGTTTCGGCCTCCGACGACGACATCCGGCCGGGCACCACCGGCAGGGCCGTGCCGGGCTACGAGGCCCGCGTCATCGACGACGACGGCAACCCGGTGGCCGACGGCACCGTCGGCCACCTGGCGGTGCGGGGCCCGATCGGCTGTCGCTACCTCGACGACGACCGGCAGCAGGTCTATGTCCAGGACGGGTGGAACCTGACCGGCGATGCCTATCTGCGCGATGAAGACGGCTACTTCGTCTACCAGGCCCGCACCGACGACATGATCATCAGCGCCGGCTACAACATCGCCGCCCCCGAGGTCGAGCACGCCCTACTCACCCACCCCGCGGTGGCCGAAGCGGGAGTGATCGGCCAACCCGACGCGCACCGCGGGAACCTGGTGCGGGCCTTTGTCCACCTACGCGACCCCGGCTCGGCATCCGACGATCTGGCCCGGGAGCTCCAGGACCACGTGAAGGCCACCATCGCGCCCTACAAGTACCCTCGCCAGATCACCTTCGTCGCCGAACCACTACCCAAGACCCAGACCGGGAAGCTCCAGCGCTACGCGCTGCGAGGCCAGTAGCCCCGGGTCAGCGCAGGTCGCGGCCGATCAGGGACACCGCTGACGCGAGCTCCAATCCCTACGCGCTGCACGCCCCCTCTAGCCTGCGTTTGAACACTCGAGGAGCTCTCATGGACCAGATCACTCATCTCATCAATGGCCGGGCGGCGGCCAGCACCTCCGGGCGTACCAGTCCGGTATACAACCCGGCCACCGGGGCCCAGAGCGCCGAGGTCGGACTGGCCGACACCGCCGAGGTCGCGGCCGCCGTGCAAGCGGCGGCCGACGCGGCCGAGGGCTGGCGGGCCACCAGCCTCGCCCAGCGCACCAAGCTGATGTACAAGTTCCGCAACCTCGTCGATGCCCACATCGACGACATCGCGGCCAAGGTCACGGCCGAGCACGGCAAGGTGCTCAGCGACGCGGCCGGCGAGGTGGCCCGGGGCCTCGAGAACATCGAGTTCGCATGTGGTATCGCCGAGAGCCTGAAGGGCAGCTATTCCGAGTCGGCCTCCACCGGCGTCGACGTGCACACCGTGCGCCAGCCCCTCGGCGTGGTGGCCGGGATCACCCCGTTCAATTTCCCGGTCATGGTTCCCCTCTGGACGATCCCCAACGCCATCGCCTGTGGCAACACCTATGTGCTCAAGCCCAGCGAGCGCGACCCGTCGGCTCCCATGTTCCTGGCCGAGCTGTTCCACGAGGCCGGCTTCCCCGACGGGGTTCTCAACGTCGTCAATGGTGACAAGGTGGCCGTCGACGGGCTGCTCGAGCACCCCGAGGTCAAGGCCGTGAGCTTCGTTGGCTCGACCCCGATCGCCCGCTACATCTACGAAACCGGCACCGCCCGCGGCAAGCGCATCCAGGCCCTCGGCGGCGCCAAGAACCACATGATCGTCCTACCGGACGCCGACATCGATCTCGCCGCCGACGCCGCCGTCTCCGCCGCCTATGGATCAGCGGGTGAGCGATGCATGGCCATCTCGGTGGTCGTCACCATCGGCGACGTGGCCGACCCCCTCATCGACGCCATCCAGACCCGCACGAAGGCCCTGACCATCGGCGACGGCACCGACCCGTCGTCGGAGATGGGACCCCTCGTCACCCGCGAGCACCGCGACCGGGTGGCCGGCTACATAGACGCCGGGGCCCAGGCCGGAGCCAAGATCGTGATCGACGGCCGCGAGCAGGAGTTCGACAACGACGGCTTCTTCCTGGGGGCCAGCCTCATCGACGAGGTCACCACCGACATGTCGGTGTACCAGGACGAGATCTTCGGCCCGGTCCTCACCGTGGTGCGCACCGACACCTACGAGGAGGCGGTGGCCCTCATCGCCAACTGCCCCTGGGGCAACGGGGCTGCCATCTTCACCCGCGACGGCGGAGCGGCCCGCCAGTTCCAGGCCGACGCCGACGCCGGCATGGTGGGCATCAATGTCCCCATCCCGGTGCCCGTCGGCTACCACAGCTTCGGCGGCTGGGGTGAGTCGCTGTTCGGTGACACCACCATGTACGGCCCCGAAGGGGTGCGCTTCTTCACCCGACCCAAGGTGCTCACCACCCGCTGGCCCGACCCCTCCACCAGCACCGTCGACCTCGGTTTCCCCAAGAACGAGTGAGCTGATTGACTGGCAGCATGACTGCCATCACCGAATCGGTTCGCCTCGAGCGCGAGGGCGATATCGCTCTCGTCATCATCGACAATCCTCCCGTCAACGCTCTCAGCCACCATGTCCGGCAGGGGATCCTCGACGGGGTGACCCAGGCGGCCCAGAGCGACGCGACGGCTATCGTCGTGATCTGCGACGGACGCACCTTCATTGCCGGTGCTGACATCACCGAGTTCGGCGGTGCCCCCAAGCCCCCCTCGCTCCAGGCCGCTCAGGACGCCATGGAGAACTGCTCGAAGCCGGTGGTGGCCGCCATCCACGGCACCGCTCTGGGAGGTGGGCTCGAGGTCGCCCTGTGTGCCCACTTCCGGGTGGCGGTCGAGTCGGCCAAATTCGGCCTGCCCGAGGTCAAGCTCGGTCTGCTGCCCGGCGCCGGTGGCACCCAGCGCCTCCCCCGCGTGACCGGCGTGGCCCACGCCCTCCAGATGGTGACCAGCGGTGATCCCATCGGCACCAGCGAGGCCCTCGAGTGCGGCCTGATCGACGAAGTGGTCGACGATCTTCGGGCCGGGGCCGTGGCCTTCGCCCAGAAGGTCGTGGCCGAAGGTCGGGCCCTCGCCCGCATCCGCGACCGCAGCGAGAAGCTGGCCGACGGCACCCCCGAGCTCTTCGCCGACTTCCGCAAGGGCATCGCCCGCAAGACCCGCGGCTTTCTCGCTCCCGAGAACAACATCAAGTGCATCGAGGCGGCTGCCACCCTCGAATTCGACGCCGGCGTCGCCCGCGAGCGTGAGCTGTTCGGCGAGGTCATGGCCAGCACCCAATCAGCCGCTCAGCGCTACTACTTCTTCGCCGAGCGTGCGGCCGCCAAGATCCCCGACGTCCCCTCCGACACCCCCCAGCTCGACATCGGCAGCTGCGGCATCCTGGGCGCCGGCACCATGGGCGGCGGCATCGCCATGAACTTCGCCAACGTGGGCATCCCCGTCACCATCGTCGAGCGCAACTCAGAGGCCCTCGACCGGGGCCTGGCGGTCGTGCGCAGCAACTATGAACGCACCGCGTCCCGGGGTGGCATCACCCAGGAGCAGGTCGAGGAGCGCATGGGCCTGATCACCGGCTCGACCGACCAGAGCGCTTTCGCTGACGTCGACATGGTCATCGAGGCCATCTTCGAGGACATGGACCTGAAGAAGGAGGTCTTCGCCGGCCTCGACGAGATCTGCAAGCCCGGTGCCCTGCTGGCCAGCAACACCTCGGCTCTCGACGTCAATGAGATCGCCTCGGCCACCAGCCGGCCCGAGAGCGTGATCGGGATGCACTTCTTCTCGCCGGCCAACGTCATGAAGCTGCTCGAGGTCGTGAGAGGTGATGCCTCGTCGGACACCATCGTCGCCACCGCCATGGCCATGGGCCGCCGGGTCAACAAGATCCCCGTGCTGGTCGGTGTCTGCCGCGGTTTCGTGGGCAACCGCATGCTGTTCGCCCGCCGGCTCGAGGCCGACGCCATCATCCTCGAGGGCGCCACCCCAGCCCAGGTCGACAAGGTCATCTACGACTACGGCATGCCCATGGGCCCCTACGCCATGTCCGACCTCGCCGGCCTCGACATCGGCTGGAAGGCCGACACTTCGACCAGTTCGACCGTGCGCGAGATCCTCTGCGAGAGCGGACGCCGCGGCCAGAAGAACGGCCGGGGCTACTACACCTACGACCCAGAGACCCGGGCCTCGACCCCCGATCCCGAGGTCGAGCAGATGATCCGAGACTTCAGCGTGGCCCAGGGCCATGAGCAGCGCGACGTCACCGATCAGGAAGTGCTCGAGCGCTGCCTGTACCCGATGATCAACGAGGGGGCGAAGATCCTCGAAGAAGGCATCGCCATCCGCGGCAGCGACATCGACGTGGTGTGGATCAACGGCTACGGCTGGCCCGTCTACACGGGCGGCCCGATGTTCTGGGCCGACACCATCGGTCTGCCCGAGGTCGTGGCCAAGATCGAGGACTACCACGCCAAGCTCGGTGGTGAGCACTGGGAGCTGTCACCCCTCCTGAAGCGCCTGGCCGACGAGGGCAAGAGGATCAGCGAGTACTCGAACTAGTCAGTCGGGGGCGGTTCCCCGGAACCGCCCCCTAGCCTTCGGGCATGACCGAGCCCCTCGTCCCTGCCGAGTTCGCAGTTCCCACGGGGCTCACCGGCGCCGGCTTCCGACTCGAACCGCTGGGGCCCCAGCACAACGAGCGCGACCACCAAGCCTGGATGTCGAGCATCGATCACATCCGCACCACCCCCGGCTTTCCCGACGGCAACTGGCCCAGTCCCATGAGCCTCGAGAGGAACCTCGAGGATCTCGAGCGCCACGCCAACGACTTCGCCGCCCGCAAGGGCTTCACCTATTCAGTGCTCGACGGCGACGACGTGATCGGCTGTCTGTACATCTACCCCTCGGACGAACCCGGACACGACGCCGGCGTTCTGGCCTGGGTCACCGCCCAGCGCGCCCACATGGACGCAGCCGTGTGGCACACGATCAGCCAGTGGCTCGTGAATGACTGGCCGTTCGAGAACCCCGACCACAACGGCCGCTAGCGGCCAGTGGTAACCCGGAGGCTTCGACCAGCCGGCGCGGACCGCCAGTTCGGAGATTCCCCGGAAGCTCACCAATCCCACCAGCCCCGCGCCCAGCGGGGGAAACCCCAGCTGATCCGCGATCACGAGTCCCACCACGACACAGCCCACCAGAACCAGGCCCCACCAACTGGTCAACAGCTCCTCGAGGATCTGGCTCATGGTCTGGCCGGATTCGGGTGGGGGTCAGTCACTCCCCCATCGTGCCCGCTACTAGGGGAGGTCAGTGAGAATCACCCACGCGACCGGTGCCGCGAACAGGTTCAGCAGCCCGATCGCAACCCAGCCGCCAGCGGTCAGCGACCCGCGGGAACTGCGGCGACCTGGAAATGAACAAGCACCGCCACAAGCACCCCTTCAACATTCCGCGAATTCTTCGAGTTCTCTGGCTCCTGGCGCGGCAAGCTCAGCTGCCGTACTCGAAGCCGAGGTCGGGGGCGGTGACGAGGGCCCGGAAACCCATTCCGACCTCGGCCACCATCGCCTCGCAGGTACCCCCCCGGTCCACGATGGCCACGGCCAGGACCGGTTCGGCCCCCAGGGCCTTCACCACCTCGACGGCCTCCATGATCGACGTACCCCGGGTGACGGCATCCTCGGTGATCACCACCTTGTCGCCGGCCTGGAGAGCGCCGGCCAGTCGACCCTCGACGCCGTGGTCCTTGGCCTCCTTGCGGATCGAGAAGGTGCGCAGGTCCCGCCCCCGAGTGGCCGCAATAGCAGCGACGGCGTAGGCCACCGGGTCGGCGCCCATGGTCAAACCGCCGATGGCGGTGGTGTCATCGGGGATCACCTCGAGGGCCGCGTCAGCCACGAGGACCATGCCGTCAGGCCGACAGATCGTCTGCTTGGCGTCACAGAACCAGGTGCTCTTGCGGCCCGACTTCAGGGTGAAGTCGCCCTCGCGGACGCTGTGTTGACGAACATGATCTCGGAGCGCGGTGAAGGTCATCGAGTCCGAAGGTAGTCCCGCCGGGCCTCCCCTTGTGGCAGGGTCTGGTCAGGGCCAGAGGAGGTTCAACCCATGAGCAAGTTCGTTGACAAGGTCGTGGTGATCACCGGAGCAGCCGGGGGGATCGGGAGGGCGAGTGCCGTGCGCTTCGCTGTCGAGGGGGCTGCCATCGTCGCCGTCGACCTGACCGAACAGGCCCTGGAAGGAACCGTTGCCGCCGTCGAGGACGCTGGCGGCCGCGCCCTGGGAGTTACCGCCGACGTCACCAACGCCAGCCAGGTCGAGGGCTACGTCCGGGCCGGCGTCGAGGAGTTCGGCGGCATCGACGTGCTGTTCAACAACGCGGGGACCGAGGGGACGTTCGCGACCCTCGAGGAGTACCCGGAGGACACGTTCGACCAGGTGATCGACGTGAACCTCAAAGGGGTCTGGCTCGGCATGCGCTACGCGGCCGACGCCCTTCGCCAGCGGGGGGGCGGAGCCATCGTCAACACTGCCTCGATCGCCGGCCTCACGGGTACGCCCGGCCTGGTCGCCTACGGGGCCAGCAAGCATGCCGTCGTGGGTATGACCAAGACCGCGGCCCTCGAACTGGCGCCGGCCGGTATCAGGGTGAACGCGGTGTGCCCGTCACCCATCGAAACCCGCATGATGCGCTCGATCGAGGCGCGGATCTCGCCCGACGATCCCGAGGCCGCCAAGAAGATCACCACCAAGCAACTACCCCTCGGCCGCTATGGGGAGCCCGAGGAAGTCGCCGATCTGGTGGTCTTCCTCTGCTCCGACCATGCCTCGTACATCAACGGCAGCATCATCCCCATCGACGGTGGCCGCACGGCCCGGTAGCCCTCTACGGTAGGCCAGCTCCCGGGATCTCGACCCGAACCGACTCGATGCGGCCGTTGCGGGTGCGGGCCGCTTCGTCCCCTGATGTCGGGGCCGTGATCATGTAGAGGGTCCGACGGTCGTCGCCGCCCAGCATGCAGGCGAAACAGTTCAGGTCGAGATCGATGCGATCGGTGATCTGGCCCCCCTCGACCACCCGGAAGCAGTTGGCGTTGCGGGGGTCGGCCACCCAGATGCCCATCTCGGCGTCGAGACAGATCCCGTCGGGGACCCCTCCACCAAGGTCGGCCCAGACCCGCCGGTTCGACAGCGAACCATCGTCCCCGATGTCAAAGGCGCTGAGGCGGCCGCCCATGCTCTCGCCAATGATCAGCGTCGATCCGTCGGGGGTGATGACGGTGCCGTTGGGGAACTCCAGGCCGCCGGGCCCGGCCCGAACCTCGCCGTCGGGGCTGACGATGGCCAGGGTGGCGGGCTTGGGTCCGTCCTTCTGGCGATCGGACCCGAAATTGCCCACATAGGCAGTCCCGTCGGCCGCCACGACCATGTCGTTGCAGTGCCAGGCCGCCACCGATGACAGGTCGGCATGCTCGGTGACCGCGTTGCCGTCGGTAGTGCAGCGCAGGAGCTTGCGGTCGAGCATCGACACGAGGAGCAGACTGCCGTCGGGCATCCAACCCAAGCCCGAGGGCTGGGTGGGGACTTCGAGGATCCGTTCCTCGGTGCCGTCGGGGGTCATGGTGAAGACGCCGTGACGGTAGAAGTCGGAGAACCACAGCCGGCCCTCGTGCCAGCGGGGGCCCTCGCCGAACGACAGCCCCTCCAGCAATACCTCGGTCATCGCTACCTCCCGGTCGTCAAGGCGACGTTACTGCGCCGATCCGCGCCGAACATGAGGCCGATTGCCTCACCGGTGACGCGATCCGCCTCGAGTTCGGGGGGGTGGGGTCAGACGAGGGTGGCTTGGCCGGTGCCGTGAACAACCTGACCGATGGCCCGGGCCCGGTGGCCGTCGGCCTCGAGAGTGGCCAGCGCAGTCGAGGCATCGGCCTCGGGGACGACAACGATCATCCCCACCCCCAGGTTGAAGACCTTGGCCATCTCATCGGGCTCGACCGAGCCGAGCCGCTCGATCTCACCGAAGATCCGGGGAACCTCCCACGAGGATCGCTCGATAACCGCATCGACCCCTGGGTGCAGCACCCGCGGCAGGTTGGCGACGATGCCCCCGCCGGTGACGTGGGCGATGGCCCGGACGTCGACGGTGTCAAGCAGCCGGATGACGGCGGGCGTGTAGATGACCGACGGGAGCACTAGCTCGTCTCCCAGGGTGTGAGGGGCACCGTCCCAGGCCGGGCCATCGAGGGGTAGACCGGCCATCTCCAGGAGCACCCGACGGGCGAGCGTGTATCCATTGGAGCGCAGGCCCGGTGAGGGCAGCCCGATGACCACGTCGCCGGCCGCCACGTGGGCACCGGTGAGGATGCGGTCGCGCTCCACCGCACCGACCGCGAACCCGACCGGGTCGAAGGCGTCATCGGCGACGACACCGCGGTGCTCGGCCATCTCGCCGCCGATGAGAGCGCAGCCGGCCTGGCGACACCCCTCGGCGACACCGGCCACCAGGGCCTCGGCGCGGGCTGGGTCGAGGCGGCCAAACGAGATGTAGTCGAGGAAGAAGAGGGGGCGGGCGCCCTGACAGACCAGATCGTCGACACACATGGCGACCAGATCGATGCCGATGGTGTCGAGCCGATCGAGCTCGCGGGCCACCTCGGCCTTGGTGCCCACACCATCAGTGGCACCGACCAGGACCGGATTGGTCATACCCAGGGCAGATACGTCGAACATGCCGCCGAAGCCACCGATGCCCCCGATGACCTCGGGCCGGTGGGTGGACATCACGTGGGGTTTGATGCGCTCGACGGCTTCGTCGCCAGCGTCGATCGAGACTCCGGCCGCTGCGTAGGTGGCCGGCTCGGGCTGGGTCATGACCGCGGCGCCATCAGGCCTCACCGAGGGGGGCGAGGGCCGACAGCTGTCCAACCACCGGTTCGGCTGGTGAACCTCCGTCGAGTACGTCCTTGGCCAGCTCGACCGGTATCTCGATGGGGTACTCACCGGTGAGACAGGCATCGCAGAAACCTGCACCCGTGGCGCCAGTGGCCTCGACGAGCGAGTCGAGATGGAGGTAGCTGAGGGTGTCGACGTTGAGGTAGGTGCGAATCTCTTCGACCGACAGGTTCGCGGCGAGCAGCTCGCCCCGGGTGCCGGTGTCCATGCCGTAGAAACACGGCCACCGGTAGGGGGGCGAAGAGATGCGCAGGTGGATCTCGGTGGCGCCGGCCTCGCGGAGCATGCTGATCATGCCCCGGGTGGTCGTGCCCCTCACGATCGAATCGTCGACCACGACCAGCCGCTGACCGACGAGCTCGTCACGGAGGGGGTTGAGCTTCATGCGCACCCCCAGGGCCCGCACGTTCTGGTCGGGGGCTATGAACGTGCGGCCGATGTACCGATTCTTCACCAGCCCCTGGCCATAGGCGATGCCGCTGGACCGGGCGTAGCCCTCGGCCGCAGGAATGCCCGACTCGGGGACCCCCATCACCATGTCCGCCTCGACCGGGGCCTGGTCAGCCAGGATCTCGCCCATCCGGACCCGGGCCCGGTGGACGTTCTGGCCGTAGAGCTGGGCATCGGGACGGGCGAAGTAGACGTATTCGAACAGACAGAGCTTGGGGTCGATGCGCGACTCGTCGAACGGACGGACGCTGCGCCAGCCTGAGCCGTTGATGACGATCATCTCGCCGGGATCGACCTCGCGGACGAAATGGGCGCCGACGACATCGAGGGCCGGCGACTCGGAGGCCAGGACCCAGCCGTTGTCGAGCTTGCCCAGGCACAGGGGTCGAAAGCCGTTGGGGTCGCGGACGCCGATGACGTGAGCCTCGTCCATCAGTACGAGCGAAAAGGCGCCCTCGAACCGGGGCAGCAGATTCATGAGGGCCCGCTCGAGCTCACGGCCGTCGCTACGATCATCGTGCTGAGCAGCGATATCGGCCGAAATGAGCTCGGCCATCAGGTCGCTGTCGCTGGTGATGGTGCCGTCGAGCATGCCCCACTCGTCGGCCAGCGCCGCGGTGTTCACCAGGTTGCCGTTGTGGCCCAGGGCGAACTCGGTGTCGCCCGCGCTGCGGAACACCGGCTGGGCGTTGCGCCAGGCCGAGGATCCGGTGGTGGAGTAGCGGGTGTGACCGATGGCGAGGTGGCCGTCGAGGGCGGCGAGGGTGCGGTCGTTGAAGACGGTGGACACCAGGCCCATGTCCTTGACGATGGTGATGGCCGAGCCGTCACCCACCGCCATGCCGGCCGACTCCTGGCCGCGGTGCTGGAGGGCGTACAGGCCGAGGTAGGTCAGGTGGGCCACTGGCTGGCGGGGGCCGTAGATCCCGAACACACCGCACGCCTCGCGCGGCGTGCCGTCGGGATCGACCCGGAGATCGTCGGCGCGATCGCTCTCATGGTCGATCTCGGCTCCACCCGTCACACGATTGACTCTACTGCTCGAGCCACAGTTCAGTGAGCCCCGGAACTGATAATCGGGGGATAGGTCGACGGAACTGGAGAGCCCGAAGGGACAGGTGGTGCTCAGGGACCTCCCCTGGTTCGCAGTACCCCCCGGGTCGACCCCGCCGGGGCGAGAGTGCCAGGATCATTGGGCACCCACACGAGGAGAATGAGATGGCACGACTCGACGGCAAGGTGGCATTGATCACGGGCGGCGCCCGCGGCCAGGGTGCAGCCGAGGCCGAGCTGTTCGTCGAAGAGGGAGCGGCCGCGGTCTACATCACCGATGTACTCGACGATGACGGCCGCACTACCGCCGACCGGCTCGGCGACCGATGCATCTTCCTCCACCACGACGTGGCCAGCGAAGACGACTGGGAAGGTGTGGTGGGAGGCATCATCGAGGAGCATGGCAAGCTCGACGTGCTGGTCAACAATGCGGGAATCTTCCAGGTCGCAGGTGCGCTGGACACCAGCCTCGACGACTGGAACCGCATGATTGCCATCAACCAGACCGGCGTCTTCCTGGGCCTGCGCACCGTAGGCCGGGTCATGCGCGACCAGAGCTTCGGCAGCATCATCAACATCTCGTCGATCGCCGGTCTGCGCGGCTCGGGGATAGCCCACGCCTACGGTGCCACCAAGTGGGCCGTCCGGGGCATGACCCATTCGCTGGCCCAGGAGCTGGGTACCTACCAGGTCCGGGTCAACTCGGTGCACCCGGGCATAATCGAGACCCCGATGCTCGACGAGTTCGGCGCCGCCCTCCCCATGGTCCGCGAGCGCATCCCGTTCGGCCGGACTGCGGCAGCCCGCGAGGTGGGCCAAGTCGTGCTCTTCCTCGCATCCGACGAATCGGCCTACTGCTCGGGCCACGAGTTCGTCGTCGACGGGGCCATGACAGCATGAGTCCGAACTCCCAGAGGTCCGACCCCTGGGTCGACTGGGGTGGTGGCATCACCTACCTCGGCACCCCACCCAGCGAGAGGTTCCCGCTCTGGACCCGTGGCAACGCGGGCGAGGTCTTCCCCGAGGTCGTGTACCCCCTGAGTTTCACCAGCTCGTTCGCCAACGCCGAACAGGCCTTCCGGAAGTCAGCTGTCGGAAGCGGTGCGCTGACCGAGAGGGACTTCGGCGACGAACCGTTCGTGGGGATCGGCTGCTTCGCCGGGTACGCCTACCTCAACATGTCGTTGGGGCGACTCATCGCCACCCGGGCCCCGGGAAGCGATGCCGCGGCGATGGATCGGGTCGCCTACGGGGCCTCCGATGCACCGCCCCACGTGCCCAACAAGCGCGACCGCAGCTTCCCGGCCACCCTCCGCATCCTTCGCGGCATCCTTCGCACCCTCCGGATCGAGGCCGTACCCGAACTGGACGGGGACAAGGCACGCGTCGAGCAGTGGCGTGCGGGCCTACCCGATCCAGCCACGGCCACCGACGAGGACCTGGTGGCGGCCGGGCTCTCGAGCATCGACTTCACTTCCGAGCTCTTCGATCGTCACATCTGGGTATCGAACCTGGTCGGCGCTCCTTTCATCACCGTCCAGAAGCTCTGCGAGGAGAAGCTCGGCGACGCCGATCTCGCCATGACCCTGCTGGGTGGAGTCGGCGAGGTGGAGTCGGCGGCTCCTTCCAGCGCGCTCTGGGATCTGGGACGGCTGGTGGCCGATGATCCCGCGCTCACCGACCAGTTCGACCAGGGCATCCCTGGGCTGGGTGACCGGCTCGCCCACGATCCATCGGCGGCCACCTTCAATGCCGAGTTCGCAGCATTCCTGATCGAGTTCGGCAGCCGGGGCCCCAACGAGTGGGAGCCGGCGTGCGAAGTGTGGGGCACCGACCCCCAGCTGCCCCTGGCCCTGATCGACCGGATGCGCTCCGCTGACCCCGAGTCCGACCCTCGGGCTCAGGCCGCCCGCCTGGCCACCGAGCGAGTCACCGCCGTCGACGATGCAGTGGCCCGGGTGAAAGGTGTCAACCGCTGGATACTCCGCAAAGCGCTGGGGTCAGCGGCGGTGCTGTCCCAGGGCCGCGAGCGGGCCAAGACCACCGTGGTGCGCGCCATCCACGAGACCCGCATACGGTCCCGCGAGCTAGGCCGCCGCGCCGCCGCCAAAGCCGGGGGCGATGCCCGGCCCGACGACATCTGGTACGTCACCATCGCCGAGCTCGCCGACTATGTCGAGGAGCCCACAGCCTTCGCCGAGCGCATCGCTGAACGGAGAGCGGCCCGCGACTATCTGGCCGAACGCGAGCCCCCGTTCCTGGTCGAGGGCTCCCCTCCTCCGGTCGACGAATGGCCCCTGCGGGGTCGGACCGAGGAAGCGGCCGCACCGGGCGCGGTTCTCTCCGGTATCGCCGGATGCGCGGGCGTGGCCCGGGGCACCGCCCGAGTGGTGCTCGACCCCGGCGACCCTGGGGCCCTCGGGCCCGGCGACGTGCTCATCGCCCCCCACACCGACCCCTCGTGGACTCCCCTGTTCGTTCCCGCCGAAGCGGTCGTGGTCGACGTCGGGGCCCAGCTCAGCCATGCGGCCATCGTGAGCCGGGAGTTCGGTATCCCGTGCGTGGTCTCGGTCACCGACGCCACCCGCACCATCCCCGACGGCGCCATCATCGAGGTCAACGGCACCACCGGCGAGGTGACCGTGGTGAGTCTGGCCTGAGCAGTCAGGTACCGGCCAGAGCCGCGCCCGCCCCGACCGCTCAACCCTGGGTGGTGCCGGCGCCCAAGGCTTCGGGGATGCGCCGACGCCACGAGTCGATGAGATCGGCGAGCGGGAGGTCGAGCAGGTCCTTGATCCAGAAGCGGTCGCCCCCGGCCGCACCAATGCGGCTGATGGGAACGCCGGCCTTCTCGGCTCTGGCGATGACATCGTCGAGATGGGTGGGGCTCACACAGGCAACGACCCGCGAGGGACCCTCGGCGAACAGCTCGGCGTGGTCGTGGATACGCGCCGCCTTGACCCCGATGCCGGAGCTCACACACAGTTCGGCCAGCGCCACGCCGACGCCACCAGCGCTGACGTCGTGCACACCTTCGAGGAAGCCGTCGACCACCAGCCCGCGGACCAGCTCGGCGACATCGGTGTGCATGACCGGGTCCAGCTGGGGCAGCTCGCCACCCCGATGACCTCGAAGTTCTGCGGCCCACCGGGAGCCAGCCAGCTGGGTGGTTTCTGGCCCCAACACCAGGAGGCGGCCACCGTTGACCAGGGTGAGCCCGGGGGGTCGCCGGTCGAGCTGGTCGACCATGCCCAGCAGCCCGACCACCGGTGTGGGATCGATGTTGGAGCCCTGCGACTCGTTGTAGAGGCTGACGTTGCCACCCACCACGGGGATCTCGAAGGCCCGGCAGGCCTCGGCCATACCGTCGATCGATTCGGACAGCTCCCACATCACCTCGGGGTGCTCCGGATTGCCGAAGTTGAGGCAGTTGACCAGGGCCAGGGGGCGGGCTCCCACACAGGCAAGGTTCATGACCGATTCGGCCACGGTCAGGGCGGTTCCGGCTCGGGGATCTACCGCGCACCATCTGTGGTTGCCGTCGGTGGTGAGGGCGAGACCCCTGCCGGTGTCCTCGGCGGTGTCAGGGTGCTTCAGGCGCAGGACCACGGCATCGCCGCCCGGCCCTTCGACGGTGTTGAGGAAGAGCTGGTGGTCGTATTGGGACCACACCCAGGAGGTGTCGGCCACCAGGTCGAGCAGGTCATCGGCCAACTCCTGGGCGGAAGGGGCGGGCAGGCCGGCGGGGTCGTGACTGCGCATACTCTCGCGCTCGGCACCCACCGCGCAGGGCCGGTCGTAGAGCGGGGCGGAATCGTGGAGCGATGAAGCCGGAACCTGGGCCAGAACCTCGCCGGCCCAGCCGTCGAGGATGCGCAAGTCGTGGCCGTCGGTGACCCGACCGACCTCGGAAGCCACGATGTCCCAGCGGGCACAGATGGCCATGACCTCTTCGCGGTCCGAAGGCTCGACGATGGCGAGCATGCGCTCCTGTGACTCACTGATCATTACCTCGAAGGGCTCCATGCCCTCTTCACGACGATGCACCTGGTTGATGTCGACATCCATGCCGACCCCACCGCGCGATGCCGTCTCGGAGGTGGCGCACACGAGCCCGGCGCCGCCCAGATCCTGGATGCCCACGACAAGACCGCGGTCGAGGAGCTCCAGGCAGGCCTCGATGAGTCGCTTCTCTTCATAGGGGTCGCCCACCTGGACCGAGGGGCGCTTCTCGGCGTCGGTCTCCTCGTCGGCGAACCCGGCCGAGGCGAGGACGCTCACTCCACCGATGCCATCACGGCCGGTGGACGAGCCCAGCAGGATGGCCAGATTGCCGACACCCGACGCCTGACCCAGGACAAGCCGCCCAGTGGGCAAGACCCCGAGGCAGAGAACGTTGACGAGGGGGTTGTCCTTGTAGGTCTCGGCGAAGACCGTCTCGCCGCCCACCGTGGGTACGCCCACGGAGTTGCCGTAGCCACTGATCCCCGACACCACACCCTCGGCGATCCACCGGCTGCGCGGGTCGTCGAGAGGCCCGAACCGCAAGGGGTCCATGATCGCGATGGGACGGGCCCCCATCGTGAAGATGTCGCGCAAGATGCCGCCCACGCCGGTGGCCGCACCCTGATAGGGCTCGATGGCGGACGGGTGATTGTGGCTCTCGATCCGAATCGCGGCCGCGATCCCGTCGCCCACGTCGATGACACCGGCGTTCTCCCCGGGACCCACCAGTACGTGCGGACCCTCGGTGGGCAGGCGACGGAGGTGGAGTCGCGACGACTTGTACGAGCAGTGTTCGGACCACATGACCGAGTACATGGCGAGCTCCAGGTGATTGGGCTCGCGCCCGAGAATCTGGATGATCTCATCGGCCTCGTCATCGGTGAGGCCAAGCGCCCGGTGGATAGCAACGTCCATGAGCTCGACGCTAACCGTTCGGGGCCAGTTCGTTGTCCAGAACTGGAGAAAGTGCAGTGGATCGGATGTGGTGGAACAAGGGACAACTCAATTCGCCAAATGGCCCCGGCTTGCTTTCGGCAAATGAATTGTGCTCAAGTTACGCATATGGCACCCAAGAAACCCCTGACTGACGAACACAAGGCTGCTCTCGCTGAGGGTCGAGCCCAAGGCCGCGCCGTGCGGACATACCTCGAAGCTCTCGAAGCACACAAGCCCAAGCGAGGCCGCAAGCGCACCCCCGAATCCATCAACAAGCGGCTGGACAAGATCGAGTTCGAGACCGGCGATGCCGACCCTCTGAAGCGTCTCAATCTGATCCAGGAGCGTCTCGATCTCCAGACTGAGCTCGATGCCACCGAGGAGACTGTCGATCTCAGTGGTCTCGAGAGCGAATTCGTGAGTGCCGCCAAGGCCTACGGCGAGCGCAAGGGCATCAGCTACGCCGCCTGGCGGGAACTCGGTGTTTCCGCGGCCACCCTGAGGGAAGCCGGAATCGGCCGCGGCGCCTGATTCTGTCAAGCAGCTAGCAAGCTGCGCAGTAGCGGGACTCCGTCGGTCGACCCCGATAGGGGATGCACCGCTCGTTCAGGGTGGGGCATCAGGCCCACCACATTGCCTGTCTCGCTAGCAATGCCGGCGATATCGTCCACCGAACCATTGGGGTTGTCGACATACCGGAGCACGATGCGGTCATCGTCGCGCAACCGGGCCAGGGTCTCGTCGTCACAGGTGTAGTTGCCCTCGAAGTGATTGATGGGCACGCTCAACTCATCGCCCACCGCGCACTGGCTGGTCAGCACCGACTGAGTCGACGCCACCGACAGCAGAGACTGGCCGCAGCGGAACTTGAGCCCGGCGTTCTTCTGGAGAGCGCCGGGCAATAGTCCCGCTTCGGTCAGGATCTGGAATCCATTGCAGATGCCCACCACGGGGCCTCCACCATTGGCAAATTCGACCACCGCGTCCATGACCGGCGAGAACCGGGCGATAGCCCCGGGCCGCAGGTAGTCGCCGTGGGCGAAACCTCCGGGCACCACGATCCCGTCGCAGCTGGCAATGGTGGCGTCACCGTGCCAGAGGATCTGGGCCTCGCCGCCCAGAGACTTCACGACCTCGACGACATCGGCTTCGCAGTTGGTGCCGGGGAACTGGACGACCCCGATCCGGCTGGCCATCGTCAGCTCGACTCCAGCTCGATGAGCTGCACGACCGCGTCCTCGATGACGGGATTGGTGAGGAACCGCTTGCACAGCTCATCGATCTCACCCTCGGCCGCGCCCCGGTCGGGGGCGTCGATCTCGAAGCGGATGCTCTTGCCCACGGTCACCCCGCTCACCCCGTCGAAACCAAGGGCGGGCAGGGCCCGCTCGATGGTGCTGCCCTGGGGGTCAGCGATACCGGGCCGGAGAGTCACGTCGACGTGTACTGAGAAGCGCACCTTCCCATGGTGACACACGGGTGGGTCCCCGAAATGCACAGGCCGCCCCCTACCATCACCAGTCGGAGAACGACCGGCTGGTGATGCGCTCATAGGCCTCGACATAACGCTCACGACTGGCGGTGATCACGGTGTCGGGTAGAGGCGGAGGAGGGGGCTGCTTGTCCCAATCGAGGCCGTCCAGATAGTCGCGCACCGGCTGTTTGTCATAGGACGGCGGAGTGGCTCCGGGCTCCCATCCTTCGTCGGGCCAAAAACGCGACGAATCGGGGGTGAGAACCTCATCGCCAAGAGTGAGCTCGCCGTCGATCAAGCCGAACTCGAACTTGGTGTCGGCGATGACAATCCCGCGCTGGGCAGCCAGCTCGGCCCCCCGCTGGTAGATCTCGATACTGACCCGCCGGACCTCTTCGGCCCGGCCGGCCCCGATGATGGCCACCGCCGCGTCGTAGGAGATGTTCATGTCGTGGCCTTCGTCGGCCTTGGTCGATGGGGTGAACACCGGCTCGGGTAGGCGGTCTGATTCACGGAGACCGGAGGGCAGCGGGGTGCCATGCATGGTTCCGTGATCACGATACTCGCGCCAGGCCGAGCCACTCAGGTAGCCGCGAACGATGCACTCGACCGGCAACATCTCGGCCCGTCTGACCAACATGATGCGACCGGCCAGCTCCGGGTGGCGGGCCGACTGGGGCAGGTCGCCGAGATCGGTGGACACCAGGTGACCGGCGCACACGTCGGCCGTCTCGGCGAACCAGAAGTCGGACATGGCCGTGAGTACCCGACCCTTGTCGGGGACCGGCTCGTTCATGACCACGTCGAAGGCTGACATCCGGTCGGAGGTGACGAACAGGGCGTGGCGGTCGTCGATGCCGAAGATGTCGCGGACCTTGCCCGAGTACTCGTGCTCGAGGCCCAGATCGGGCCAGGCGTGGGCATTCACAGGATGTCACCCCCGGTGTAGGCGGCGGCCTCGGGTGAGGCGTCGACCAGCGCAGCCACCCGCGCGGCGTAGGCCGACACCTGCTGGGCCGCAGTGCCAACGAATTCGATGGGCCTGTCGAGCAGGGAACGGATGGCCGCGGCATCGAGAGGCAGGCGAGGGTCGGCCCCGAGCCGCTCGGGCAGATCGTTCTCGGCCTGGCCCTCGCGCAAGCCCACTGCCACCGCGACCGCGTGTTCCTTGATGGCCTCGTGGGCCTCCTCGCGCCCAACACCGGTCGATACTGCGGCCATGAGAACCCGGGTGGTGGCGAGGAAGGGGAGGTAGCGCTCGAGCTCGCGTTCGATCACCGCGGGATAGAACCCGAAGTCGTGGAGGACCGCGAGGGTGGTCTCGAGCATGCCGTCGAAGGCGAAGAAGGCATCGGGGAGAACGACACGGCGGACCACCGAGTCGGATACGTCACCCTCGTTCCACTGGTCGCCCGCCAGCCCGCCGGCCATGGTGAGGTGGCCGCGAAGAATGGTGTGGAAGCCGGTGATGCGCTCGGCGGAGCGGGTGTTCATCTTGTGGGGCATCGCCGACGAGCCGACCTGGCCGGGCCGGAACCCTTCGGTGGCCAGCTCGAGCCCGGCCATGAGCCGGACGAGGAGGGCGAGATCAGCTGGGCCGGAGCCGGCCTGGACCAGTGCCGACACCACATCGAGGTCGAGCGAGCGCGGGTATACCTGGCCCACCGACGCGAAGACCCTGGCGAAACCGAGCTCAGCGGCCACCCTCTGCTCGAGTTGATCGACCAGCCCTTGGTCGCCTTCGAAGAGGTCGAGCAGGTCCTGTTGAGTTCCCACCGGGCCCTTCAGGCCCCGTAGCGGATACCGAGCGAGGAGATCATCGATGCGATCGATGGCCACCAGGATCTCTTCGCCGACTGAAGCAAAACGCTTGCCCAGAGTGGTGGCCTGGGCCGGCACATTGTGGCTGCGACCGGCCATCACCAGATCGGCCGCCTCGACCGCCCTCTCGGCGATACGGGCCGACACCGCCACCAACCGGTCACGCCCGAGGGCCAGCGACCGGCGGATCTGGAGCTGTTCGACGTTCTCGGTGAGGTCGCGGGAAGTCAGCCCCTTGTGAACGTGTTCGTGCCCGGCGAGAGCACAGAACTCCTCGATACGGGCCTTCACGTCGTGGCGGGTGACCCGCTCGCGCTCGCGGATGGAGTTGAGGTCGACCGTTTCGACGACGGCCTCGTAGTCAGCGATGACACCGTCGGGGACCGGGATCCCGAGCTCGGACTGGCCCCGAAGCACGGCCAACCAGAACCGGCGTTCGAGCACGACCTTGGCCGCCGGGGTCCAGAGCTCGACCATGGCCGGGCTGGCGTACCGGTCAGCGAGGATGTTGGGAACCGTCATGGCTCTGGGTCCTTTTGCAGCTATCGGTCAAGGCGGCCTCTCCGGAGGCCGACAACTTCGGGAACGACCACGAGGGGAGGGCCACCTTGGCCAGTGAACATTGCTTTCGCCACATGAGCGAACCAGCCGAGAACATCTGCGGCGAGTGCGGCCACGAATGCTGCCGGTTCTGTCTCGTGTACCCGTGGGGTCGCCACCAGGCACCGTACTGCCACTCGTGTGCGCTGGCCCTGGCCGGCGTGCGCTCGACGGCTCGCCGCAACCGACTCGGTCCCAAGCGGCAGATCCGCAAGGAGTCGGAGACTCGAGCCCGAGAGCGGGCCCGCGAGCAGTGGGCGGCACCGACCGCCGACCCCGACCAGATTCTCATCGAGGACGACTGGGTCGTTTCGTCTGAGTCCTGACGGGGCCGCCACAACACCCAGCTCAGTCGGCACCGTCGGCCGCCGCCGCGATGTCGCTGCGCCGCACCAGACCCGGCCAGCTGATGAGGTCGGCCGCCTCGTAGGCCCGAGCGCGGGCAGCAGCCACGGTGGAACCCAACGCGGTCACCGCCAGGACCCGCCCGCCGGCGGTGACCAACCGGCCCTCACCGTCGAGGTCGACGCCGGCACAGAACACGGTCACGGCGTCGAGCGCACTGGCGGCGTCGAGCCCCTCGATCACGTCGCCGGTCCGCGCCGCCGCCGGATAGTTCTCACTGGCACACACCACGGTGACCGCACTCTCGTCGACGAAGCTCGGCTGGGTGCGAAGATCACCCCCTGCGGCCTGGGCCAACAGCTCTCCCAGGTCACCGGCGTACCGGGGGAGAACGACCTGGGTCTCGGGGTCGCCGAACCGACAGTTGTATTCGAGCATTTTGGGACCCGATGGGGTGAGCATCAGGCCGGCATACAACACCCCGCGGTAGTCAATGCCCCGCCGCTGGAGCTCGGCCAGCGTGGGTTCGACCGAGTGGGCCATGAGATCGGCTACCAGCAGGTCGTCCACCAGATGGGCCACCGGTGAGTAGGCACCCATGCCGCCCGTGTTGGGTCCGCTGTCTCCGTCGCCAATGCGCTTGAAGTCCTGGGCCGGAGCCAGGGGCACAACTTGCCGACCGTCGGTGACGGCCAGCAGTGAGAGCTCGGGGCCAGTGAGCCCCTCCTCGATCACGACCTGTTGGCCAGCGGCGCCGAAGGCCAGGCCGGAGAGATAGTCGCGAACGGCATCACCCGCTTCATCGCGGTCTTCGGTGACCAGCACACCCTTGCCAGCCGCCAGCCCATCGGTCTTGATGACGAACAGATCGCCCATGGAGTTGAGGAACTCGAGGGCCGGTTCTACCGCAGTGAACGATCCGTGGCCGGCAGTGGGCACGCCGGCGTCGACCAGGAGCTGTTTCATCCACGCCTTCGAGCCTTCGAGGCGGGCGCCGTCGGCTCCCGGCCCGAACACCAGGTGACCCATGGCCCGAAGCTGATCGGCCAAGCCGTCGACGAGTGGGGCCTCGGGACCAATGACGAACAGGTCGGAGTCGATCTCGAGCGGGTCGGTGTCGACCGAGCCCGGGATACCGGGGTTGCCCGGGGTGACCACCACATCGTGATGACGACCGAGGGTAGATGCCAGCGCGTGCTCGCGCCCTCCACTACCGACAACGCAGACTCTCACCGCGGACCTCCGGTTGACGCTGGGGAATCAGGCCGCGAAATGAAGGTACTGCTCGCGGCCAGGGCCGACGCCCACCAGATGGATCGGGGCGCCGCACTGCTGTTCGAGGAACTCGATGTAGGCAATGGCGTTCGCCGGCAGCTGGGACCGCTCGGTGAACCCACTGAGGTCGGTCTGCCAGCCGGGCAGCTCCTCGTAGATCGGCTTGGCCTTGTGCAGGTCGGACTGATGCCACGGCATGGTTTCGTGGCGCACACCGTCGACATCGTAGGCCACGCACACCTTGACCGTCTCGAGGGTGTCCAGGATGTCGATCTTGGTGAGAGCGATCTCGGTGACCGAGTTGATGCGCACGGCGTGGCGCATCATCACGGCGTCGAACCAGCCCGGACGGCGGCGGCGGCCGGTGTTGGTGCCGAACTCATGACCGAGGTCGACGAGGAGGTCACCCACGTCATCGAACAGCTCGGTGGGGAAGGGGCCCGAACCGACCCTGGTGATGTACGCCTTGGCGATGCCGATGACCCGCTCGATGTCCAGCGGGCCGATGCCGCCGCCGGTACAGGCCCCACCCGACACCGGGTTGCTGGAGGTGACGAACGGGTACGTGCCGTAGTCGAGATCGAGGAAGGTGGCCTGCGCGCCCTCGAACAGGACGTGGTGACCGGCCGCCAGGGACCCGTGCACGAAGCCGATGCTGTCGCCGATGTGCCCATGAATGCGGGGCAGGTATTCGTCGAGAAACTGGGCGGCGACCTCGTCGGCGTCGAGCGGGAGCCGGTTGTAGACCTTGGCCAGGATCTTGTTGGTCTGGCCGAGGACGGCATCGAGCTTCTGGCGGAAGATCTTCGCGTCGAGGAGATCCTGGACCCGCAGCCCCACCCGCATGGCCTTGTCGGCGTAGGCCGGACCGATACCCCGCTTGGTGGTGCCGAGCTTGTTCACGCCCAGGTGACGCTCGTGAAGGGCGTCGAGCTGTTGGTGGTAGGGCAGGATGAGGTGAGCGTCACCCGACACCAACAGGTTCGAGCAGTCGACGCCCTTGCTCGTGAGCATGTCCATCTCGGTGATGAGCACCAAGGGGTCAACGACGACACCGTTGCCGATGACCGGGGTGATGTGGTCGTAGAGGACACCGCTGGGGATCAACTGCAGGGTGAAGGTCTCGCCATCGACCACCAGGGTGTGACCGGCGTTGTGGCCACCTTGGTAGCGGACAACCGCGGTCATCTCCTTGGCCACGAGGTCGGTGAACTTCCCCTTACCCTCGTCGCCCCACTGGGTACCAACGACAATGGTCGCAGGCACATTGACTCCTCAGCCTGGTCGAACCGGACCGACCGATCCTATCGGCCTGGCCCGGCTCTCCCCCGGGATTCGCTACCCGCGGTTGCGCGCCCGGGCGCCGGTGCGGCCCACCAGGATCCCGCCGGCCAGAGCGGCGATCAGAAGCCCGATGGTCACCGGCACCAGGGGCAGCCGGTCGGCCGGATCAGCACCCCGGTCGTCGGACAGAGGAGGCAGTACCGACTCGCCGCCCACCGCGGCGTAGGCGGCATCGACGCGGGGACCATCAGCGTCGAGCTCGAGGCTGACACTGTCGCCCGGGGTGAGCCGGTCACCGTTGACCGTGACGGTGGCCAGATCAGCGGCGTTGCCGGCCGACTCAACACCATCGGCCACGAGGGTCAGCGAACAGGTCTGGTCCACCAGATTGGCGGGGATGTCGAGTCCCTGTTCCCCGGGTTGGCGGCTGGCTCCGATACGGATCTCGAACGTCTCGTCGGCGCAGGTGAGGGACAGGACGAGATCCTGGGTCCAAACCGTGGTGAGATTGGCGCTGAGGGGACCGGCTCCGGGGGCTGAGATTCCGACCGTGAGCCGAACGCCGGTGACCGGAAGGGCCGTCTCGCTGTCACCCCCATCGTCACTGTTGGAGCCCTGCTCGGAGTCGTCCACCGCGGTGGTTGGCGGTGGGGCGGTCGTGGTGGTCGGACCGGCCGTGCCGGATCCGGTGGATGCCCTCGTGGTGGTCGTGGTGGAGGGCAGCAGCACGGCGGGGGGCGGCACAGTAGACGGCGACACGGCAGGCGGCGACACAGTAGACGGCGACACGGCAGGCGGCGACACAGTAGACGGCGACACGGCAGGGGGCGGCGCGGTGGGGGGCGCGGTCAGCGGGGTTGTGGTGGTGGGGGCGGGCGCAGTGCCCTGGGTGTAGTGGACGCAGGTGAGCTGGCTCGGGATCTCGAACGGAGCGACGCGGAGGTACTCGAGGTCATCGCTGTTCACGAGGTCGGTATGGCAGCGCAGGCCGAGGAAGCCGGCCGGGGCTCCACCCGACACCCATAGGGAATTGCCCCGATCCAGATCGGTGCGCTGTGACTCGGTGAGGTCGGCGACCGCCACGATGACCAGCCCCCGGCCACCGGTGGTGCCGACGACGGTGGTGGTCTCGCCGTCCTCGGCCCCCGACGGGACCCGCGACCCGCTACTGGAGCTCAGGGCCGCACCCCGGTCGACCGATGACAACCGGAAGGTCACCCCAGACCGAGGCTTGCAGTTGGCGGCCGCGGCGGAGCTCACGGGGCCAGAGCGAGCGGCTCCCCACGACTGGTAGGCACCGCCAGTGTCATCGACGCTGGGTTGAGCCACTGAGTTGGCGGGCACCGACCCGGCATCGGGGCACGCCACGGCGTACAGGGCGATGAGCGGACCGGAATCGGTGGCCCGCGCCGGCGAGCCCGAGGAGAAGGCAACCGATCCGAGGAGCAGTGCCGCGGCCGCGACCAGCGACCATGCCAACCGCATCGATCCTCTGCCCAGATGCACCACACCGTCTCCTCGTCCCGCACCGGCCAGCAGATTACAGGCCACACGCGGAACTCTCCGCGCCAGGTCCGAGAAAACTCGAGTCTGGCGCGGAGAGTTCCGAAGGGATCAGGTGATGACGAGGGTACCGTCGACCATGTCGACCCTGACGCTGTCGCCCTCCTCGATCTCTCCGTCAAGGATGGCGAGGGCGAGGCGATCGGCCAGCTCCCGCTGGATGACCCGCTTCAGGGGTCGAGCCCCGAAGGCGGGATCGAAGCCCTCGCGGGCGAGGTGGGAGATCGCGGCAGGCGAGACATCGAGATCGATGCGCTTCTGGGTGAGGCGGTCACGCAGCCGCTCGAGCTGGATGACCACGATGGGGGTGAGGTCATCTTCGGTGAGCGACCGGAAGCGCACGATGTCGTCGACCCGGTTGATGAACTCGGGCTTGAAGAAGTCGCGGGGGTCGCCGGGAAGGTTGCTGGTCATGATGAAGACCGCATTGGTGAAATCGACCGTGCGGCCCTGGCCGTCGGTCAGGCGGCCGTCGTCGAGGACCTGGAGCAAGACGTTGAAGACGTCGGGGTGGGCCTTCTCGATCTCGTCGAGCAGGATCACCGCGTAGGGCCGGCGGCGCACCGCTTCGGTGAGCTGGCCGCCCTCGTCGTAGCCGACGTACCCGGGGGGTGCACCGATGAGGCGGCTCACCGAGTGCTTCTCCATGTACTCCGACATGTCGATGCGGACCATGGCCCGCTCGTCGTCGAAGAGGAACACGGCCAGCGATCGGGCCAGCTCGGTCTTGCCCACCCCGGTGGGTCCGAGGAACAGGAAGCTGCCGATGGGACGGTTGGGGTCGGCCAGGCCGGCCCGGCTGCGGCGCACCGCGTTGGACACCGCGACCACCGCTTCGTCCTGGCCGATGACCCGCTCGTGGAGGTGCTCTTCGAGGTGGAGGAGCTTCTGCATCTCGCCCTGCATCAGGCGGGAGACTGGGACACCGGTCCACTTCGAGACCACCTCGGCGACGTCTTCTTCGTCCACTTCTTCCTTGAGGAAGGCCCGCTCGGCCTGGAGCTGATCGAGGTGGGCGGTGGCTTCCTCGATCTGACGCTCGAGGTCAGGCAGGAGGCCGTATCGAACCTCGGCCGCCTTCTCGAGATCGGTCTCGCGTTCCAGGGTGATCCTCAGCCCCTCGACCCGTTCCTTGAGGTCCTGGATGCTGCTGATGGCCTCACGCTCGGCCTGCCAGTGGGCCTTCATGCCGGAGGAGTCTTCGTTGAGGTCGGCGAGCTCGGCCTCGAGGGAGTCGAGCCGCTCGGCCGATGCCGCGTCGGTCTCCTTGGCCAGAGCCACCTGTTCGATCTCGAGTTGGCGGATGCGGCGCTCGACAGTGTCGATCTCTTCGGGCATCGAGTCGATCTCGATGCGGAGCTTGCTGGCCGCCTCGTCCACCAGGTCGATGGCCTTGTCTGGCAGGAACCGGCCGGTGAGGTAGCGATCGGAGAGCACGGCGGCGGCCACGAGAGCGGCGTCTTGGATGCGAACGCCGTGGTGGACCTCGTACCGCTCCTTCAGACCACGCAGGATGGCGACGGTGTCTTCAGCCGAGGGCTCACCCACGAAGACCTGCTGGAAGCGACGTTCGAGAGCAGGGTCCTTCTCGACGTGCTTGCGGAACTCGTCGAGGGTGGTGGCACCGACCATGCGCAGCTCGCCCCGGGCCAGCATGGGCTTGAGCATGTTGCCCGCGTCCAACGAGCTGTCGCCGCCGGCACCAGCGCCAACCACGGTGTGCATCTCGTCGATGAAGGTGATGATCTGACCGTCGGAGTCAGTGATCTCCTTGAGCACGGCCTTGAGCCGTTCTTCAAACTCGCCGCGGTACTTGGCGCCGGCCACCATGGACGCGAGATCGAGGGAGATGACCCGCTTGTTGCGGAGGCCATCGGGGATGTCACCCTCGATGATGCGCTGGGCAAGGCCTTCGACGATGGCCGTCTTGCCCACCCCGGGCTCACCGATCAGAACCGGGTTGTTCTTGGTGCGGCGGGAGAGGACCTGGATGACCCGGCGGATCTCCTCGTCGCGGCCGATGACCGGGTCGAGCTCACCGGTCTGGGCCGCGTCGGTGAGATCACGGCCGTAGCGCTCGAGGGCCTGGTACTGGTCCTCGGGGTTCTGGCTGGTGACCTTGTGGCTGCCCCGGATTTCGCGGAGGGCCTCGAGGAGCTGGTCGCGGCTCAAGCCGAGGCGGGCGGCGGTGGTGCCGCCCGCGTCGGGGTCGGCCAGAGCAAGCAGAAGGTGCTCGGTGGAGAGGTACTCGTCTCCCAGCTCCGAACGGGCGGCATCAGCATTGGCCCAGATGCGCTCGGACTGGCGGGACAAGCGAGCTTCGCCCCCGTAGGCGTTGGGCAGCTCGGCCAGTGCAGCATCAGTGGCGTTGCGCAGCTCTGACGGGTTGCGCCCCAGCTTCTGGAGAACAGGAAGCACGACCCCCTCGGCTTGGCCGAGCAGGGCGGCGAGGATGTGATCAGGCGTGATCTCCGGATGGTTGGCATCCTTGGCGGCTTCCAGCGAACTCTGGAAGGCCTCCTGTGACTTCAGGGTCCAGCGGTTCGGATCAAGTGCCATGTGAACAACTCTAACTCGGATGCATAAAACTTGCTAGTCCTCGTATCAGATTTTCTGACTAGGTATCCCCGCTACTTCCTGGGGCGGCGGGTCTTCGAGTACAAGACGACAGCCTGGTCGGAAACGGGCACCAGGTCGCGGCGGCCCTCGCGGCGGGCCGCCTCCACGGCGACGCCAGTGTTGCGCCGGGCCTCCTCGAGCTCGGCGTGCAGACGGCGTACCTCGGCCTCGAGGGCCATGACCCTCTGCACCCCGGCCAGGTTCAGGCCCTCGTTGGTGAGGTCCTGGATGCGCTGGAGCATCTCGATGTCGGCCTGGCTGTAGCGGCGGCTGCCACCCTGGGTCCGGGCCGGCTCGATGAGACCCTTACGCTCATAGATGCGCAAGGTCTGGGGGTGGAGTCCGGAGAGCTCGGCGGCCACGGAGATGACATAGACAGCGTGATGGCGGTTCACAGCCATGGTGAGGGGCCTCCTCTCGGGTCGACGGCGGGTTCAACAAGTAGGCGACAGGAGCCGCCGGGGAGACAGGATCAGGTGTCGCGTGGCGACTCGGGGAAGGCGGCGGCCAGGTTCTCGACCGCCTCTTTCTGTAGATCGGTGAGCTCGGCGGGCACCGTGACCTCGACGGTGACGAGCAGATCACCCGAGGACTTGCCCTTGGTCACGCCCCGGCCCTTCACCCGGAAGGTACGGCCGCTGGGGGTGCCGGCCGGGATACGGAGCTTGACAGGGGCACCGTCGAAGGTGGGGACCTTGATGTCGGACCCAAGGGTGGCCTCGGCGAAGGAGACCGGCACCGTCACCGTGAGGTTGCGTCCGTCGCGGCCGAAGACGTCGTGGGGGGCCAGCTTGACGGTGACGTACAGATCACCGGCCGCGCCTCCGCCCAGACCAGGGCCACCCTTGCCCTTGAGGCGAATGCGCTGACCGTCGTCGACGCCTTTGGGCATACGGACCTTGACGGTGCGCCACCCACCGGCGCCGTCTCCGATCTCGACATTGGTGGTGACGCCGCGCACGGCGTTGTCGAACGACATGGTGAGCTCGGCCTCGAGGTCTTGGCCACCGCGAGAACTGGCCTGACCCCAGGGGTTGGTGTTGCCCTGGCGACGCCCGAAGAAGCCGCCGAGCAGATCGCCGAGATCGAGGTCGTCGACGTTGACGTTGAACGTCGAACCTCCCCCGGCGCCACCGAAGGGCGAACCGCCGCCCATGGCCCCGAGGCGGCGGGCCTCGTCATAGTCGGCCCGCTTCTTCTCGTCGCCGAGCACGTCGTAGGCGGCCGAGACCTGCTTGAAGCGTTCCTCGGCCGATGGGTCATCGGGGTTGTGGTCGGGGTGCAGCTCACGGGCGAGCTTGCGGTAAGCCTTGGTGACCTCCGATGGGGAGGCCTCCTTCGAGACCCCGAGATCCTTGTAGTAGTCCTTCTCGAGCCACTCACGTTGCACGTTCACGCTGCACCTCCTCTCCCGTTCTCGGTCGTCATGGGGTTGATGGGGTCAGCTCCTGACCTTCACCATCGCGGGTCGCAGGACCCGGAGCTTGAAGGCAAAGCCGGCCCGCAGGACCTCAGCGACCTCGGGCTCTCCGCCGTCGCCGGGTTCGTTCATGACCGCCTCGTGGGCGTTGGGATCGAATAGTTCGCCCGGGTTTGGGTCGACCCGGCTCAGGCCGGCCCGCTCGAGCACATCGAGGAGGGTCTTGTGCACCGGCTCGACATCGACCACACCCTGAGCGAGGGCGGCGTCGCAGGCGTCGAGGACCGGCAGCATCTCGGCCACCAGTGCCTCGGCGGCTCGGGCCCGGGCATCGGACTCGCGCTTGGTGACGGCCTTGCGGAAGTTGGCGAACTCGGCCTGACTGCGTTGGAGGCTGTCGAGGTACTCGTCGCGTTCGGCGGTGACCTGCTGAAGCGGATCGGGGTTGTCGTCGCCGACGCTCGGGCCGTCGACGAACTCGGCATCGACGAGCTCAGCGTCTGCATCACCCTTGGTCGCGCGATCCGGGGCCCACCATGTTTCAGGGCCAGGGTTCTGATCTTCGTTCTCGTTCTCGTTCTCGTTCACAGATGGTTCCTCTCGTCGAAGGCCCGGACCGAGGCGGGATCGGTCCGGGCCGACGAGAATCAGGCGTCGTCGGACTCATCGTCGACGATCTCGGCATCGACGACGTCGTCGTCGCCACCCGGGGGAGCACTGTCCGGACCGGGTTCATCGGTACTTTCAGAGGCTGCGGCCTGCTCGTAGAGCTTCTGGGTCACCGCCTGGCTGGCGATGAGCACGGCCTCAGTGCGGTCCTTGATGGTCTCGGCGTCGCCCTCCTCGAGGACTTCCTTGAGGCTCTGGAGGGCGCCCCTCAGGCTCTCTTCGTCCTCCGAGGAGATCTGCTCGGCCTGATCCTTGAGCATCTTCTCGGTCTGGTAGACCAGGCTATCGGACTGATTGCGGATCTCGGCCTCTTCCTTCTTGCGCTTGTCATCTTCGGCGTGGGCCTCGGCGTCGGAGACCATCTGGTCGATGACATCGTCGGAGAGCGAGGACTGACCGGTGATGGTCATGCTCTGCTCCTTGTTGGTGGCCTTGTCCTTGGCCGACACGTGAACGATGCCGTTGGCGTCGATGTCGAAGGTGACCTCGATCTGGGGCACGCCGCGGGGGGCGGGCGGCAGATCGACAAGTTGGAACTTGCCCAGCGTCTTGTTGTACTGGGCCATCTCGCGCTCGCCTTGAAGGACGTGGATCTCAACCGACGGCTGGGTGTCTTCGGCGGTGGTGAAGACCTCGGTGCGGCGAGTGGGGATGGTGGTGTTGCGCTCGATGAGCTTGGTCATCACGCCGCCCTTGGTCTCGATGCCAAGCGACAGAGGAGTGACATCGAGGAGCAGGACGTCCTTGACGTCGCCCTTGAGAACGCCGGCCTGGACAGCGGCGCCGATGGCCACGACCTCGTCGGGGTTGACGCCCTTGTTGGGGTCAGAGCCGGTGAGCCCGGTCACGAGCTCAGCTACGGCCGGCATACGGGTGGAGCCGCCGACCAGAACCACATGGTCGAGCTCACCCTCGGAGAGGCCAGCGTCCTTGATGGCCTGCTCGAACGGGGTACGGCAGCGCTCGAGCAGATCGGAAGTGAGCTCCTGGAACTTGGAGCGGCTCATGCTGTAGTCGAGATGGAGAGGGCCCTCGTTGGTGGCGGTGATGAAGGGCAGGTTGATCTGGGTCGACTGGGTCTGGGACAGCTCGATCTTGGCCTTCTCGGCGGCCTCCTTGAGCCGCTGGGCGGCCATGGGGTCCTTGGTCAGATCGACGCCGTGGTCGTTCTTGAACGAGTCCGCCAGCCATTCGATGACGGCGTCGTCCCAGTCGTCGCCGCCGAGCTTGGTGTCGCCGTGGGTGCTCTTGACCTCGAATACACCGTCGCCGATCTCGAGGACGGACACGTCGAAGGTGCCGCCGCCGAGGTCGAACACGAGGATGGTCTGGTCGGTATCTTCCTTCTCGAGGCCGTAGGCCAGGGCGGCCGCAGTGGGCTCGTTGATGATGCGCAGCACCTCGAGGCCGGCCACGGTGCCCGCCTCCTTGGTGGCGGTGCGCTGGGCGTCGTCGAAGTAAGCGGGGACGGTGATGACGGCCTGGGTGACCTCTTCACCGAGATACTCCTCGGCGTCACGCTTGAGCTTCATCAGGGTGCGGGCCGAAATCTCCTGGGAGGTGTAACTCTTGCCGTCGATGTCGACGGTCCAGCCGGTTCCCATATGGCGCTTGACCGAGCGGATGGTGCGCTCGGGGTTGGTGATGGCCTGGCGCTTGGCGACCTCCCCCACCAGAACTTCGCCATCCTTGCTGAACGCAACCACCGACGGGGTGGTGCGGGAACCTTCGGCGTTCGGGATGACGACCGGATCGCCGCCCTCGAGCACGCTGACCACCGAGTTGGTGGTACCGAGATCGATGCCTACTGCCTTGGCCATGGGGTAACTCCTGGGCTCGAACCGCCACCCGGCGGCTTGGGTTTGGGGGGATTTGTGTCTCCATCGGCCCAAAGACCGGAGGACTACAGTCGCAGGCTAGCGATATTGTCCGGGGACACGGTGAAGGATTGTTCGTACCTCCACTATAAAACCTGAGTGCCTATTTATCAACTTATGACGTGGAAAGATCCTCCCTCCGGAGCGACCCGGGGTGCAGGCCTCAGCCCGGTCGTAGCGGCGAGGGCCAGGCCAACCTCTGACCGACGATCGAATCGAGCCGGCCCGGCCGATGCTGCGCCCACCCCGTTCGCCCGCGATCGCCCCAGCGTTTAGGCTCGCCCGCGTCATGAAGAGCAGAGTGAAACCCCAACATCTGGTCATCGGTCTGGGCGTGGGCATGGCTGTGGTGACGGTCCTGTCCGGCATCGCCGCCACCGTCTTCCAGCAGCACGACGACTCGCACGTGACCCGCGAGGTGTTCGAGAACATCCCGGCCGGCATCAAGGTCGTCTTCTACACGATCATCCCGGTGCTACTGGTCTATGGCGCGGTCATGTTCGCCAACCGGGTGAAGAACTGGCAACGCGGCGCCCCGGACAGGCGGGCCACGACGAAGAAGAACATCAAACAGAGGATGGCCGACTTCCGGACCGGGGTCTACATGCGGACCCTCCTGCGTGAGCCGGGTGCCGGGGTCATGCACTCGCTCATCTACTTCGGGTTCATCGTCCTGCTCGGCGTCACCACCGTGCTCGAGATCAACCACCAGGTGCCCGAGGACATCAAGTTTCTCCACGGCGACGTGTACCGGGCCTATGCGGCCATCGGCGATGTGGCCGGTATTGCCTTCCTGACCGGTATCTGCTGGGCGATCGTCCGCCGATACGGCCCCCGGGCCTGGCGGCCCTATCGCATCACCATCAAGTCGAAGCCCGAGCACGCCGTGATCCTGGCGGTCTTCCTGACCATCGGCGTCACCGGTTTCATGGCCGAGGCCTACCGCATCGCCATCGACGGTCGGCCCGAGTTCGAGCAGTGGGCCTTCTTGGGGTGGGCCCTGTCCGAGGTGGTGGACGGCTCCGATGCCATCCACGGTTGGCACCAGTTCTGGTGGTTCCTCCATGTGGGCTCGTTCATCGCATTCCTGGTGATCCTGCCGGGCACGATGCTGCGCCACATGTTCACCTCACCGCTGAACATGTATCTGAAGGACAAGGACCGGCCCAAGGGCGCCATGAAGCCCATGCCCAACCTGATGGAGACCGAGCTCGAGAGCTTCGGCGCCACCCAGATCAGCGACTTCACCTGGAAGCAGTTGCTGGACACCGACGCCTGCACCATGTGCGGCCGTTGTACCTCGGTGTGCCCGGCCCACGCCACCGGCAAGCCCCTCGATCCCCGCGAGATCGTCCTCAAGACGGGGGAGGTCATGGCCCGCACCGGCACCCCGGCCGTCCCGCCCCCGCTGGGTGTCGACAAGGAGATCACCGTCGAGGCCGACAACCTGTTCGAGCGCATCACCCCCGAAGAGGTGTGGAGCTGTACCTCGTGCAAGGCGTGCGACGACATCTGCCCGGTGAACATCGAGATCCTCGACAAGATCCTCGACATGCGCCGCTACCTGTCGCTGATGGAATCGAACTTCCCCACCGAGCTGGGCAACGCCTACCGCTCGATGGAGAACAGTGGCAACCCCTGGGGTATCTCCCAGGGCGAGCGGGCCGACTGGGCCAACAACCTCGAGGGCATCGAGGTCATCGACGGCGGCGACCCCTTCGAGGCCGAGTTCCTGTTCTGGGTTGGTTGTGCCGGCTCGTTCGACGACAAGAACAAGCGGGTCTCCCAGTCGATGGCCAAGCTCATGCAGAGGGCCCACATCGACTTCGCCATCCTCGGCCCGTCCGAGAACTGCACCGGTGACCCCGCCCGACGGTCGGGCAACGAGTACATCTTCCAGATGCTGGCCATGCAGAACATCGAGATGCTCGACGGTATGGGCGTGAAGAAGATCGTCACCCAGTGCCCTCACTGCTTCAACACCCTGGCCAACGAGTATCCCCAACTGGGCGGCAACTACGAGGTCGTGCACCACAGCCAGTTCCTCGAGTGGCTCGTCGACCAGGGCAAGCTCGACCTGTCAGAAGCCCGCCTCGACGAGCGCGTCGTCTACCACGACTCCTGCTACCTCGGTCGCCACAACGACGTGTACCAGGCCCCCCGCAAGGTCATCGGCCAGCTGGGCGGTATTCAGGTCGTCGAGGCCAGCCGCAACGGCACCAAGGGCTTCTGCTGCGGGGCCGGTGGCGCCCGCATGTTCATGGAAGAGACGATTGGCACCAAGGTCAACGACGAGCGCTCGCGTGAGCTGCTCGCCACCGGGGCCAGCCGCATCGCCACCGCCTGCCCGTTCTGCTACATCATGATGGACGACGGGGTGAAGGCCCAGGGCGTCGACGACGACGAGGTCAAGGTGGCCGACATCGCCATGCACGTCCTCGACGCGCTGGAAGACGCCGACAAGCGCTCCGCTGAGAGTCTCGACTTCATCCCTGCCGGTGGTGTGGTGTCTCCCGACGAGGCGGCGGTCCCCAGTGGCGTGGCCACCCTGACCGTACCAACCGAGGCTCCGGCCGAGAAGTCCCCTGAGGACGAACCGTCCTGGGCATCAGTCGAGCCCGACGACCTCAAAGCCGTGAAGGGCATCGGCCCCAAGCTCGAGACCCTGCTCCACGAGATCGGGGTGCGGACCTATGAGCAGATCGCCGCCTTCGACGACGACTATGCCGAGCAGATGGACGACTTCCTGGCGTTCAACGGCCGGATCGGGCGCGACAACTGGATGGGCCAAGCCGCCGAGTTGGCCCAGAGCCGCCCGGCCAAAACCGCCGAGCTCCCACCCATCCCCGACGAGAAACCCGACGCGGCGACCACCCAAGAGGACTGACTGTAGCCTCGTCCGGCACCGGTGCTCTGCCCGGCCGGGGCGCCGCAGGGCGCGGCCAGCGCCCACTTCGTCATTCCCGAACCTTGGCCGCCTGAAGGCGTCCCCAAGGGTCAGAAGTTCTCCCAGTAGCGGCTGGGGCGGGGGCCCTTCTGGCCCTGGTACTTGGACCCCAGGGCCGACGTGCCGTATGGGTTGTCGGCCGGTGTGGTCATGCGGATGAAGCTGATCTGGCCGATCTTCATGCCCGGGTAGAGAGTGATGGGCAGGTTGGCCACGTTCGACAGCTCGAGGGTGAGCTGGCCGTCCCAGCCGGCGTCGACGAAACCGGCCGTCGAGTGGATGAGCAGGCCCAGGCGACCGAGGCTCGACTTGCCTTCCAGGCGGGCGACCAGGTCGGCGGGTACCGCCACCCTCTCGAGCGTCGAGCCGAGCACGAACTCGCCCGGGTGGAGGATGAACGGATCGTCGTCTTCGGCCTCGATGAGCTGGGTGAGCTCCTCGAGGTTCTGCTTGACATCGATGTAGCCCATGGTGTGGTTGCGGAACACCCGGAAGTACCGATCGAGGTGGAGGTCGACCGACGAGGGCTGGATGCAGTCGTTGCCGAGGGGTTCGATCACGATGCGACCGGCATCGAGCTCTTCGCGGATCGTGTGGTCAGAGAGAATCACGCTTCGCAAGCTAACGCGGTCCGGCCCACTCCCCTATGTTCGCTCCATGGGGAACACGCGAATCGATGATGCCGCCGTCCAAGCACTGCTCGATCGGGCCCGGCGGGAGGTCGACCAAGGTCACCTGCCTTCGGTGCAGATCGCTCTGGGCCACGAGGGTGAGATCGTGGTCGAGGAGGTCTTCGGCAACGCCGACCTGAACACGCGGTACTGCATCTTCTCGGCCACCAAACCCTTCGTGGCTTCGACCGTTTGGACGCTCATCGCCGAAGGAGCCCTCGACCCCGCTCGACCGGTGGCGACCTGGTTCCCCGAGTTCGGAGAGAACGGCAAGGCCGCCATCACTCTCGAACAGGTGATGCTGCACACCTCGGGCTTCCCGTCGGCCCCCCTCGGTCCACCGGCGTGGTCTACCCGCGACACCCGAGTCGAGCGGATGGCTTCGTGGCGCACCAACTGGGAGCCCGGCACCCGGTACGAGTACCACCCCACCGCGGCCCACTGGGTACTGGCCGAGCTCATCGACCGGACCACTGATACCGACTACCGGGATGTCGTCCAAGCGCGGGTCACGGGCCCCGCCGGCCTGCCCCGCATCTTGGGGATCCCGGCCGACCAACAGGACGGTATGGCCGACCTCGTCCTCGTCGGTGAACCCGCCACCCCCGATGAGCTCGAGGCGGTGTTCGGCGTGCGCGACCTCCCCGCCACCGAGGTCACCGACGAAGTCGTCATGCGTTTCAACGACCCGGCGGTACGCGAGCTGGGCGTGCCCGGCGGAGGGGGTTGCGCCCGGGCCCGCGACCTGGCCGCCTTCTATCAGGAGCTGCTCCACAACTCCCACGGCATCTGGCCGGCCCCACAACTGGCCGACTGGACCGGCACGGTACGCAACAACCTGCCCGACCCGATGGGAGTGCCCGCCAACCGCTCCCTCGGGCTCATCCTCGCCGGCGACGACGGCCGATCGAACCTACGAGGTATGGGTCGAACCGTCTCGGCCCAGACCTTCGGACACAACGGCGCCGGCGGCCAGCTGGCGTGGGCCGACCCCGCCACCGGCCTCTCGCTGGGGTACGTCACCAACGGCTACGACGTACATGCCATCCGGGAACCTCGCCGGGGCACCTCGATCGCCAGCCTGGCCGCCGTGTGCGCGGTGGCCCCCTGAGCCGGTGGCCCATCTACCTCGCACGGATGCCGCCAGACCGGTAGAGTCAGGACTCCTGCGGGTGTAGTTCAATGGTAGAACATCAGCTTCCCAAGCTGA
>JAAEMS010000202.1 GCA_024225275.1 Actinomycetes bacterium
GACCCCTCGAACCGCAATGTGGCCGCATCGTCACCGGCACGATCGGAGTCGAGCCTGACCATGGTGCCGCTCTGGTCGATCATGACGGTCGAGAAGCTCCAGCCTTCGGGCAGGCCACCGAAACAGGGAAGGAGCCGGGCGGTCGGCACCGACTGGGCCGCGATCAGAGAAGACCCTCCCGTACAGTAGGGCGGCGCCAAGGACTCCTCGACAGAGCACGATGTGGTGAAGATCAAGGCCAGGGCTGCAACAGCCATGGTGCCGATGAGCGGCCGGGTTCGCAGCGAACACCGGTGGATGCTCATACCAACCCGATATCGGCCAGATTGCCCACGAACAGCGCAATCAGGAAGGCGGCGAGAAGACCCACCCACAGGGTGAGTCCGAGCCGCCGCAGGGACCAGCGTTGAATGGCCACCGGCTCCCGGTCGGGTGCCAGCTCCCGGAACCGAACGAGCAGCTCGCGACCGTCGCGGCGCACCCCTCTGCGGAGCTGGGACGGCAGGGTCACCCCCCGTGAAGCCGCGAACGCCTCGGCGATCTCCTCTTCGCTGAACTTCAGGAGGGCACGTTCGTAGACCATCTCAGGACTGGTTCCCAGTGCGAGCACCAGCATCATGTTGGCGAGGTCGACCGCCTCTCGCCACGGCGACGGGCGAATCTGAGCGAAGGCTACGTCGATGATCCGGAGTTGATCTCCCTGCACCATGATGTTGGAGGGCTTGATGTCTCGATGGGCCAGCCCCGCCCGCCAGAGACGCCGGATGATCTCGAGACCCTGGTCGACGAGTTCCTCGGTGATCTCGGCCTCGCTGATCTCGACCCCACCCTCGAGGAACTCCGTGACCAGCAGATACTCGCGATCAGGGGTCATCTCGACGATCCCGAATGGCTCCTGGCAGTCGACTCCCGCGGCCCGCATGACATGGAGCATGTAGTCCTCGTGCTGGATCAAGCGCCGTACCGAGTTGTACCGCTGCTCGTCCTCGAGGCGCCCATAGAGCAGGGTGCGGCCGAGCTTGTACGAGCGGTCAGACCGCAGATGGCTGCTGGCGTACAGCTTGGCGAACAGTGCCACTCCGTCCTGGCCAGTGATGCACAAGGGAGTCGAGCCAGCCGATCCTTCCAAGCCAACCGGCGTGACCTCGGCCACATCGACTCCGAGTTGCTGGGACATGGCCCTTCGGATGGCCTCCCCCCGC
>JAAEMS010000203.1 GCA_024225275.1 Actinomycetes bacterium
AGATCTCGCCACGGTTCCGACAGGCACCGGCGAGCGGGTTGGCCTGTCTTTCGGCACCAACGAGTCTCATGCCGTGGAGCGGATCGGCGCGACTGATCGCCCGGGGCGGCGCATAGCCCTCGGTGGCGAAGAAGGCGCTCGAGTACTGCAGTGACGCGCATGGGAGCGGGACCTGCCAGAGCTCACCGTGCAGGAACCACGAACTCTGGTCTCAGCCCGTGTGTGTCTCGCTGACCCCGCTCGACCACCCGATCAGCCCACCAGCACAGCCCCTGGGCCGCCCACATCGGGCGCTGACCAGAGTGTTCCGGGCCTTCGCCGACAGCGCGAGTGTGGCATCAGAGACACAGGGGGAGCCGGCTGATTGGCTTCGAGCGGTCCGCGGTGGCTAGGTCGAGTTCGGTCAATGGTGGGAACGGAGCGCCGAACTCGAGGCCAAGGGCGGGCACGCTTCGCTCCGGGAAGGCCGTGACCGTGAGCGCATCGACGCCTGGGGTGTCGACGCTCACCGCCGGGTGTGGGCCGAGGAGACCGGGTGAACGACGGACCGCCAACCGGTGGCAAGGTGCCGGCGATTGGTGACCCATGAGACCGTGGCGGACCGGCCGCACCGGCCGGCCGGCCCGGTTCCGCTCGTCACTGGCTCATGTTCGCGCGCTATGGGTTTGGGGGCTCTTCGGATTCCAGCTGGGGGTTGGGGTGATGGTGGCGAGGAGTGCCGTTTCGTTGATCGATCGGCGGGCGCGGACTGCCGGTTTGGTGTCGGGGTTCGGTCAGATCACGTCGGCGAGCTCTTCGAAGCGGCCGCCAGGCGTAGATGCTTGCGGTCGGCTTCGGCGCCGAGTTCGTAGTGACCGCATCGGCCGGAGTCTCGAATTGGGGCGGCCGTGGTCCCACTCGATCCGTCGCGTACTGCTCGGTGTCGTGGGCGGCTTCTGGGATCAGTTCATCGATCACACGTAGCAGGGGTGCGGCTAGATCGGTGGTGACCTCGACAGGGTCGCCCGTGGCCGGTCAACGCGGTTTCGAAGAAGTGTGTGGCGGCGGCGGTGTTGGGTCGTTTCGACACGTAGACGTCGATGACCTGGCCGTGTTGGTCTACGGCTCGGTGCACGTAGCGCCAGACCCCGCTGGCTTTGACGTAGGTTTCGTCGACGAACCATCGGTCACCGTCCGCGTGTCGACAGGGCCGGGCGGCGTCGATGAGTAGTGGGGTGAAGCGCTGGACCCACCGGTAGACGGTGACGTGATCGACGTCGATGCCTCGTTCGGCGATGAGTTCCTCCACGTCTCGGTATGAGAGTCCGTAGCGGAGGTACCAGCGCACGGCCAGCAAGATCACCTCCGGGTGGAAGCCGGTAGCCGCAAACGAAGCGGACTCGGCGGGGGAGTGGTGGTTCACCCGGACACGCTCGCTTCTGGGCACCCGATCCGTCAACGCAACGGTGCCGTTTCAGGTGGCTCTGGGCCGTCGGGTTCTTGACAACCCATGGTTGCAGTGCCAGGCTGTTCCGCATGGCGGAAGTCCTTAACCTAAGTGGCGACTCAGACCCTTTGCGCCCGGACGTCTCTCGGCGACGGG
>JAAEMS010000204.1 GCA_024225275.1 Actinomycetes bacterium
GTGGCTCCCGGCGATCTCACGTCGCGGGGCCTCGACCCTCGCCGGCCCTCGGCGCCGCTTCTCACCCGGACCATGCCTCTGTGCCAATGATGGTCTGACAGGCGCAATACTCCTGGGGGTGAGCTTCATCGGTAGCGGCCCCCAGGACTGGCCCGAGCTTGATCTCGAGGAGGTCGAGCTCGAGAGCCTTGCTCGGGTGGTGGGGCTCGTCGAGCAGTATCGGCGGGTGCTCACCGAGGAGCTGGGCGGGCCGTTCGAGGTGGTCGCCGTGGCCCCGAATCGGCTGGAGTTGATCGTCGACGGTGAGCCGGTCATGCGGGCCCAGTCCACCCGCGACGGACGCCTCATCGTTGCCCGTCTCGGAACCGGCGGCCTGTTGTGACGGCCGTACTGGCGTGCCCCCTGCGGTACCGTCAAGGCCATGCAGCTCGTCACCGCGGTCATCAAACCCTTCAAGGTCGAAGAGGTACGCGAGGCCCTGACCGCCATCGGGGTCCAGGGCATGACGGTCACCGAGGTGCAGGGGTTCGGCCGCCAGGGTGGTCACACCGAGACCTACCGGGGCGCCGAGTACACCGTCGACTTCACCCCGAAGACCAAGGTCGAGGTCATCGTCGACGACACCGAAACCGACAAGGCGGTGGCCACCGTGGTCGAGGCGGCCCGCACCGGCAAGATCGGCGACGGCAAGGTCTGGGTCACCGACGTGGTGACCCTCGTCCGCGTCCGCACCGGCGAACGCGGCATCGACGCCCTGTAACCCGCTCCCCCCGCTCCCCCCGCTCCCCCAAATTGGGCAGGTTGACCACAAATCTTGTGGGTCAAGCTGCCCCAGATGAAGGAGGAGTGGGGCGACGTCCATGCCGAGGGTTCAGCATGGATCGCGTTCAGAGTCTCTCGGCGTACCGATACTCGTGGGACCCGACAAACCCCAGATGGTCGTACAGGGAGCGGGCCCGGTCGTTGTCGACCCGGACCTGGAACCAACCGTGCTCGGCCCCTGATGCTCGGCCCCACGCCAAGATGGTGGCGATGACGGCCGAGGCATGGCCCTGGCCCCGGGCCACGGGCCGGGTGGCCAGCGAGGCCATGGCCAGCAGGGGGCCATCGACGACACCCATACCCACCGAGACTCGGTCGGGAGTCGAGATGAATCCGGCGTTCACGTCGGGGGAGGCGACCATACGGTCGACCAGCCGATGGGCGGCCGGCCGCTGTTCGTCGGGGCGACCGTCGACCGCCCACCAGGTCTCGAACCAGGCATCATCGGGCGCCGAGTCAATGTCGACCCCGTCGGGACCCTCGGGCACCGACGAGAGGTCCATGGTCATCACCAGACTGTGGTCGACCCACTCGTAGCCGCGGGCCTGGACCAGAGCGTCGAGCTCGGCGTTCTCATCGAGTACCGGGATCTGGAAACGGGGAGGCAGACCATCGGATGTGTACCCCTCTTCGGCTGTGGCAACGAGCTCGACCAGGCCCTCACCGTGGACGGATTCGAGCACGGCAACCGAGTTGGCCCGGCGGGTGAAACCCTCGCCGACGCGTCGAACCCAGGGGCCGAGTTGCTCGGTCCGGAGGGCAGGCCAACTCCTGACGCCGGACTGATCGAGCGAGAGGCGGGTAGGAGCGCTCACAAGGCCCCCCGAGCCAAGGCCATGATCAGGGGAACGATCACCAGGGCTGAGGCCAGACACACGCCGATGACCACCAGCGCGGTGCCGGAGTTCTTGCCGAGTCGCTTCACCCATTCCTCCCCGTGAAGGACCTACCGTAGCGAGGTGGACGACAGCACAGTGCAGAGGTATCTGGCCCGAATCGGATTCGAGGGACCGCCCTCGCCCGACTGGGACACGTTGGCCGGCCTCCAGTTGGCCCATCTCCGGTCAGCTCCCTTCGAGAACATCGATGTGGTCGCCGGCGGGTCCATACCCGTCGACGCCGGGGCATCGGTACCCAAAGTGGCGGACCAGGAGCGGGGCGGTTGGTGCTTCGAGCTCAACGGAGCGTTCGCGGCCCTGCTCGAAGGGGTTGGCTTCCGCGTCCAGCGACTACCGGGCCTGGTGTACATGGGTGGCACCGAGGCGTCCCCCATGGACGATCACCTTTGCCTACGAGTCGACCTCGATCGTCCCTGGCTGGTCGACGTGGGGTTCGGCGACTCGTTCACCCAACCCCTGCCCCTCGACTCGGACGAACCGGTGGACGACGAGGCCGGGGGCTGCCGGTTCCGGGTCACCATCGACGAGGGTCGAGGCACCTTATGGTCCGAGCACGATGAGTCGTGGCGGCTCGACTACGAGTTCGCCCTCGACCCCGTCCAGCTGAGTCATTTCGAACCGGCCGCCCACTTCCTGAGTACCAACCCAGATCTCGACTGGTCGAAGAAGCGGTTCCTCACCCGCCTGACCGATTCGGGCCGGGTCACCCTGCGGGAGCAGAAGCTCCTGGTCCGCACCGGTCGCGAGGTCGAGGAGACCGAGGTCGAGTCCGAGGAGCACTGGCGAGCCTTGGCGCGAGAGTGGTTCGACCATGGGTGAGACTGCCACCGACCACTGGGACCTTCTCGGTCCGCCCGGCGTGGGAGCATCACAGCCATGACCCGTGAGAACGCCATCACCCGCATCGAGGAGTACTTCGACACCGACGGCTACTTCGCCGACCTGTCACGGCGGGTGGCGATCGCCACCGAGAGCCAGGAGCCGAGCCGGCGGCCCGAGCTGGTCCGCTACCTCGACGATGAGATGGCCGGCAGCCTCGAACGGCTCGGGTTCACCAGCCAAACCTTCGACAACCCCCTCCGGTCCGACGGCCAACCCTTCCTCGTGGCCCGGCGCCACGAAGGTGACGACAAGCTCACCGTCTTCAGCTACGGCCACGGTGATGTGGTGCGGGGCTACGACGACCAGTGGGACGATGGCCTGTCGCCCTGGACCCTGGAGAAGCGGGGCGAGCGCTGGTACGGGAGGGGGACGGCCGACAACAAGGGCCAGCACACCATCAACCTGGCGGCCCTCGAGACGGTGTTGGCCGAACGGGGCGAGCTGGGCTTCAACGTCGTCTTCCTGGTCGAGACCGGCGAGGAGACCGGGTCGCCAGGGCTGAGGGAGTTCTGCGCGGCCAACCAGGACCTGCTGGCCGCTGATGTCCTGCTGGCCTCCGACGGCCCCCGCCTCGCTCCCGACCAGCCCACCCTGTTCATGGGTACCCGCGGGGCTCTGAACTTCGACCTGTCGCTGGAGCTCAGAGACGGGGGCCACCACTCGGGCAACTGGGGTGGGCTGCTCGCCAACCCGGGCACGATCCTGGCCCACGCGCTGGCGTCCATCACCACCGTCTCGGGCGAGATCCTCGTGCCCGAGCTCAGGCCCGACGGCATCCCCGATTCGGTGCGAACCGCCATCCAGGGCCTGACGATCGAGGCCGGGCCCGACGGACCCAGGATCGACCCCGAGTGGGGCGAGCCAGGGTTCACCGCGGCCGAAAAGGTCTACGGCTGGAACACCTTCGAGGTCCTTGCCTTCACCACCGGCAACCCCGAGAAGCCGGCCAACGCGGTGCCGCCCGAGGCCCGGGCTCACTGCCAGATTCGGTTCGTGGTCCCCAGCGATCCCGATGCCATGCTGGCCGGCCTGCGCCGCCACCTCGATGAAGCCGGCTTCGGAATGATCGAGGTCAGCCAGAGCCATTCGGCAATGATGGCCACCCGCCTCGATCCCGACCATCCGTGGGCCCGGTGGGCGGCGGATTCCATCGAGCAGACCGCCGGACGACCGCCGGCCGTTCTGCCCAATCTGGGCGGATCGCTACCCAACGACGTGTTCGCCGACCTCCTGGGCCTACCGACCTTGTGGGTGCCGCACTCCTACAGCGGGTGCTCGCAGCACGCCCCGAACGAGCATCTTCTGGACTGGATCGCCCGCGACGCCCTGCGGATCATGACGGGGCTGTTCTGGGACCTCGGCGAGGTTCGCTCCGCTCACTAGCCGATTTGCGCACTCCGCTCACAACTCGCGTTCGGGTGGCACTTGATTGGGTGTCTGACGCCTACTCACCCTGCCAGTCGGGGGTGCGACCCTCACCCATGGCCCGGCGACCCTCGGCGGCGTCGGCACTGATCCCGACCTGGCGGCGGACGGTCTCGCCGAAGCGCACCGAATCGGTCCAGCCCATACGCTGGCTGCGCCAGCCGACCTCCTTGGTGGCCCGGATGGCGAGAGGGGCGCCGCGGCAGAGCCGGGCGGCCATCTTTTGCGCCTCAGCGTCGACCTCGTCGTCGGGTACGACCTTCCACACCAGGCCCATCTCCTTGGCCTCGGCCGCGCTGAAACGGTCGCCGGTGAGCAGCATCTCCATGGCGTTGGCCCAGCCGACCTTGCCGGGCATACGAATGCTGCCGACGATCGTCGGGACGCCCAGCAACACCTCGGGGAAGCCGAACTCGGCCGATTCGCCGGCCACCACGAAGTCACAGGCCGCCACCGCGGTCAGCCCGTAGCCGAGGCAGTAGCCCTTCACCGCCGCGACCGTCGGCTTGAACAATTCCAGACCGCTCTCGAACGAGTTGATGGTGGGGATCTCGAAGAAGGTGCCGTCCCACGTGCCGGCGGCGCCCTCACCGTTCTTCATGTCGGCTCCGGCGCTGAAGGCCCGGTCGCCGGCACCGGTGAGGATGGCCACCCACGCGTCCTTGTCGTCACGGAACCGAAGCCATGCCGCGTTCAGGTGCTCGCGGACGTCGGCGTTGATGGCATTGAGAGCCTCGGGCCGGTTGTAGGAGATGGTGACGACATGATCGTCCTGCTCGTAGAGGACGGGCGGCTCGGACATCACGATCTCCTGGGGTCGGGGCGAACGGGCGCCAGCCTAGAAGCCCGCCGCGGGCCGTGTTCTACGCTGCACCGATGGCCGAACGCACCGTGGAGCTCGACTTCGATGTCGACCTCCGCGAGACCTCGTTCGGGCACAAGTCGATGTTCATCGGCAACGACGAGCGGGCACCCGGGCTGTGGTGGCCCACTCACACCCCCGACGGCCTGGGCACCCTTCATCTCACCTACGCGGGCGAGCGCAATCGGGTGCGAGGTGAGGCCTGGGGACCCGGCGCCCAGTGGCTGCTCCACCAAACGCCGGACCTGCTGGGCGTCGACGATCGGCCCGAAACCTTCCAGCCCCCGCCCGGGAAGGTGGCCGACCTACTCAGCCACCGACGGCGACCCATCCGCTTCGGGCGGACCGGTCGGGTGTTCGAGGCCCTGCTACCCAGCATCCTCGGCCAGAAGGTCCAGACCCAGATGGCCGTTCGGAGCCTGCGGGGCATCGTGCGGCGGTTCGGTGAGTCCGCGCCGGGGCCCGTCGACCTGACCGCCTTCCCGTCGGCCGACCGGATCGCCGAGCTCGGCTACCACGAGTTCCACCGCTTCCACGTCGAGCGGAAGCGGGCCGACACCATCATCCGCGCCGCCCGGGCCGCCAGCCGACTCGAGCAGGTGGCCGACCGCTCCCCCACCGAGGTCGACGTCCGCCTGCGGTCGATCCGCGGCATCGGAGCGTGGACCTCGGGATGGGTGCGCTGGATCGCCTTGGGTGACGCCGACGCCATCCCGATCGGTGACTTCCACATCCCGAACAATGTGGCGTGGGCCCTGGCCGGCGAGGAGCGGGCCACCGACGACCGCATGCTGGAACTGCTCGCCCCCTACGAGGGCCATCGCGGCCGAGTAGTGCGGCTGGTGAAGAGCTCGGGCACCGCCGCACCCCGCTACGGACCCCGGCTGTCCTTCATGGAGATCGCCGGGTTCTGAGCGACAGCCGGCGGTACTGTCGCGGCATGGCCAAGGCCACCTACCCGGGACCCGCAGACGCACTCGAGCTCTATGAGGCCGTGGTGGCGGGCCATCCGGACGTCGAACGCAAGGGGGCCAAGAACCCCTACACCTCACGCAACGGGCACATGTTCAGCTTCCTCGACCCCGACGGCATGATGGCCCTGCGCTTCTCACCCGAGGGCCAGGAAGCGTTCTGGGCCCAGTACGAGTCGGGCCCGGTGGAGCAGTACGGCCGAACCATGAACGGCTACGTCGGCATCCCCGCCGGCCTGTTGGCCGACACCGCCGAGCTCCAGCCCTGGTTCGACCAGAGCCATGAGTGGATCGGCACCCTCGAACCCAAACCCACCAAGAAACCCAAGAAGACGTAGCTCCCCCTCAATCCACCAGGGCTTGGTACACGAGCTGTTTGAACTCGGGGCGAATGGGGTGGGTGCTGCTGGGTAGGAGCTGGGTGAGGAACAGGGCGGTGATCTCCTCCACCGGATCGACCCAGAAGGCAGTCGACGCCGCGCCACCCCACGCGAACTCGCCCTTCGAGCTCAGAACCTTGGTGGCCGCCGGATCGATGACGACCGAGCCGCCGAGGCCGAAGCCCATCCCCTCGAAGTCGGTCTCGCTGAACAGGGGACGGCCGAACTGGGCCAGCTCGGCGCCACCGGGAAGGTGGTTGGTGGCCATGTACTCCACCGTGCGGGTGCCGAGCAGTCGGACCCCGTCGAGCTCACCACGGTTGAGGAGCATCTGGGTGAACCGGTGGTAGTCGGCCGCAGTGCTCACCAGCCCCCCACCGCCCGAGAGCATGGCGGGCTCCGACAGGGCGGCGTTGCCCATCATGTCCATGCGCATGGCCTTCTTGCCCTTGGCCGGATCCGGGTCGGGGATGTAGAGCGCCCCCAGCCGTTCCTGGCGGGCGGCGTCGGCGAAGAAGGCGGTGTCGGTCATGCCCAGGGGCTCGAAGATGCGCTCCCGCATGAACACATCGAGGGACTGGCCGGAGATCACCTCGACCAGCCGGCCCAGAACGTCGGTGGCGTTGGAGTAGTTCCACTCGGATCCCGGCTGGAACAGAAGAGGCAGCCCGGCCCAGATGTCGGTGCAGGCTTCGAGGTCAGCCCCCGGAGGGTTGCCCCACTCGAACCCGGCGGCTCGGTACATGGCGTCGACCGGGTGAGAGTTGAGGAAGCCGTAGGTGAGGCCCGACGTGTGGGTCATCAGGTGCCAGATCTGCATCGGCGAGGTGATGCCCTCAGTGGTGGGGTTCGTGGACGCGCCCGAACGGTAGACGCGCTGATCCGCGAACGAGGGAATGAAGCTGGCCACCTCGTCCTTGAGCTTGAAGCGACCCTCCTCGTACAACATCATCGCCGCCACCGTGGCGATCGGTTTGGTCATCGAGTAGATCCGGTAGACGGAGTCCGACTCGATCGGAAGACCGTTCTCGATGTCGCGCCGGCCGTAGGTGTCGTGGTAGACGACCTGACCGCCCCGGCTCACGACCAGCTGCCAGCCCGGCAACAGGCCCTGGTCTACGTATCCCTGGAAGTGGCTGCTGATTCGAGCCAGGCGATTGGTGTCGAATCCCAGCTCGTGAGCGTCGGCCTCGATCTTCACGGTTCCCCCGTTCGTCCGGTCGCGGTGGAGTGATCGCGACACTCCGCAGTGTGTCAGATTCCGGCCGGGCGACTGGAGCCGGCGGCCCGGGCATGCGAGCCTGCCGGGATGTTCTCAGGCCCCCCACTGTTGATTCGGACGCTCACCCTGGTCCTGGTCATGAGTCTGATGGGCGCAGCGTGCTCGGGCTCTGACGACGAGGCAGAGGACGAGAACCTGGATGGGCCGACCTCCCAGACGTCGGCCCCCATGAGCACCGACGAGGACGCCGACCCCAGCACGGTGTTGACCCCCGAGGTCGCGGACATGACCATCCTGGCCGACCTGCCGGCCGGCGAAGCCGCGGTCGGGGCCCCCATCAGCATCCACGGAGACGGGCTCCCGGAGGCGCCCGACGTGCCCGTCCTCGAACCCGAGACCGACGGGACCATCGTCCTGCTCGAGGTCGACCCGATCACCTTCCTCCCCTCGGACTCGCTGATCAGCTTCGACGCCGAGGGTGAACCGCTCGGCCAACTCGATTTCCCGGATGCTGCCTTCGCATCCGCTCCCGGGCAGAGCTCGCTCGCCTTCCGGGCCATGCCCCGAGCGGGTCGTCTCGACCTTCGACTCGACTCGGTCACCGGCCAGTCCTGGTGGATCGTCGACCCCCTGGGTCGCACCCGCACCCAGTACCGCGATGCCTCCAACCCGGGGCTCTCGACCTTGCCCACCGGGACCGAGAGGTGGATGGTGACCGAGCGAGCGACGGGCGGGCCTCTGGTGACCGACCTCACCGACGGAGCCTCCTACGAGCTCGGCGGCACCGCCATGGGACAGCTCGATGTCCGACCCTCTCCTTTCACCCCCGACGACGAGTGGATGGTTCTGGCCCGGGCCACGGTGACTGACGACGTCTTCGACGAGCTCCGAGTGGTTCGAGCCGAGGACCCCACCGAGACCGCCATTGCCTGGCGGGCCGACGACGGCTTCCAGTTCGTGGGCCCCCTGCTCGGCCCCACCGGAACCCGCCTGGCCACCCTGGTCACCGCGACAGACCCCGGTAGCAATCCCCAGTTGGTGATAGTCGATCTGCTCACCGGCGAGGTGTTCTCACGCGAGATCACCGCCGGAACCTGGCTGCCCGGAGTGTGGATCGACGAGAACCAACTGGTGGTCTTCGACGCCGGCAACGAGGAAGGCCAACCCTTCAACGATGCCGTGTACGACGTGAGCGCCGAAGAGGTCGTGCTCGTGTACCAACGCCCCGAGGGCGACCCGGTGGACCGGCTCGTCGCCCCTGACGCCAGCTCGGTGTTCTATGTCGGTCCGTCGGTGGTGAGCCAGGTCGACCTCGAATCAGGCCAGATCCTGCAAGGTGTGCATCCACCCGGGCCGCCGGCCACCAGCTACCCCGACTGGGACGGAACCGCCGACCGTCAGACCGACACCACCTGGTGGATCACCTCGGGTGAAGACGTCCCCCGCCTGTGGACCCTGCAGAACAGGGGCATGAGCGTGTTCGTCTCCGAGGACGAGGAGGTCGTCTTCGACGGCACCCGATCCGTCATCCACGAACGCACCGGCCAGGCCATCGTGCTGAACGACACCGGCCAGCCCTGGCTGGTCCAGGCCGACGCCACCCAGACCCGACTCGACCCCGACCTCGACGGCGTCGTCTCGTGGGCGTCGTGGGCCCCCAGCGGCACCAAGTTGGTGATCACCACCGCCGGCGATGAAGGATCGCTCAATTGGGTGATCGACCTGGAAGGACAGGTGCTGGCCGAGCTGGGCCAGGGCCGCAACCCGATCTGGCTGGCCGGGTGAGCGGAGGCCCAGAGGCTGAGCGAGCAGGTGAGCGAAGCCGTGGCCCGAGCGGCCCCTGAGCGCCAGCGAACAAGAGCGGAAGGCGATACCCGGCCAAGGGGCCGACCGAGCCATTCCCCCAGACAGCCCCAGCCGCTACTCCTTGTTGCTTCGGCGAGAACGAGGGAGTTGGCGGCGTGTTCGGCGGCGACGGCGATGATCACCCATACGGAGGTGGCGACTCCAACGGCCTCTATGGCGACGAGGGAGACGACCACATCTGTGGTGGCCCCGGCTTCGACGCTCTGTGGGGCCGCGGCGGCGACTGGCTCGACGGCGAAAGCGGCGCGGCCTCGGTCCACGGCGGATCGGGCGACGATCACATCCAGACCGGGGACGGCCACGCGACGATCTACGGAGGCGCCGGCAACGACTTCATCCGGGTCGGATGGGGCGGGGCGTATGCCAGCGGTGGTGCTGGCAATGACGAGATCTACGGCTACGACGGGATGGGGCACGGCGGAGTCCGCGGCAACGGCGGACCGGCCATCTTCGACGGCGGCAGTGGCGACGACATGATCGCCACCGACCAGCAACCGGGGAGCTCTTCGGCCCTGGGAGGTGCGGGCGACGACGAGCTCTTCGGCAGCGACAGGCCAGAGGGCCTCTTCGGCGGCGAGGGGAATGACCTCATCATCGGATGGGGCGGCGGGCTCGACGGGGGTGCAGGAGTCGACAAGCTGTCGGGCGACAGCGGCGAAGACTCCTGCACCACCCCGGTCGAGCAGGGGGACCAGAGCTCGGGTTGCGAGTTCTGGGTCTGAAGCTCTATCTCAGGCAGTTGTCCACAGTCGCGGTTGACCTCGAGTCATGTTCGGTCGCCGCGCTCACCGACCTGTCCCGGCGGATCACCAGTGGTCAACGGCTCCTCACCGGATTCGCCACCGATGTCACCCGCGCCCTCCAGGTCCATGCCGAACAGGGCGCCGGACCCGACCCTGAAGACGTCCTCACCGGCGGCGGCCCCCGCGGCCCCGACAAGGGCGGGCGCCCCGACGGGCGATCCCGGGCCGAGGCCCGCCGAACGGCCCGGCGCGCCAAGGCTCTGAACGAACTGCCGGACCTGGCTGCCGCGGTGTCGGCCGGCCAGGTCATGACCGAGATCGTCGACCTCATCGTCCACACCCTGAACGACCTCCCCGGCGACCGCAGGAAGACCTTCGCAGCCACCGACAGCACGGTGACGGCCAGGGCCAAGCGATGCGGTCTCGACCGATTCCGCCGCTGGCTGCACTCCCACCTCGACGACCTCGACAAGCAGGCCGGGCTCCAGAAGGCGGAGCGCCAACGGGCCACCAGCTCCCTGTCGATGGGACTGAAGCCGGTGACCGGGATGGGGTGGTGGAACGCCCAGGGTGACCCCCTGCGGATGGAGGAGATGAACCGCCGGATCCGGGCCCTGGCCCATCAGTTGGCCGAGGCCCCCAAC
>JAAEMS010000205.1 GCA_024225275.1 Actinomycetes bacterium
GATCGATCCGGTCGCCTCGTCGTACACGCCGCTGAACCCCTGCCCTGGGCTGAAATCATCGAAGAACGCAGGCCCGCGGGCTGAACCACGACCAAGGTTCGTCAAACCCCCCGCTGTTTCGTTGACTAGTCCGCTTGGGGCGTTGTGTGAGAGACCGGTCCGCAGGTAGACGGCATTGACCCCGCCTGGCGATTCGGCTCTGCGCTCGAGAGCACCATCTGAGGCCGCTGGCCCGGCCTGGCCGCCGATGGTAGGGCCCACGACGAAATCAGCTGCGCCGCCAGACGCGTCGATCCCCTTGTCGTAGTCGAATCCGACCTCATCATATTGATACTCGAGCGTGAGCGATGCGCCAGCCGCTGACGGAGCAAGACCGACCAGTAGCAGGACTACTCCCCACAGGGCCAGAATCAGTTTCCTGCTACCAGGCATGACTCCGCAGTTCCCGCACCAAAGCGACGGTATCTTCCTCGCACCACCCCTTATCGACGGAGAGGCTCTCCAACGTCTCGATGGCAGCCTGCAAGTGCTCCCACAGATGAAGGTGAGAGCGGTGAAACTGCAGCCAGTTCAAGGAAGATGCGGGGCTTCCAGCCTCATCGCTGAGGAAGCCAAGGGTCAGGTAGTCGTCGGGGTCCCGGACCTCCTCCCCACAGACCTCACAAGATCGGCTGCCAGGTCCAAGCCGGTCGATCGTTTCCTGAGCTAGACGAGCGGCACGCTGCGCAAGCGAATCGGTTTCCAGGCAGGCAGTGTGGAGTATTCCGTCACTGAAGCGGAAGAGTTCACTCGTCCGATCTCGGACGAAAGCTGGGAGCGCGATAGCTGCATCTGAATCCTCGACGACTCTGTCGCACACGACGCAACGGGTACGACCGCGAACCAGTAGTGCCATCAGCCGCCGCCCCGGTTGAAACGGATAATCTCGCCGTTGTCGATCACGTATGAGAACGGCTGGTCCAGGGCGTCAAGCATCGCATAGTCACCAGGCGATGCCCCGTTCGACAAGACCCCATACGGGTGGGTATGGCCGTAGACCAGCGTGACGTCTGTGGTGAGCTCAATGCCACCGGACCCGCCCGAGATCAGCACCCGATCCCCGTTCGCAAGCTTCACCACAGCGTGCTCGTTCCCGGTCGTGAACGTCAACGCCTTGGCTTCGTTGACCAGATCAGTGACCTTCTCGCCCCGTCCAATCGTACGAACAGTCGACATGGGTGCTGCATCGATCCCTGAAGACGCCACTCGTATCCCGCTTGGGGCAACACAATCTGCAGAGGGTCGAAAGTGCGCCGCTGTTGCGGCAGCGCCTCTGAACCCCACACGCACCGGCGTGTCGGGCACTCCGACCGAAGCTGGCCCGCCGGTGGCGACACCGACGACCGCGTCATAGCTATGCGCACCGGTTTCAGATCCGGGCGTCGCTCCGGCCGGTGTCACCCAGAGAGCACAACCGCAGCCAAGCAGGAGGCCCAGCAAGAGCCGAGGAAGCCAACTCATGGTCCTCTCCCAGGCAGCGATGGAGCCGGGCGACATCTGCCTCACCCGACTTGAAGCTCGCCCGGACGCGGGAAGCCCAGTGGAGGTTCATCCGTGTACCACGCGTGCTCGAGCCCAGAAAGAAGCCCGTTGGTAACCCAGACGAGCACCTCGCCCTTTGGCCCCCCGGCTTCGTCCACACAGATCGCCCGCACCGGTAGCGGGCCGTCCGGCAATGCGACCGGTCGTACACCTGCTCGCACCGACAGCTCAAGCATCGTTGATGCGCCGCCCTTGACCTGTGTTGTTGCCGCCTGCGCATGAAGGGACTCCGCCACGTCCAAGTCAGAGTCAGCGAACTCGGACAATACCCATAGAAGCGCTGCCTCCTCACGCAAGGACAATCTGCGCCAATCGAGATCTTGAATGCTCATGGGGTGAAAGCCGTCCCTAGTTTTCCGACGCCGTCGACTACGGCTCCACGGACAACTACTTGCTGCCCAGCAATGTCCGTGGTCAGCTCGAAGACACCAGCCGCAGGGGTCCGGCCGCTGACCCCGTTCAACATCTGCTGGACGACAGCCTCACGACTCCCGAGCTGACTAACGAGCGGATCGAGGTTGCGCTTCGGCACAAAGATGTGATCCAGCTTCTCCGTACGGATCGCGAACTGAAACGCATCATCCCCCAGCCCGGCTACTGCGCTGTTTGGGGCAACACAACACCCCGACGTCCCGTCGTAGCTCGCAGAGGCTTGAACCCCGACAAGCATTGGGCTCGCGGGGGTGTCGTCCCCGACGACTGCGGTGGCGGCATGGGTTTGGGCCGCCACACGCGTTTCGGCTCCGAAGAGGTTGAGGCTGGTCGCGGTTGGTGTCGTGGCGATCAGGAGCGTGAACGCGCAGATGGCAGCCAACAAGC
>JAAEMS010000206.1 GCA_024225275.1 Actinomycetes bacterium
AGGAAGGCCAAGGCGGCAAGAACTACTGCTCGATCTGTGCCGCCGCGATCCTCGAACAGGCCGAAGCCGACCTTGCAGAAGTCACTGCCGGACTCGATCGGACATGAACTGTCCGCGACTTTGGCCTCGATCCACCGTTCGTCGGCTGGTGGGTGTGGCGTGGGGGCGGGTTTGTCTGATTGGTGTGGTGCCTGTGGTGCCCGGAAAGTCGCGCGTGGGTGCTGACCAGGGCGAATGGCCGCCATCCTGGATCCTCATGTTTCGTATCCTCTACCGGTTCCTCAGCACGATGGTGCGCCTCGCGGTTCGTTCTGGACGCTCCAAGGACCTCGAGATCATCGTGCTACGCCACCAGCTGAACGTGGTACGCCGCCAAGTGGACCGTCCGCCGGTCAACAACGACGACCGGACCCTGCTCGGAGCCATCGCAGCCGCACTCCCCCGCCCGCTTCGCGAAGGCTGGATCGTGACACCCGAGACGCTGCTGCGATGGCATCGTCGTCGTATCGCCCACCACTGGACCCAACCCCCTGCTCCCCGCACCGGAAGGCCACCCACCTCAGTCGAGCTGCGCGAACTGATCGTGCGACTCGCCACCGAGAACCCGACCTGGGGACACCGCCGCATTCAGGGCGAACTCGCCCGCCTCGGACACCAGATCGCCAAGACGACCGTCTGGCAGATCCTCACCGACAACAACATCGACCCCTCCCCGAACCGCTCGGACGTGACCTGGACCGAGTTCCTCCACTCCCAAGCCGCCGTAGCCTGCGACTTCTTCAACGTCGACACCGCATTCTTGCGCCGCTACTACGTCCTGTTCTTCATCAAGGTGCAGACCCGTGAAGTCTTCTTCGCCGGCGTCACCACCAACCCGACCGGCGAGTGGACCACCCAAGCCGCCCGCAACCTGTTCATCGCGCACGGCGAACGGCTTCAAGGCACTCGGGCGCTGGTTCGTGATCGCGGTAGCCAGTTCATCGACAGCTTCGACGAGATATTCCGCAGCGAAGGCTTCAAGATCCTCCCCACACCCGTCCGAACTCCGGTGGCCAATACGTTTGCCGAGCGCTGGATCGGATCGGTCCGTCGAGAACTCCTCGACAGAACCATCATCTGGAACCAACGACAGCTCGAACGCCTCATCACCGACTACATCGCTCACCACAACCAGCATCGACCACACCAATCGCTCGGCCAGCGGCCGCCGACACCAGTCGACGAGCCGCCAGACACGCCGCCGGCGACCGTCACGGTGCTGCGAACCAGCCGATGCGACGGACTCATACACGAATACCAGAACGCCGCGTGACCTGCGACGACGGACTTTCCGGGCGCCACAGG
>JAAEMS010000207.1 GCA_024225275.1 Actinomycetes bacterium
CGCTCCCCTTCGATGGGAACGCGGCTCGGGCCTATGGGCGGGTGTACGCCGCGGTTGTGGCTGCGGGTCGTAAGGCCCGTGGGGCCCGAGCAGCGGATCTTCTCATCGCGGCGACCGCGGTCGCTGCTGACCTGCCGATCTTCACCCGAAACGGGGCCGACTTCGAAGCGCTGGGCGACCTTGTCGACGTCGTAGTGATCTGACCCAGTGCCGCGATCTGGGGCAGGGACCCGTGGTGATACTGAGCGCTGGTATGGGATAGGTCGGGGCCGTCTGGATCAGTGTGCGGTGATCCGGTGGGATCACTACCGGTTGACCGTCTCGTGAGCGGTTGGTTGTGTCAGCCGGCCGGCAGCGGTGGCTTCCTGGGGTATTGGATTTCTGAGGGGCCGCCGCGGTCTCGGCGATGCCGATCGGTCGGGTCTGTTGATGTGTACCAGGCGGCGTACTCGCGTTTGGTCGGGCTGGCGTACTTGACGACCGGTACGAATGCGCTGGCTGAAGAGATCGTGCAGGACGCGTTCGTGGATCTGTTCCGGTCCTGGCACGCTGTTCGACAGCCCCAAGCATGGGTTCGCCGGGCGGTTGTGTCGCGGTGTGCTTCGTGGGTGCGTCGCCGGGCTCTGGAAAGGCGTCACCGCGACCAATGGTGCGGGGACGAGCCGATCGTGCATGACGAGCTGGCTGTTGGGGTGCGCTCTGATCTGCACGTGTTGTCGCCGCGGCAGCGAGCGGCAGTGGTACTGCGGTTTCGCGATGACCTTTCTGAAGCGGAGATCGCCAGCGCTCTGGGTTGTCGCCCGGGCACGGTCAAGTCGTTGTGGCGAGTCGTTGCCCGGTCCCAATGACACGATCACGGAACTTCGCGGGGAGTTCGTCGAGGTCGGTCACGATGCGTTCGTTGAACGCCTGGGCGCGCTCGTCGGGGGTCATGGCGTCGAGTTCTTCGGCGGTGAGTACTCGGGGCGTGTTGACCATGGCCACGGCTGTAGTCACCGGGCCTGACATTGGACCGTGCTCGGGGCAGGACAAGTGGCTCACCGTGCCCTCGAACCGCGATCTGTGACGCTCGGCGTCGGGATATCGGGCGGGCAATATGTGATGCCTCGTGCCGCTCGGGTGTGGCGATCTGCTGGCGTCGGTCGAGCTTTGGCGAAGGCATGAGGTGGGTGCCCGGCTGGGGACCTCCGGGATGGACGTCGGGGGTCCGTTAGTCGAGCGCAATGGTGGCGTCGCGGATCAGGCCTCGGTTGACGGCGGGGAAGTCGCCGTTGAAGTCGCCTCGGGTGTGGCACCATCCCAGGCCCGCCAACCCGTGGTAGGCGGCGTAGATCTGCATGAGTCGGTCCAGTGAGGTGGGCTCGGTCCAGAGCTCGGTCGTCTCAGTCATCTCGCGGTAGCCCTGAAGGATCTCGACCAGGCCGCCCGGTAGGTGGGGGCTGACCTGTTGCCAGAGCTTGAAGAAGTCCATTGAGGGGTGTCCGCCTCGGCATGACTCGAAATCGATGATGCCCACGAGGCGGCCATCGCCCACGAGAATGTTCCCAGGTCGTAGGTCGAAGTGCACCAGGGACGGATTGTGGGATGTGGGTATGTCGCCGAGGTGGCGGCCGAGCATGTCGCGGCCTTCTTCGGGGAGCGCTGTGTCCTCGGCGCCGATCGAGGCGATATACCGATCTGCGTTGCTGATGAGGAGTGCGTGCCAGCTCTGCTTGCCGTC
>JAAEMS010000208.1 GCA_024225275.1 Actinomycetes bacterium
ATTTCTTTGCAGTTCAGTGATTTCATAATGATTCATAGTCTGCCTCGTTATCGGCCCCGACTTTTGGAGTAAAACTAAACTTTACCTCACTTGGCATAATGCCACCACTCCATACATCATCACCGACATAAACCGTTTGCTGCCAAGTCACCGCCCAACAAATATAACCAGCCTTACCGGGCGTAAAATCCACACCTTCCGCAGAAAGATTGGCGGGGATAGAAACTGTTTCCATGCCAAAGGAATTATGCCGTAACAGTGCCATGACCTTAGCAGCGAAGCCTTTTATTGCCAGCTCGTAATTTAAAGTGCAGACACTTAAAATACAAAAGGCGGCAAAAGAACACTCTAAAGGCAGTCGCCCATCACCCTGATCTTCGCCAATATCGAGCTGTTCGATATCCAACAAAATACCGGGCGCTGGTAATTTTTTCACCTCTCGTTTTAACCAATCCACAGAGGCCTGTTCATCAGCAAAATCCACCTCTAAAGCGGCCTTTAATTTACTGCAAAATTCTTGAAATTTACTCATGTCCCACCGCAAAGTTTAGTTCTTG
>JAAEMS010000209.1 GCA_024225275.1 Actinomycetes bacterium
AGCCGGTCGCGGAGGACCTCGAGCAGGGAGGCACCGTCATCGGGGACGGCCACTAATTGTCCGTCTACGGTCAGTGTCAGCTCTGGGGGCTGATGGTCTTTCGTCACGACCGGCAGGATAGGTTTCCGGGATGGCCAGTCCCCCCTTCACCGCATCCACGCTCAGCCGCCGCCACCTCCTGTTGGGCTCAGCCAGCGCCCTGGCCCTCACCGCGTGCGGATCGAGCGGGGGCGGCGCCGCCGAAGGATCAGCGGACTACCACGCCCTGGCCTTCGTCGGGCTGGCCCCCCTGTTCAAACCCGACCAGACGGTCAGGGTTCCGGTGGGGATCGGTGACGGCCAAGCCACCCCGTTGGCCCCGGAAGACATGCCCGACGAGATCTCCGTTGACGTCTTCTTCGGCTCCACCATCCTCCAGACACGTACGGCCAAGAAGCGCAGCGAGGGCCTGGCCAACGCCTACTACGACCTCCGGTTCCCGGCCGACATCGCCGGCGTATACGCCCTGAACTGGGAGTACGAGGGAGTTGCCCTCCAGACCTTCGCCCAGGTCAACAAGCCCGAAGAGGTCAGCGTGCCGGGCCCGGGCGAGCGCCTCCAGGCCTTCGACACCCCCACTCACGACGATGCCCTTGGGGTGGAGCCCATCTGCACCCGCGAGCCCGAATGCGGGCTCCACGACACCAACCTGGCCGATGCCATGGCCGACGGCCGGCCCATCGCTCTGCTGATCAGTACACCGATGTTCTGCCAGACGGCGGTGTGCGGCCCGGTTCTCGAGCTCCTCCGCGCCCAAGCCGACACCCGTCCCGACATCACCTTCATCCACGCCGAGGTCTATGCCAACGCGGTCGAGGTCGGTGGCATCCGCAACGAGGACATCGAGGTGTCGCCCCCTGTCTCCGCCCTGAACCTCACCCACGAGCCGAGCCTGTTCACCATCGACCCCGACGGCGCGGTGGTCGAGCGGATCGACTTCATCTTCGACGGCACCGAGCTAGTCGAGGTCCTCGACCGCCTCGAGGACCGGGTCTGACCCGGACCTGGCCGTCGTCGTGAACCGGCGCCTCGGCCCGTGGCTCCTGCTGGCCCTGCTCCTGTTCGCCCCGGCCTGCTCGTCGGGAAGTAGCTCGGCCCGCCCGCCCAGCACCCCAGCTCCAACCTCCCGAGCTCCGGTCCCGCCGACCACCCAACCCGCGGTGCCGCCCTCCACCGAAGCCGAACCGGTCGGGCCTGATGGGGTCCCCGCCCCTCAGAGCTGGTTGGGCATCATCGACGACCGAGGCTCGGTCGTGGCGGTC
>JAAEMS010000210.1 GCA_024225275.1 Actinomycetes bacterium
ATCGTTCGCCAACTCAAGGGAATCGCCGACATCCTCGCCAACGCAGAACCCGAAGACCGCAAGGCCATCTACAGCGAACTCAACCTCGCCGTCACCTACCACCAAGACGGACGCATGAAAGTCACCGCAGGACCCGACGCGTGTACTAACGAGTGTGTCGGAGGGGGGACTTGAACAAACCTCCCCATCACGGCATCTGGCGTCGTCGTGCGGCAACCAGCACCCCTGAGCGGCATCTGGCGACCCCCGAATCCGCTCCCTACCGTTTGATGCAGCTCCAGGATGCTGGATGCAACGGCAAACCACTAGCAACGCGACACCCCTCCAGTCGTCATCGTGGCGTCACCACGGTGACACCGTTCGATACCGAAGCCTCAGCGAGACGGTCGTCGTAGGTGACCATTCCGTCGAGGTCATCGCCAAGATCGAGCGCAGAAGCAAGATGAATCGCGTCGAGCGAGCGCAGCCCAGACGGATCAAGCCGACCAGCATCCTCGAACACCGCAGACGTCACCTCAACGAGGGTCACCGAGTCAAGCACAGCACGCGCCTGCAACACCCGGTCCGGCACGACCCGGCGAACGGCTCGCATCAATTCGGTCCGCACCAAGTCGCACGCGACGAGATCCCCACCTTCATCCTGCAACCACTTCCGAAGGGCTGCCGTCTCTGACTCGGCAACCACCAGCTTCACCAACGCCGAGGTATCGACGTAGAACACCACGTCAATACCGCTCTTCGTTCCGCATCTCCAACAGGGCCCTCGACACATCAGGCCCAGGTTCGGGAGCCGGCAGATCCACCAACTTGCTCCGCGCCGGCCGAGCATGACCCTCGTCGATCAAGGCCCGCAAACGCGACTTCGGAATCGCCGACATGCGAGCAACAGGACGCCCACGATCGGTGATGGTCACTGTCTCTCCTGCCGCAGCCTCAGCCACAACAGCCGACGCATTCTGCTTCAAGGCACGAATCCCAACCTCAGACATGTGCTTCACTGTAGCACATTGGCTCTCGGACGCTAGTTGTCGACAGGCACCGTTCTGTCAACGGATCGGGTGGGTGATGTGGAGGAACTCCTCGCCGAACGCGGCATCGACGTCGACCCCGTCAGCATCATTCGGTGGGTACAGCGCTTCACCCCTCTACTCATCGACGCTGCCCGACCATGCCGTCACGCGGTGGGTGACCGCTGGTTCGTCGACGAGACCTACATCAAGGTCGCAGGTGTCTGGCGCTACGTGTACCGCGCCGTCAACCAGCACGACCAGGTCATCGACGTGTACGTGTCGAAACGACCCAACATCGCCGCCGCCAGACACTTCTTCGAAACCGCGTTGGCCGGCCACGGGCGACCGACCGAGGGCACCACCGAACTGGCCGCACCCCTGCTGCGCGTTGTCGAAGAGCTGATCCCAGAAGCGGCCCATGACACCGAGCAGTACACGAATGACAGGATCGAAGTACACGAATGACAGGATCGAGTGGGACCACAGCCGCCTCAAGGCGAGACTCCGGCTGATGCGCGGTCTGCTGACCGACCGGACCGCCTCAGTGGTGATCCGCGGCCACGCTTACGTCCAGAACCTTCGACGCGGTCACTACGAACTCGGCGTGGAAGCCGACCGCAAGCATCGACGCCTGGCGGCCGCTTGCGATGAGCTCGCTCTGACCCAACACCGACACACAACCGGCAGTCCGCGCCCACCGATCGATCAACGCAACAGTGCCGCCCTACCCGCTCATTTCCGAAGCGCCCCTTTGATACCCATGGGCGCGCCGCTCGACCACGTACCCGGCAAGGACGGGTATCCGACATGCTCGACGCCTTGGCGAGATGATCCCGCTCGGCGTTGCGTCCAGCCTCGACGTCGGCCCGATGGTCGCGGTCATCGCCCTGCTCGGGACACGAGGTGGAGGCGCGAAAGGCGTAGCGATCTGGGTCGGCTGGTTCGTCGCCCAGATCGGTCTTGTCCTGGCCGCGGTTGCGGTCGGGTCGGGACGTGACTTCAGCGAGGACTCTGATCCCAGTTGAGTGGTGGGGGTCATCCTGATCGTGTTGGGAGCCGGCATCCTGTGGCTTGGAACGCAGCAGTGGCGATCGCGACCCAAGGGTGACGCTGAGCACGAGGACCCGGCATGGCTTCGGGGACTCGACGCCTTCACTCTTCCGAAGGCGTTCCTCACTGGCTTGGTCCTGTCCGTCGCCAACTCATGGCGGTTGGCGCAGGGACCGTCATCGCAAGGGCCGATCTAGGTGTCGGGTCAGCCCTCGCGAGTCTCGACCGGATTGTGTTCGTCGAGCCTGTGGCGGTGGGTAGCGCTCGTTTGCCACTGAATCACTGCGCACGAGAGCGCGGGCGGCCCGCTGAGGCGGCCGTCAAGACCTACGCGAGTCCTTCCCTGACTGTGATCTCTTCGTGGCCGCCGATGTGGCACCCACACGCTTCCCGCTCACGATCTCCTCGGACCTCTTCGCCGATTTCGCATTCGCCGGGCGGGCCTTCTTCTTGACGGCCCGCTCGGCCGATGTCACTCCTGGTGAGCGTCCTGATCTCGCGTCAGTCAGCCGCCGTTCCCTCACTTCGTTCGCGTTGGCCCGGGCTGTTCTGCTGACGTACCGAGCAACACGGGATACCGCGCCCTCGAAGATCTCGGCTTTGCGCATGGTGCGCTCGTTGGATTTGGTGGCAGCGAACCGCTTCCCAGCGGCGCGTACGGCCCCCGCGCCCTGACGCCGGTGCATGTCTGAGTACTTGTTGCGGCCACGGCGCACACGGCCGAGCAGCGCAACCAGCTCGTCCTCGTTCATGGTGTCGAGGCGAGCAGGCTCGGTCGCAACAAGCAGAGTCTGCTCAGCCGGGGTGAAGAGAGATATCTCACTAGGTTTCATCGGCACACTCCAATAGGCCACGGCACTCCAACGCCGAAAGTTTGGCACCGCGAGCAGAGGTGTGCCAGCGACCAATACATCGCCGCAAGGTGCTGACCTTCTGGAACCACCCAAGTGTCGGAGGGGCGAGTCCAACCCTGAGTACTCGCGCGCCCTGGAGCGGTGAGCTTGTAGCGGGATGACTCGGGACTTGTCGTCATATGCCCAGAACTGCACGGACTCCGTCGTCGAGAGCGTCGATGAGAGCTCGCGGCAGCTGGCCTGATCTGTCGGCGAGCCATGTGCGCTCGACGAGTTCCAGCCCGAGCGGCACCGCGACGGAGTCCCTTGGCAACCCGGTGACAGTCGATTGAAGCAAGACATTGCCGGCCAAACCGGCTCGATCAAGATTTGAGGTGAGCGGCACGACATGGGTCTGCCAAACATCAACGCCGAGCACCTCCTGGGACGAGACCACAACGCAGGGACGACTCTTGTCGAGATCGACCCAATAGACAGATCCACGCGTCACCATGGTGAGGATCGTTCCATGCGCTCGCCCACACCATCGCGATCAGGCAAGCGCTCACCTGCGGCCAGAGCTGCGTCCGCTAGAAGCTGGTCGGCGAGCGACATCGTTGACTTCGCTGCGTGGCGGCGGAGTTGATCGGTGACCCACCGCGAGAACGGCACATCCAGGCCTTCGATGACTGGAATCACATCATCCGGAACGCTAATCGTCTTGTTCGGCATGTACTGATTATACGTACGTATCTGCCTCAGGCAACTTGTTGGGCGACCCTGTGGGGGCACCGTTGCGTTGACGGATCGGCGTCCCAGAGGCGAGCGTGTCGGGTGAATCGTCGTGCCGTTGC
>JAAEMS010000211.1 GCA_024225275.1 Actinomycetes bacterium
ATGGCTGCCATCCTTGATCCTCGTGTTTCGCATCCTCTACCGATTCCTCGCCCTGATAGCACGCCTCGCAGTACGTTCCGGACGCTCCAAGGACCTCGAGATCATCGTGCTACGCCACCACCTGACCGTGCTGCGCCGCCAAGTCAACAGGCCATCTGTCAACAACGACGACCGGACCCTTCTCGGAGCCATCGCCGCAGCGCTTCCCAAAGCGATTGAGCACGGCTGGATCGTCACACCCGAAACGCTACTGGGATGGCACCGTTGTCGCGTCGCCAGACACTGGACACAGCCGCCCACTCACCGCACCGGCAGACCACCAACCGGTACAGAGCTGCGCGATCTGGTCGTGCGACTCGCCACCGAGAACCCGACCTGGGGACACCGCCGCATCCAGGGCGAACTCGCCCGACTCGGACACACGATCGCCAAAACGACCGTCTGGCAGATCCTCACCGACAACGGCATCGACCCCTCCCCGAAACGCTCCGAGGTGACCTGGACCGAGTTCCTCCACTCCCAAGCCGCCGTAGCGTGCGACTTCTTCACCGTCGACACCGCATTCTTACGCCGCTACTACGTCCTGTTCTTCATCAAGGTGCAGACCCGTGAAGTCTTCTTCGCCGGTGTCACCGCCAACCCCACCGGGGAGTGGACCACCCAAGCCGCCCGCAACCTGTTCCTCGCAGACGGCGATCGGCTTCAAGGGGCTCGTGCACTGGTACGCGATCGAGGCAGCCAGTTCATCGACGCGTTCGACGAGATCTTCCGGAGCGAAGGCCACAAGATCCTCAAGACGCCCGCACGGACTCCGGTGGCCAACACGTTCGCCGAGCACTGGATCGGATCGATCCGACGCGAACTCCTCAAGCAACCCGAAGGGTTGCCCCGCACCATCACCGGGAACCGCCAACAGCTCGAGCGACTCGTCGTCGACTACATCGCTCACCACAACCAGCACCGACCACACCAATCGCTCAAACAACGACCACCGAAACCACTCCACGAGCCGCCAGACACGCCACCGACGACCATCCCCGTGCTGCGAACCAGCCGATGCGACGGACTCATTCAC
>JAAEMS010000212.1 GCA_024225275.1 Actinomycetes bacterium
CTCCATCAGTACTGCCGGAACGTGTGGAACAGGCGGTGCTCGTCGGCGAGGAACAGGTCGAGCCGTCCGTCGTCGGCGGCCATCGACAGCACGGTGTGGTCAAGCACCTCCCAGTCGCCCCAGTCGCCGTCGAACGTCCGCAGGAGCACGGACCGGGATCCACCGCGTTCACGTGTGGCCAAATGCAAACGGCCGCTCCCGGTGGTGGCGAGTTGGTGACGGGTCAGCTCGCCACCGAGGTCGACGCCGGTCCCCCAAGTGTTGTTGGAGCGTTGAAGGTGGATGAGCCGGAGGTCTGCGGTCTGGACGACCAGGTGCAACACGTCGTCGGTGAAACAGGCTCGTATCGGCCAGAACGAGTCCTCTGGATCTATGCGGGGCTCGTCGCCTATTGAGGCGAATGGGCCCCAGTTGCCAACGGTTCCCTCGGCGATCTTGAGGCGGCCGAGGCGATCCCCGATGATGAGCGCACTGGGGCCGTTCGGGTTCGGGGCGAATGCCACCACCGGGGACACGTCGGTTTCGAGGCGCCTCCAGTCCTCCAGTCGACCGTTGGCGACACGGGCCTCGTACAACACGGTAGGTGGCGGATCATCCGGAGGGCCCTCAGTCGGCCACCCAGGGAAGTGGATGGCGCCAGAGGTCAGGTACACACCCACACCATTGGCGACCCCGGCTTCGAAGAAGCTATGGCCGCTGGCGCCTTCGAGTCGCTGATAGGGACCGACACTGCCGTCGGAAATGACTCGAGCCCGGACGCCTTTGTTGTAGTCGCGGCTGAACAGGACTCCGTCGCCGGGCCCGGTGACGAGAGCTTGAAGGTTGACACTCGATGCCGTGTCCGTTTCGCCGCCGAGCTCCTCCCACGGCTGCCAGGTCCCGTTGCGGTGCCGGCGGCGGCGCTGCCCGCCCATGGCATTGCGCGTGAAAAGATCGAGCTCGCCGGGTGCGCTGTAGACGGCATCACAGCCAGCCGACGGCCCAAGAAGGAAGCCTTCAGCCGGGTCAGGGGCGCCGTACAGGGCTTGAATGCGGTCAATGTCGTCACCGCCGAGTGATCGGCGCTTGCCCAAGATGACGGGGAACATGATGGCGTCGATGTCGTTGCTGTGGTCGAGGCCCAGCGAGTGACCAAACTCGTGAATGGCGACGGTGACCAGATCCTGGTTGGCGTCGGCCATGGGCATTTCGGCCGCCCATGGTTCCGTGTCGTCGAAGTGGGCGTCGCCAGCGAGGTCACCACCGGGGTTGGGCGGTGGGAAGTAGGCATGGGCCAGGAACCTGCCGGGCCCGTCGAAGGGCAGTCCGTCGCCATGGGCGCCGGTCACGAATCGGATGATGAAGTCCGGGTTCAGGTCAAGGGGTACCGACTTGAATTTCAGCGGCGTGACGGAGGCCCAGATGCGGAGTGCTTCTGCGATCGCACCCTTGGCGACACTGGGGCGGCCGAGCCGGTCGGTGACCTCGTCGAAACCGTAGGTGAGTTCGCGTTGGGGCCAAGGGTCACCGATTCCGAACGGTCCGAGTCCGGTGCCGATGAGGTCAGGAACACCGCAGCGCGGCCGAGCCATCATTGCCGTCGTCAGCTCGTCCATGTCCCCGGTGGACTCGAGGCCGTGAAAGCGTTGGTAGCGGAGCAGCGCCTCGGTCGGCTCGGATTCGCCAGCATTCAGGTATCCGAGCGACTCGAGAAACTCGGCCGTCGATCGATCGATGGTCACCCTCTCGTCCCTTCGAGAAATCAGTATGACATGAACGAAACTGTCGCATCGCCGCCACCAACATCAAGATCTTGCGACCCGGCCTCGGCGGCCCAGTGCGCACCCAGGTGTCGATCAACGCTTCGAGCCCGAGACGGGTCACCAAGGCGACCGGAACGACCAGCCCCCCGTTGGCCACAATGCCCTCATGCTCAAAGGTCGCTTGCCCAACCGCAGAGATACAGCCCAACCGCCTGGACCACTCCCCCGCCAAAGGTGATCTGACCGGCGATCTCCCCAATCGAATGGCCGGTCCAGCGAGTTGTCAGCGAGGCACAGGTTCGGCGAATCCGGCATGATCGGGGTCAATCAATCGGATCGAAGGGGACTGCCATGGGATCACTCGACGGACGGGTCATCATCGTGACCGGAGCAGGGCGCGGTGTGGGTCGCGAACACGCCCTCCTCATTGCCCGCGAAGGCGCCAAGGTGGTGGTCAACGACCTGGGTGGCGAACAGGACGGCAGCGGGGCCGATACCGGTCCGGCCGCCGAGGTGGTCGCCGAGATCAAGGCCGCAGGCGGCGAGGCGGTGGCCAACGGCGATTCAGTGGCGGGCTGGGAATCGAGTCAGCGCATCGTCAACCAGGCAGTCGAGACCTTCGGCGATCTCCATGGTGTGGTCAACAATGCGGGCATCCTGCGTGACCGCATGCTGGTGAACATGACCGAGGAGGAGTTCGACCTCGTCATCGATGTGCACCTCAAAGGTACCTGGCTGATGATGCGCCACGCCGCCGGGTACTGGCGGGAGCAGAGCAAGGCCGGCAAGGAGGTCAGCGGCTCGATCGTCAACACCAGTTCGACCTCGGGGCTGCACTCGAATCCGGGGCAGATCAACTATGCGGCGGCCAAGTCGGGTATCGCGACCATGTCCGTCGTCGCCGCCCGCGAGCTGAGTCGCTACGGCGTCCGGGTCAACTCGATCGCGCCGTCGGCCCGTACCCGCATGACCCTCGCCACCCCCGGTTTGGCCGACCGCATCAAGGAACCCGAGGACGGCTCGTTCGACATGTGGGATCCGGCCAACATCTCACCACTGGTCGGTTGGCTCCTCTCCGAGTCGTGCGAAGCCACCGCCCAGGTGTACTGGGTGGGCGGGAACCGCATCGCCCGCTACCTCGAGTGGCCTCCCGTCGATGAGGCAACCACCGAGGACATGTGGAGCATCGAGTCGGTGGGCGAGGCCACGGCCGGCTGGGAGACCCAGCACGTCACCATGCGGAACAAGTTCGCGACCGGACTGCGCGACGCCAGGGACTAGCGCTGCGGCCCCACCTCGGCTCGTACTCAGGGGGCATATCCCTCGAATCGGCCGGACCCCGATCCCATGCCGGTGCCGTGGGCTGACTACTCTCCGCCCATGATCCGCTCCGAAACCGACGGTCATGTCACGACCCTCACCCTCGACGCACCTGGGGTGAAGAATGCGTTCGATGCGGCCATGATTCGAGGTCTCGTCGACGGGATACAGGCAGCCAACGCCAACCCCGGCTGCCGGTGCCTCATCATCACCGGGGCGAACCACACCTTCTGCACCGGACGGAACCTCAGTGGCCCCCAGAGCAATGAGATCGGCGATGTGCTCGACCGCGAGGGTCTGTGGGAGCAGGTCTTCCAGGCCCTTCACCATTCGACCACCCCATCGGTGTCGGTGGTCGAGGGCTACGCGGTGGCCGGCGGCTTCACGTTGGCCATGGGCTGCGACTTCGTGGTGGCCGAGGAGGAGGCGATCTTCGGTGCCTTCGAGATGCGCAACGGCTTCCCGGCCGCGGTGAACACTCCCCTGCTGGCCAAGCTCGTCCCGCCCCGGCTCGCCCTCGAATGGGGAATGCTGGGCCAGCCCATCCCCGCCACCCGACTCCACGAGCACGGCTTGATCAACCGGCTGGGATCGGGGTCCGACGGGTTGGCCGAGGTCGCCGGACAGTTCGTGGCCGACCTCGTAGCCCTCGAACCCGAGGCCGTGGCCATGACGATGGAGATCCACCGGGCCGCCCGCAACCTGCCCCTGGCCGACGCCCTGACCATGGGCAAGCAACAGAACACCCTGATCGCGGCCTCAGGAATGCTCGAGCGGGCCATGCACCGTTTCGCAGCTCGCCGCCAGGCGGGCTAGGGCTCACCGCCCCCCGCCGGTGACCAGCACCCGTTTGCCTTCGAGCTCCCTCACGACGACATCGTGCCAGACTCCCTCCATGATCGAGGTCGAGCACAGCACCATCCACGGCAACGGCATCAACATCCACTACGTGTCGAAGGGAGAGGGGCCGCTCGTAGTCTTCTGCCACGGTTGGCCCGAGAGCTGGTACTCGTGGCGCCACCAGATCCCCGCGGTGGCCGACGCCGGGTTCCGCGCCATCGCGATGTCCATGCGGGGCTACGGGGGAACCGATGCTCCCCAGGACGTCGGCGCCTACACCATCAACCATCTGGTGGGCGACGTGGTCGCGGTGGTCAACGCCCTGGGCGAGGAAGACGCCGTGGTGGTCGGTCACGACTGGGGTGCGCCGGTGGCCTGGTACTCGGCGCTCATGCGGCCCGACATGTTCCGGGCCGTCGCCGCGTTGAGCGTGCCGTTCATTCCGCCAATCGGCGGACTGCCCGAGGGCGTCACCATGAACGACATGATGGCCCAGACCGCGGGACCTGACCGCGACTACTACCGACTCTTCTTCCAGGAGCCGGGCAGGGCCGAAGCCGACCTCGAGGCCGACATCGAACGCACCATGCGCGGGGTTCTGTATTCGATCAGTGGAGATGCCATCGCCAACGGAGATCTCGACGAGGGCTGGGACGGGTTCTTCCCGGCCGGCCAGACCATGTCCGAGCAGCTCATCATCCCCGACGAGCTACCGGCCTGGCTCCACGAAGATGACCTCGCCTTCTATGTCGAGGAGATCACCCGCACCGGCTTTCGGGGTGGCTTCAACTGGTACCGCAACATCAATACCCTCCCCGCCTGCCTGGCTCCGTGGGTGGGCACCACCATCGAGCAGCCGGCGTTCTACATGGGCGGCTCCACCGACATGATCGCGGGCAACACACCAGAAGCCATCGAAGGCACCCGGGCCGCTCTACCGGGTCTTCGACATCTCGAGATCCTCGAGGGGGCAGGCCACTGGCTCCAGCAAGAGCGTCCTGACGAGGTCAACGCCGCGCTCCTGGAGTTTCTCGCCGGCCTGTAACGATCAGCCGGGGCCGGCCATGGCGCCGCTGACCCGGTTGAACTCGTGGGCCTCATGGGGGCGACCACCCACCGCCTTGATGGCGCGACCGGTCTCACCCGAGGTCGCTGCGCCCAGATGGGCCCGTCCGATGTGGGCAGGGTCGGCCATGTAGGCCGGCACCGATCCGTCGGTGATCCCCGTCATCGGAGTGGCCACACCGCCCGGGCAGATGGCGTTGATGGTGATGTTCTTGTCACCCAGAGGTGTGGCCGACGCCCGCACCAGGCCCACCACCGCCCACTTCGTCATGGAGTAGACGGGATCGGGTGACCACGGAATCAGGCCGGCCAGGCTGGCCGTGGCGGTGATGGCACCTCCCCCGCTGCCTTCGAGCACCGGCGCCAGAGCCCGAATCCCGAAGGCGACGCCGTTGATGTTCACGTCGACGGCCCGGTTGTAGTTGTCGAGGTCCCAGGTGCCAGGGTCATCGGCGACCGCCTCGAGCTCCTCGGGTGTTCGGAAGATCACGCCCGCGTTGAGTACCGCAATGTCGAGCCCGTCGAGGGAGCCGGCCAAGTTCGTCCACTCATCGGGGTCGCGAACGTCACACGGCACGAACTGGCCCCCGATCTCGTCGGCTACCGCTCGGGCCTCGTCGCTGGGTAGGTCGACAACGGTCACCTCGGCACCGTCTCCGCCGGCCAGTCGGGCGGTGGCCGCCCCAATACCCGACCCTGCCCCCGTGATCAGAATGCGCTTGCCCTGGAGTCCCCATGAATCAGTCATGGTGAGACCGTAGATCTCAACCGAAGGGGTCAGGTACCGGTGAGGTTGGTGGTCATGCTGCGCTCCCGCTCACGATGTGCTCTCCTGTCGGACCATGAAGACCCTTCTGAACAGGCCCGGTGTGGTGCTAGTGGTCACCGGCATACTGGCCTACCTCGTGCGCCCCGTTGTTGGTGCCGTACCGCTGCTGGGCGGTGTGCTCAGTATCATCTTCTTGCTCCTCGCCATCTTCATGGTGGTCGGCGGGGTCTGGATGCTGATCATCGGTAGGGGCTCATGAACGGACAG
>JAAEMS010000213.1 GCA_024225275.1 Actinomycetes bacterium
CTGGTAGGCGAGTCAATTTCTTCAAGCCCGCACGTCTCGCGGCGACGGGCCCTTCAGGTAGGTGCTGGTGCTGCGTTCAGCGCGCCCATGATCAAGTCGCTGGCCACCACCCCGGCCTACGCTGCCTGTGGCTCACTTGGTACCATCCTCCTCGACAACTTCTCCCAGAATCAAACAGAGGCTACGACCGTGCCGAGCAACGGATCGTTTGTGTTCGACACAAGGCTGATTCCGCTTGGCTACACATTCTTAGACGGCACGCTCACCACCATCGCCGCCAACGTTCCCGGCCGTCCTCTTGCCTTAATTGAGTACGTAAGCACCGCTGGGGTGATCCTACCCGGGGTAGGGGATTGCACAGAGCTCGTCATGGACAACGTGATCTCCTGGAGCGGTCTGGATAGTAGCGTAAATGCACAAGTTCGCCACGACAACGGCACTTCGTCAACTTGGCTAGGGGACTATTCCACTTCGCCGTCCGGCCGCCTCATATTGACTCAACACGATGGCCCAGCGCTCTCCAGTAGCCCCATTACGAAAATCGGCTTCGCGCCGGCCGGGAGGATACTTGGTTTTATAGATGTTGTTTGCGCTGGACCGCTCTATTTGCGATAGTGCCGAGGGGCTGCCTGCTCACAGGTGGTCGTGGTTCGCGACCCGGCCGGCAAACGAGGTGGGCTCAGCAGTGCAGTAGCGGTTCGCCATGGGCATCTCCCCGTTGGGCGGACGGTGATTATGCGGCTTGCTCGTAGTGGTCTTCCCACTCGCATGGTGCGAGGTGGTTGAGGCTGGTGTGGATGCGGTCGGGGTTGTACCAGTTGATCCACCGGAAGATCGCCCGGCGTGCTTCAGCACGGGTTGCGAATTCTTGTCCTTGGATGCACTCACGTTTGAGTGATTCCCAGAACGATTCGGCGACGGCGTTGTCCCAACATACCCCGGTCCTTCCTACCGAGGGAAGCATCTGGCGGTCGACGCAGAAGTCGATGTAGTCATTCGACGTGTACTGGCTTCCGCGGTCCGCGTGAGCGATCACGCCATGGATCCGGGACGTGCCTCCTCTCGCGTCGACGGCCATGCCGAGCGCGTCGAGAACGAGCCCGGTGCGCATGTGATCCGCCATCGAATACCCGATCAGACACCTCGATCCAAG